>JAGCLY010000074.1 GCA_017646745.1 Clostridia bacterium
GCTCGTTGGTATTGCATGCGCAGTCATCGACCTTTACGTTGTAGTTGGTGCGATACTTTCTGTTCTTGATTATCTCGGTGTACTCAAGTAAGAAGAAAAGTGATAAATAAACCATAAGAAATAGATCGTGTGAATTTAATTCTCACGATCTGTTTTTTTGCAAAAATCTGACAAAAAACGAATATATGTAAACTACTATTTACTATATTTAGCCTTTTTTTTGGAATTTGGGCAAAAGGACTTTTGATATATGTTGAAATTTGAAGCAAAAAAGCGGTTTTTTGGGGGAGTAGATAGTCTTGAAAGCCGCATGGATGCGCACAGATTTACTTATCGTCCCGTTTGCCATATTTTTTCTTAAATAAGTTGACAAATTTAAAATAATATGTTAAAATATTATGATTATAAATTATTGTATTATTTAAGGAGATAAAAATGAACGAGATACTGAGCTTGATCAAGACAAAGGAGAGGGTAATCATTGCCTCTGCTATGTCTGCTTTTGCTGTTGTTCTTGCTGTAGTTATCGGAATTGTATCTGGAGCTACTAACGAGGGTCATACTCATAGATTTGATTTTCATCTTGAGATGGGAGAGGATGGCGAGCTTAACCTTGTCGGTGACTGCTTTGACGGCGAATGTAAGGATCCTCACCACGTTATGGATATTACCGATGGATTAATTGAAAATGTTGTGACCGCAGCTACCTGTTGCTCTGACGGTGTAACCGAGTATTCTTACTTTAACAGCGCAGACGGCCTCATCTATACATATACTCACAAGGTTTCTGCTTTGCCTCACTCTTACGTGGGTCAGAAATCTGTTGACGATAACGGTTCGCTTACAATTATTGCAGACTGTGTTAACGAGGGCTGTACAATCCAGCCTGTCACCGTAGGTGACTCTAATGGCCTTAAGGTGGTGTCTACAGTTGCCGCAACCTGCCATACTCCTAAAATTGAAAGCTTTGCGTTCAATGTGAATGGTGTTGATTCGACTGTTACGGTTATTACAGAAGAGGATGTGCCTCATAAGCTTAACGGTACCTTTGTTACAGATTTTCTCCTTTCCGAGGGCGTATATAAGTATGATACCATCGGCATGACTCTTGTTAACGAGAAGACCGTTGCATGTGGTATGACAGCAGATGCTACCTATGTATGCGAGGAGTGCGGACAGGCTCAGAGCGTTACCGTAGGTAAGGTTAATCATAATTTCTTGTACGTTGAGGATGAGAGTGAAATGCCTACCACCTCTGCCGCAGGTAAGGCTTATATTAAGTGCCTCAACACCGATTGCACTGAGGAAAAGTCGATTGAGCTTCCTCGCATCGTTGAGAACGAAACCGCTACTATCATAGCCGAAGCAACCGAGGTTAGCCTTAAGGTCATCAGATACAGCTATGTTAACGATGAATATGGCATTAACATCGAATTTGACCTTGAGGTGGGAGACAAGCTTTCTCATAACTATGCTTACAATCTTGTTCCTAACAGTGCTGGCGAGTTCGGTCTCGCTCTTGTTGGTGTCTGCTCTCAGCCTGGTTGCCAGACTCCTGATGTTCTTTATACAGACGGTTTGACCATAACCTTTACTAATACGTCTACCTGCCATACTCCAGGTAAAATCATCTGGACATGTGTATGGGAAGGAGAGAAATATTATTTTGAGCTTCCTGCATCTGAGGATGACATGCCCTCGCACAACATACAGTACGCACCGGAACTTATAATTCTGCCTACCACAGAGAATAACGGATTTGCATATCTTGTTTGCGTAAATGACGGATGTACACAGAAGTTCGGTGAACAGATTCCTGCGGTTGTTGAAGGTGAAAACGCAGAATTTGATAGATATGAAAGCAATGAGAATGGCGATTTCAAGGTGCTTAATTATTTCTATCATTCTGAGAGCCTTGGTTTTACTGTAGATTGCGAAATTTGGGTTGAAACTCATATTCACAGATACGAGTATCGACTTCACAAGGCTATTCCCGGTGTAGACGTTGATCTTGATGATAATATTTTCTTCCTTCAGGGGACCTGCTACAGTCAGTTTGGTGAGTGTGACAAACCCGAGATGTCACCCGAAGAGGTCGTTCCCGAATTTGAAAACACATCTAACTGTGTTGAGTATGGTGAATTCATATGGACCTATGAGAGGGAAGGTGTTATTTGCATATATACCGAGAAAAGCACAGAGCTCATTCCCGATGCACATACTTACAGTATAGTAAAAGGACAGACTCCGAGCTTTGAGTACGACGGTGTAGCACACGTGGTTTGTACTAACGAGGGATGCCGTGAGGAGCATCGAAATATAGTGCTTCCTAAAATGGAGATTGGTAAAAACACTGTTTCTATGACTGATGAAGAAGGAAATGAATATTATCTGTACACCTACATTATTCCCGGGTTTGAAATTAAGGTGACGGAGATAGTTCCTGTTACAAACTAATATTTTCGCACATACTGGCGACTCGCACCCTGCGTGCGGGTCGCCTTATTGCACAGATTAATCGCGCATAAAAAATGTTAAGGAGAGAGGATGTGTCATACAAAAACGTTTTTCACCGGTTTGAGCTAAAGTATCTGATTACACCGGAACAGAAAAAATATGTTTTGGATGCAATTTCGGGACGTATGTGTCTTGATGCTTATGGAAAAAACACAATTCGAAACGTATATTATGATACCGATACATATGCTCTTATCCGTCGTTCTATCGAGAAGCCGATTTATAAGGAAAAGCTGAGAATCAGAAGCTATCAGCTTGCAGATAGCGACAGCATGGTGTTCGTAGAGCTGAAGAAAAAATATGACAAGGTGGTATATAAGCGCCGTATTTCCTTGCCCGAGGCTGTTGCTACGGCCTGGGTTGGCGGAGATATGCCTTCTCCATGTGACACTCAGATCAGCCGTGAAATAGACTATTTCAAGACACTTTACAGCGGGCTTCGCCCCTCTATGTTTCTCTCTTATGAGAGGGAGGCATTTTACGATCTTAGCGGTGGTGATTTTCGTGTTACCTTTGATGATAACATTCTTTGCCGTACAAGCGAAATATCTGTTTGTAAAGAGCCTTACGGTCATTCCATTTTACCCGAGAACAGAGTGCTTATGGAGATAAAATGCCCCGGCGCTATACCGCTGTGGATGGTAAACATCCTTTCTCAAGGTAAAATATATAAAACTTCATTTTCAAAATACGGCACGGCGTATACCGAAACCGTCCTTGCCGAGCAATTAAAAGTAAAACGCATAGCAAAGGAGATTAAAATAAATGCCTAATAATATTTTCAGCGGAATCTTTGATTCCGAGCTTGCTTATGTAATAAGTCTTCCCGATTTTATGATCTGCCTCGGTGGAGCTATTTTGCTGGGTATTCTCCTTGCCTTTGCATATGCTTTTAAGGCAAGCTTTACTAAGAGCTTTGTTACAACTCTCGCTCTTTTACCCGCAATCGTTTGCGTCGTTATCATGATGGTAAACGGAAACATCGGTGCAGGTGTTGCTGTGGCAGGCGCATTCAGCCTTGTTCGCTTCCGTAGCGCCCCCGGTACGGCAAGAGAGATTTCGGCGATATTCCTTGCTATGGGCACCGGACTTATGTGCGGTATGGGATATATTGCCTTTGCGGCAATTTTCACTGTAATAATGGGTGCTCTGTTTGCTCTTTATAATTGTCTTGACCTTGGCTTTGGCCGCAGAATGGCTGTGCGTAAGAGCGTTAGAATTACTATTCCCGAGGATCTTGATTATACCAATGTGTTTGAGGATATATTCAAGGAGTATACTACAAAATGTCAGCTTATTAGGGTTAAGAGCGTAAATATGGGAAGCATGTTCAGGCTTACATATGATGCTACGCTTCGTGACGCTTCTAAAGAAAAGGAGTTTATAGATAAGCTCCGTACCAGAAATGGTAATCTTGAGGTTATGGTTTCCAGAGAGGAAACCAGCACAGGCGAGCTTTAATCTTTCATAGGAGGATTAACTATGAAAAAAAGAATAATAGCGCTACTCCTATTGGTAACCGTTTTGCTTACCGCATGTAACAGAAATAAGCCCGATGGTGATAATTTCAAGGATAACGTTCCGCCACATCCTAACGGTCAGCAGGGAAGCAATATTACAAACGATGATAACACCTCTTACGGTGATAGCCTTGAGAGCATGGGCGCACTTGACGGCTTTTTTGAGGAGGAGCTTTGCGACGTTGAGATAAAGTGTATTTCGGGCACTCCCGGATGCTATACGCTGGATGGCAACGTTCTTATCTTCACGGCGGTTAGGGCCGAGACTGTATATTCTATCTCCGGCAAGCTTAACGGCAGTATCGTTATTGATACCGGCGACACCTATAAATTCGACCTTGAGTTTTGCGACTTTTCTCTTGTTTCAGATGATACTAACCCCATAACCGTACTCAGTGGAGATGAGGTTTCTATTCAGGCGAAAAAAGATACAAAAAATTACATCTATGACATGCGCGCCGCTCTTTCGGCAGATGATACCGAGTCTCACTCGGGCGCAATATACTCTGAGGTTGACCTTGAAATAGCAGGCAAGGGTCAGCTGACCGTTTTGTCCGAAAACAACAACGGTATTCACTCTAAAAAGGACCTGCAGGTTAAGAATCTTACCCTTACAGTAAGCGCTAAGGATAATGCTCTTAAGGGTAACGATAGCGTTGAGCTGGAGAATGCTACTGCAACGGTTATTGCTACCGTTGGCGATGCTATTAAGACCACCAACAGCGATATATCCAACAAGGGAAATCAGCGTGGTACAGTGTCTGTTCTCGGCGGTGCTTATAATGTTTATGCGGCATGTGACGGCATTGATGCTGCTTACGATGTGGTTGTTGATGATAGCACCAGCGTTCTTAACATATATACTGATAAATATTCCAGTTACTCTGAGGAGGTTATCTCCAACTCTGAGTCGGTTTATTATATCAGATTTAACAGCAATTCTTATACATATTCTGTAAAGTATTACAACTCCGATACCGATTATACTTGGGTAAATGCCGAGTATCATTCGACTGTATCGGGTGGCAGAGGCACCCATTTTTACTACTCCTTCCCTAAGAATATGAACTATTCCAAGCTACAGTTCTACGTTTATTCTTCGGATATGCAGCAGGGACAGGATGGCGATTATGTGGTTGCATCTGACTATATTACTCCAAACGGAGCATATGATACTCTTGCTTTAAGCAACCGTAACGGATATCTTAATTATAACTGGACAAATTATGGCAGCAGCTCGGCTTCCGGCGGTCCCGGCGGTGGTATGAATGATGGAAACAGCGATAAGGGCGACCACTCTGCTAAGGGTATAAAGGCATCTAACGAGGTTGTAATCAAGGCAGGCTCGGTTAATATCAAGTCCTATGATGATGCTATCCATGCCAAAAACGATGATGCTCTTGAAAATGGAGCAACTGCTACCGGTAACCTGACAATTCAGGGTGGCTCGATTACCCTTTACTCTAACGATGACGGCGTGCACGCCGACGGTGCTCTTACTATTGAGAACGGTACTGTAAGCATTATAAACAGCTATGAGGGCATGGAGGGCTCTACGGTTGAGGTTATAGGCGGCAGCGTAAACGTTGTTGCCAAGGATGACGGAATCAATGCTGCTGCATCCAGTGGTACTGCTATTGCGGTCAGCGGCGGTTCTCTTTATATATATTGCGGCGGTGACGGCCTTGACTCCAATAGTCGCACCTCCTACAGCGGTATATCCTTCAGCGGGGGTAAAACTCTTGTTATTTCAACCTCCGGCGGAAATTCCGCTATTGACAGCGAGGCTGGATATAGTTATACAGGAGGCAGTGTAGTTGCCATTATGCCTAAGGGCGGCATGTCCAACGAGGCTACTAAGTGTCAGAACTTCAGCAGTGTGGGCAAGAGCGGCAGTATCTCTCTTACTGAGGGCGGTTATCTTATCTGCGAGGTAGGCGGCAACACGCTTACCGTTAATATGCCTGTATCTATGTTTGCACTTGTTGTAGTGCTTGGCAGCTCGTCTGCAAACGCAAGCTACTCTGCATCGAGTGAGCATAATCTTGCTAAGGGCGAGTTTATTTGGAAATAAACCAAAGGACGGCTTTTGCCGTCCTTTTTTATACATACGATTTATTGATGGCGTCTGCCAGCGGTAGAAACACCAGGGCAACACCTGCCCATATAAGGCTGAATATAGGGCATATCTGCCCTAAAATGTTGAAAGGCTGATTACTGTAATCCCACACGTTCATTCCAAGCCAGACGTTGAATATCAGGCCAAAGACCAGCTCTATTGCCGTAACTCCAAGGGCGCACACCGCTGCTTTGATAAGTATGTTTTGCCCCTTCAGCGCCCTCGAAACCATAGCAAACATAGCAAAGCACAGTCCTCCTGCTATCATCATCGACCAGTGTGTGCGACCTCGCCACATTATCTCTATTGCGGCATATCCAACCGCCCCTAGAATAAAGCATAAGCCGTATTTTTTGATACCTCTGAACATCGGCACATTCCCCCAAAAAACATTAATTGTTTATTAGTATTTGCTTTTTCTTTATTTTTATGCCGAGCAAGTATATCCAAGCGGGGTATGTGAACTTACGCACCTTACTTTCGTGCGGTGCTAAGCTCAAATCTGTTTATCACAAACAACAAAAGAGACCTGTCGAGATGACAGGTCTCTTTTGTTGGCAGGGGTAGCAAGATTTGAACTTACGAATGAGGGAGTCAAAGTCCCTTGCCTTACCGCTTGGCGATACCCCTATAAATGATACTGGATTATTTTATCATAAAATTATCAATATGTCAATAACTTTTTGTCAAATGTTTGACTAAACAAAAAGCAAAGCCTTATATTTTTTAAAATCTATTGAAACGCTCATTACTTTATGATATAATGTATGAGTAAAAGAATGCCTTTTTGCAATTATAATGCTGAAAATGATTAGAGGATTTAGGAAGAATGCGCTTTGTTTGCCCTAATTGCGGTGGAAAACTGAATATTAACGATAAGTCTGCCACCTGTATCAAGGGGCATTCCTTTGATAAGGCGCGTGGTGGATACTATAATCTGCTTGTAGGCAATACCGGCGGAATTCACGGTGACAACAAGGAGATGGTTCTGGCAAGAAGAGCTTTTCTCGGCGGCGGATATTACGAGCCTCTTGCAAGTCGCCTTTCACAGCATGCTATTGCTCATACTCCGGTGGGCGGATGCTTGCTCGATGCAGGCGCAGGAGAGGGATATTATACCGATATTATCGAGCGCGCTCTCTTTGATCGTGACGGAATCAGCGACGTAAGCGCCTTTGATATTTCAAAGGATGCTGTGCGTGAAATAAGCAGGAAGAATCCCCGTATTTCACTTGCGGTTGCGGGCTCTTATCATATGCCCATTGCCGACGGTGAATTTGATACAGTTATAAACACCTTCTCACCTCTTGCGCTTGAAGAAACACGCAGAGTACTGAAAATGGGCGGTCACTTTATTATGGCGATCCCCGGTGAGATGCATCTCTTTGATCTTAAATCGGTGGTATATGATACACCGTATAAAAACGTGGTGGCAGACCCGGCTCTTGACGGCTTTGAGCTGCTTATAGACGAGCCATTGACCTATAAAATTCATCTTGAGAATAGCGAGAGTGTAAGAAATCTCTTTATGATGACACCCTATGCCTATCGTACAAGACCCTCTGACAGGGCAAAGATAGAGGGGCTTGATAACCTTACATGTACTGCGGATTTCCGTATTTTCATATATAAAAAGTCTTGATTTTGGGAGAATAAAATGGATATTACTCACGGTAAATATCTTGGCGTAGACTACGGTGACAAGCGCACCGGCCTTGCCGAATGTGACATTTCGGGCATGCTGGCCAGCGGAATTTGTACTATCAGCGAGGGCGGAATGAGAAACACCGCTATTCGTGTAGCAAAGGAAGCCGAGTCACGCACATGCAAAAAAATAATAATTGGTTTGCCCAAAAACATGGACGGCAGCGAGGGTGAGCGAACACAGGTTATACGCGCATTTGCCGACCTTCTTCGCGAGCAAACGGATATTCCTATTGATTTTTATGACGAGCGTATGACGACTATGGTTGCATACCGTTTTCTCGTCGAGACCGGTACGTACGGCAAAAAACGTAAGGATGCCGTTGATACGCTCTCTGCTGAGATCATATTGCAGAACTACATTGACCGAGAGCGGGCAATGAAAAGGTGAGGGGGATTATAATGAAAAAACGTGTTCTTATAATTTATACCGGCGGCACCATCGGAATGAAAAAGACCGATAAGGGATATGCTCCTGTTTCCGGATTCCTTGGCGAGGCAATTTCTGCCATGGAGGATATGAAAAGCGAGCGCGCGCCAGAGTGGGATCTGCACGAGATGTCACCTCTGCTCGACTCCTCGGATATTACGGTAAAGGAGTGGAACAAGATCGCAGAGGTCGTTTATCGCAACTACGATAATTATGATGGATTTGTGGTTTTGCACGGAACCGATACCATGGCTTACACCGCATCGGCGCTGTCCTTTATTCTTCACGGACTTAATAAGCCGGTCGTTCTCACGGGCTCGCAGATTCCTCTCTCGGAGATCAGAAGCGACGGCAGAGATAATCTCATCACATCTATGCTTATTGCGGCGGACGGTGTGGCAAACGAGGTTTGCCTTTACTTCAGTGGAAAGCTTCTGCGTGGAAACCGTGCGGTTAAAATGAGCGCCGACCATCTCGTTGCCTTTGACTCGCCTAATTATCCGCATTTGGCAGATGCAGGCATCTCGATAAAGTACAATTATTCGGCAATAGTAAAACCTGTCGGCAAGAGCTTTGAAATGCGTCCCTTCTCGGACGTTCCTATCGGGGTTCTTAAGATTTTTCCCGGTATACAGTTTGGTCTCTTTGAGTCGATAATGACCAAGAAGCTTTCAGGCATCGTGCTTGAAACATTTGGTGCGGGTAACATTCCCTCGGACGGTGGCGCGCTTATTCCTATAATTCAAAAGGCGTTTGAGTCCGGCTCGGTAATAACCGTATGCTCACAGTGTCCCTCCGGTACGGTTACTCTTGGCGCCTATGAAACCAGCTCTGCGCTGAAATCTGCCGGTGCGGTCAGCGGCTTTGATATGACTACTGAGGCTGCTGTTGCGAAGCTATACTATCTCTTCAGCATGAATCTCACTACCGATGAGATAAAACACTATATGGAGCAGGATCTGCGTGGCGAGATAACTACGGCATAATACCGATTTTTGCATACCTTTTACGGTAGTTTTCTTTGAAAAATTATATTTTTTCATTAATTTCACTCTCTGATAATAGAATTAAAGGGGAGGGGATTTATGAGAAAAATTGTTATATTGCTTCTTTGCGTATCGCTTCTTTGCCCGTTGCTTTCTTCCTGCAGGGCAGATCCGGACGCATATTCTATGCTTAGTAGCTTTATCAATACATATGGTGCAGAGGGAACGATCTATTCTCCGAATATTCACGAGGGCAATCCGGGCTACGTGTATGACGGGTTGATGGAAAAAATTTACCTGTTCTCGGGGGATTTTCCTACAAATTACGCCGTCTTTCTCAACGGCCGTACCGATACGACCTCTGAGTGCGCCATATTTGTTTGCTCGGATGCCGAGATGATGGCTATGGTTGAGGAAATGTGTCTTGAAAGGATAAGGCTGCTTTCCTTTGGCGGCGATCACGCATTTGTAAAAAGAAGCTCAAATATTTGCTTTTACTCTACTCTACAGGATAGAGCTCGGGCAGAAAAAATATTCAGTCAAATAATCAGATAAAATAAGGTCAGGAAATAAAAAAAATGAACATACAGGAAGTTATACTTTGTAAATTCGGCGAGGTTGTGCTTAAGGGCGCTAACCGTCAGAGCTTTCAGTCTCAGCTTATCAAGGAGATTCGCCGCCGTGCCAGCGTGTATGGCACCTTTAAGATCTATTTCAAGCAGTCTATCGTGTACATAGAGCCCACCGATGATCTCTGTGATATGGAGGGAATGTACGAGGCGGCAAAGAAGATCTTTGGTATCGTAGGTGTTAACCGTGCCGCTGTTTGCGAAAAAAATATGGACAGCATTATGGAGATGGCTAAGATCTATCTCCCTGAGAAGCTTGCGGGTAAGCGCACCTTTAAGGTTGACGCCAAGAGATCGGATAAGAGATTTCCTCTGAAATCTCCCGAGATCTCCCGTGAGATTGGTGGTGTTATCCTCTCCACTGTTCGTGGTATTAAGGTTGACGTGCATAATCCCGACGTTACCGTCACCGTTGAGGTGCGTGACGATTACGCATATATCAGGGCAGGGCAGGAGCCCGGCGCAGGAGGTTTGCCCCTCAGATCTGCGGGCCGCGGACTTCTTCTCCTCTCCGGCGGTATTGATTCCCCTGTTGCGGGCTGTATGATGGCGAAGAGAGGTATGGAGATTGAGGCTCTTCACTTCGAGTCGTTCCCTTATACATCCGAGAGAGCAAGAGAAAAGGTTATGCAGCTGGCACAGGAAATGTGCGAGTTCTGCTCCAAGATTCATGTACACGTTATTTCTCTCACTCATATTCAGGAGGAGCTTCGTGACAAGTGTCAGGAGGATTATTTTACTATTCTTCTGCGTGTATTTATGATGCGTCTTTCCGAGCGCTGTGCCAAGGAGTACAAGTGTCACGCCCTTATCACCGGCGAGAGCCTTGGTCAGGTTGCCTCTCAGACCCTTGCGGCTATTGAGGTTACAGATTCCTTTGCGGGTATGCCTGTATTCCGTCCCTGTATCGGCCTTGATAAGAACGAGATCGTTATTCAGGCACGTCACTACGGCACCTTTGATACCTCTATTCTTCCCTTCGAGGATTGCTGTACCGTATTTACCCCTCGTCACCCCAAGACCCAGCCCAGACTTGCCGACGTTATGCGAGAGCTTGAGAAGGTTGATGTTGAGGCACTCATTGAAGAAGCGTATGCGACTAAATACACCGAAACTAAGCTTATTTACCCCACATATCGCTAAAATGACAATATAAGTATACAAAAAAGCAAGAGCTTCAGGATAAAATCCTTCAGCTCTTGCTTTTTTTATTTTGAATTTCGAATTCCTAATTTCGAATTTACTTAACTACTTCAAGCTTAATGATGTTGGTGTTGCCCTTAGGACCGCCGATAAGACCGCCGGTCATAACAACGTTGTCACCAGGGGCAAGACGAAGGGTTGTCTTTGCCTGGCGAAGAGCGTTGTAGAACATAACCTCGTTGGATTCAACCTTCTCGGTACGAACGGGAAGCACGCCCCAGCTCATGTTAAGCTTTCTCCATACCTTCTCGTTTGTGGTAAGACCGATGATATCAACGGGGCATCTGAAACGGCTAACCATTCTTGCGGTAAGACCGCTGATGGAGTTAACTACAATACACTTTGCGTTAACGTCGATAGCCATAGCGCAGGTTGCGTGAGAAACTGCGTCTGCGTTGCTCTTGATTTTAAAGTTCGCGGTGTGGAATCTGTCGGTATAGTTGATACCGCCTTCGGTAAATTCTGCGATCTCTGCCATATAGCGTACAGCCTCTGCAGGGTGGGCACCAACTGCGGTTTCACCGGAAAGCATTACTGCAGAGGAGCCGTCGTAAACTGCGTTTGCAACGTCGGAGATCTCTGCTCTTGTGGGACGTGGATTGTAGATCATGGACTCCAGCATCTCGGTTGCGGTGATAACTCGCTTGCCGAGCAAACGGCATTTCTTAATAAGGTGCTTCTGAACTGCAGGTACTTCAACGAAGGGAATCTCAACACCGAGATCGCCTCTCGCTACCATTACACCGTCTGCAACCTTGCAGATCTCGTCAATGTTGTCAACGCCTGCACGGTTTTCGATCTTTGCAATAATATCAATATCCTCTCCACCGTTATCGTCGAGGAATTCACGCACGGCACGAATGTCTGCCTCGCAGGAGATAAAGGATGCGGCAACGAAGTCAATACCGTTCTTTATACCGAAGAGCAGGTCGGATTTATCAACCTCGGAGAGATATTCCTGAGCCAGGGTCTTGTTAGGGAAGTTCATGCTCTTTCTGTTAGAGACCTCACCGCCAACCTTAACCTTACATACTGCGTTAGTACCCTCAAGGTTTATTACCTCAAAAATAACAAGGCCGTTGTTGAGAAGGATTTTGTCACCCTTGTTAAGATCGTCAATAAGACCCTTATAGCTTACAGAAACACGGGTTTCATCGCCCTCGATATCGTCTGTAGTAAAGGTGAATTCATCACCCTCCTTAAGGCTTACTTTACCATCCTTAAAGGTGCCGATTCTATACTCGGGGCCCTTGGTGTCAAGCATAATTGCAATGGGAAGCTCCAGCTTTTCTCTTACCTGCTTGATAAGGTCAAACTTCTTCTGATGCTCCTCATGGGTTCCGTGAGAAAAGTTAAGTCTTGCAACGTTCATGCCGCTACGGCACATTCTGGTGAGAATTTCCTCGTTCTCGGATGCAGGACCTATGGTACAGATTATCTTTGTCTTGCGCATTTTATTTGCACTCCTTTTTTGTGGCATATATCGGTTGTCTCAAATATGCCGCTTTTTGTTCATTATATATTATAACACATAATTTTGATATGTTCAATATCTTTTTAAACTTTTTTAATATCCCATTTCCGAAAGCTCACGGCAGACCTGCTTGTAGAAGGAATATATCTTCTCTTTTTGCTCTTTTTTTGAGAATAGATCAATTATCTGCACGTGGGAAACAGGAATATCAAGGCAATTTCCTTTGTAAAATCCAAATTTTGCCGACTCCTCGGAAACCATGCCGTCATTGTTCGCTATCTCGTATTTATGCTGCAGCTTCATTGGCAGAGCCATGATATAGCAGTCCTTTATTTTGGTTATATTGGTAGAATAGCTCTGGCAATATACCTTGTGCGAAAACCTAAGGGTTTCCTCGCTTTCATCTACTGTACGCAGCTGGTCGCAGGCTCGCATAGAGTCTGGGTGCTCATCATGGCATACGATGCGATAAAAGCTGTTGATATTAAAGGCAATAAGCCTTTTGATAGGGGAGGGGAGCTCCCATATCTTGGATGCTATTATTGATCCGCGGTGCGGTGTGCATAGGGTGGTAAGCGATGCAACCTTATCCTCCATTCCAAGCTCGGTGATCATATACTTTGAGTCAAGGCCTCCCTTGGAGTGGGCAATGATATTCACCTTTTCGGCGCCACTTTCCTGTAACACGTACTCTACGTATCTTTTCAGCTGCTCGCCGTTGGTTTCTATGCTGCCGAATCCGTCTGTGTCGGCAATATACACACTGTATCCTTCCTTTTCCAGTTCCTTGCCTATATGGCCAAATGCATTTAGTATACGGAGCTGCTTTGCCGCAATTCCGTGTGCCAAAACTATGGGATATTTACTTGCCATAAGCAGTTCTCCTTTGCCACTTTCTTCCTTAATAATATTATAACACTATAAAAAATAAAAATCAATATACTTTATCACCCGAAAAGTAAAAGCATTGTGAAGAAAAAGCCCCGGGCATATCGCCCGGGGCAAAAGCTGTTTAGCTATTAATTACTTGTAAGAAGATACGTAGTACTCGGTTGTGTAGTTGTAGCTGTTGTCATAGTAGGAGTAGGTGATGATAAGGCAATTATCACGCAGAGAGGCGCTACAGCTACCCTTAGAAATATTGAATTCAGCGATCTCTTCACCCTGAGTATTGCAGTATACACGGTAGGTAGTTCCACCGCTGGTGTAGGAATAGTAGAAGTAATCCTCGTAGAAGACGAAGTTGTTTGCCTTCTTATCAATGTCCTTAACCTGAACAAATGCATTGTCCTTGATTATGTAATACTTGTATTCGCCGCTGGAAGAGGGCTCGCCTCTGTAAAGCTTGCATGCGGATTCAGAGCTTACAAGAGTATAATCGGACTCATTGGTATCAAGAACCATGTTGATGTCGGTGTCATAGTACTTACCATCCTTGTAGAAGAGGCAGGTCTCATAATCGAAGAAAGCGCCGCTTACCTCGCCAACAAGTGTGCCGTCACCCTTAACAACGTATGTCTTATCGGACTTGTCGCTAACAAGATATCTGTCATCGTCAATGGGCTGTGCTATACCTTCCTGGTTAGGAACGGTCTTATCAAGGTTAGCAAGGATCTTAAGGTCGTTGGAAAGGTGTACGTACTCGCCATCATAAGCCATAGCCTTGTCGACGATTTTGTAGATCATAGCTATATTAGCTACCTTGCTTAAATCTACGCCAGGCTCGTCGGACATAAGGCTGGAATAAACGAGCTCGTTAATGGTCTGTTCAACCATGAAGTCAAGTGTAATCTCGCTGAGCTCCTTTGTCTCTACGTCAAAGATATAGCTCTGGAAGTTATACTTGTCGCCGTCGAAGTAATTGTACTCGGTTGCATCCTCGGGAAGGATAACAAGCTGCTGGATAAGAACGTTGCCGTTTGCGAGGACGTTGATCGAGGTAGAGTCAACGTTGTCGTGAGCAGGCTCATAGCAGTATACGAGTGCGAAATCGGTGTTATAGATTTCAAAGGTCTCACTATCAATATTGTAGTAATACTTATCGTTGGAGTAATCGAAATGAGGAATTGAACGAAGGCCAATTTCAAACAGCTCTGTTGCGATACCGTCTACATATTCATAAATCTTGCCGTCGAAGCCGAACATAGTGCTGTTGTAGTAGGTGGGGATAACAGAAGAGCTCTTGCTTGTCTTGCTTGCGATCTGCTTGCCGTTCATATCGTAAAGAGTGTGGGTGTAGTCAACAATTTCATTGTCTTCATACTTTGCATCGCGCTTAACGAAAAGATTGTTGTAAAGAGATATGCTGTAGGTAGTGTAATCTTCCTCGTCATAATCGTACTCTTCTCTATCAAGGGTAAATACAGATTTACCTGTTTCGGTATTGAGAACCACATACTCGGGCTCGCCATCATCTGCATAAGAATTGTAGTAGAGAATGAGAGAACCGTAGGAATTGCTATTGGTCATATTCTCGAGGTCGCCAATCTTTTCTGCTTCGTCTAAGAGCTTGTTGCCGGACTCTACGTACTGATAGAAAGAATTCTTGGGAAGAAGATCGTATGCAGGAACCTCCTTCTCACATGCATCGCATATAGCGTCATGGTTTTCGTCAATGTGCTCATCGCAGTTCTTACATGCGGAGAGACTGAGTACCATTCCTGTAAGCATGATTATGCAGAGGAACAGCGAGAGTGCCTTTTTCATTTTCATGATAAAAACTCCTTATTATGTATTTTTAGGTTTACTTTACCCGTAAAACATTATATCACCATAGGCATTTTTTGTCAATGCAACAAAGCGCTTTTAATATTATTTAATTATTTATTTGAATTATCTTTATTAATTGTTACCAAATTTTAAACTACATTTTAGTGCAACTTTTTTTGCGGTCATCAGAGACGAGGAAGTTTTTTTAAAAATCATCGTTTTTCGCACACACACCATTAGCCTTCCCCTCAAGAAAAAGGCGGCACCATAGTTGACGAATGAGGTGGATTTAGCGGAGATGAAGAGATTATCTAGAAACGCAGGGCATTTCGTCGCACGCGCAGAATTTCTAAACTCCGAGAGTCCTCGGTACACTCGGATACTCGGTCGTTAAGAAACTCTAGCTTGTCGCTCAATGAAAACGGTTATCAACCGTTTTCATTGGCTCACTCTTGAGCCTCCGTCGCACTCGTTCAAATCTCTCCGCCGAAAAAAAGCAAAAAGACAGTCTTGCGACTGTCTTTTTGCTGGCGGAGATGAAGAGATTTGAACTCTTGCGCCGGTTACCCGACCTACACCCTTAGCAGGGGCGCCTCTTCACCACTTGAGTACATCTCCGTGTGAAGTGTTTTTTAACTTGCCATAACATTATAGCAACTTTGTATCGGTTTGTCAATACTTTTTTCAAAAAGAGTTAGGATTTTTCTTGCAAATTTGCGTTATAATTTGATTTTTATAAAAAATCCTTAAAAAATTTCATAAAACTTAACAAAAAGTCAGATTAATGTGTTATAATATTATGAAGAAATATGTTAGGGCATCATTTTGCCCACGAATACGGAGATATCTATGTTCGGTTACGTTAAGCCCGTTATACGTGAGATGCTTGTTCGAGAGCACGAGTTTTATAAGGCAACATATTGCGGCATCTGCCGTGCTATGAAAAAGCATACCGGTCCTCTTTCCAATGTGACTCTGTCCTATGACAGTGTTTTTCTTGCCCTCATAAGGATGCTGTACATATCCGATGGTGAGATAGATGCCGAGCAGAAAAGGTGTATTGCGCATCCCCTTAAAAAGCGCCCTATGCTTAAGGAAAATCTTGCTATCGAATATACCGCACGTGCATTTGCGGTGCTGACTTTTTATAAATTAAAAGACGATCTCAGTGACGAGAAGGGGCTCAAGCGTCTTGGTGTCAATTTTGTAAGACCAATAGCCTCTGCCGCTAACAAAAAAGCTTCGCTAGGCGAGCTTGCCGACATTGTTGATAACCGACTGAACAGGATTACTGAGCTTGAGAAATCCGCCTGCGAGAGCATTGATGCTCCGGCAACTCTTTTCGGTGAGCTCTTAGGTGAGATATTCGCCCACGGTCTGCCGGAGGGCGACAGGATTGTGCCATACCATGTCGGGTATCACCTCGGCAGATTTATTTATGCCGCCGATGCCGCTGAGGATTATGACAAGGATGTTAAAAGTGGCAGCTACAATCCTTATGCTCTTCTTTACGGCGGCCAACCGCTTACGTCTGCAAACAAGGAAAGTATAAAGTGCGGACTGTTGCTTGAGTGCAAGAAGCTGGAGGCGGCTGTCAATTTGCTTCCGTATGGCAACCGTGCAACTATAGAAAATATTATTAACAACATTATATATCTCGGACTTGTCAAGCGTATTGAATTCCTTGACGGGGAAGGGAAGGATTAAACATCCGGGAAGGAGAATCTTAAGTGAAAGATCCCTATACTATACTCGGCGTTTCAAGTAACGCCAGCGATGAGGAAGTAAAGAACGCCTACAGAGCATTGGCGAGAAAATATCACCCCGATAATTACGGCGACGACAACCCGCTTAAGGATCTTGCTAACGAAAAAATGCAGGAGATCAATGCGGCATACGATGAAATTCAGCGTATGCGTGCGTCCGGCAATTCCTACAGAGGCAATGGTACATACTACCAGAGCTATAGCGGAAACGGCAACAACACCGGCAATTTTGCCGATGTAAGAATACTGATTGCTGAAAGAAAGTTCCGTCAGGCCGAGCGCCGCATTGCCGAGACTCCTATCAGCAAGAGAAATGCAGAGTGGCATTATCTTAACAGCATCCTCCTTAATAACAGAGGATGCGTGAACGATGCAATGCGTGAATTGGATATGGCCTGCAGCATGGATCCCGGCAACGAGGAGTATCAGAGGGCGAAGGAAATGTTTAATATCAGCACACGTGGCTACGGAAACAACTATTATGGTAATACTTATTACGGCGGAGGTTATCAGCGTCGATCCTCTGCAGACGATGCTTGTAATTGCTGTACTAAGCTTATTTGTCTTGATTGCCTTTGTGAATGCATGGGCGGTGACTTTATTCGCTGTATATGAGCCAGACCAAAAAAATCACACTGTCCTCCATGATGGTGGCGTTGGGTACGGCAGTAATGCTGCTTGGCGCAGTTATCGAGGTTCTGGATCTTAGCGTATGCGCTCTGGCGTCGATGCTGGTCGTGTTCGTTTATATTGAAATCGGATCCTATTTTCCGTGGCTGGTATGGATATGCACCTCCATTGCCACAGCGCTTATTTTCCCCGGTAGCATCATCTGGGTTGAATACGCCTTTGTATTCGGTATCTATCCGCTTATCAAGGCTTATATTGAGCGGCTACCGAGATGGAGCTGGCTTATTATTAAGCTTGCATATATCAACGCCGTAATTTGGGCTATGTTCTGCGTTTGCGAGCTGCTGCTCGGCATCCCCTTCTTTGACGAGGGTGGCCGGATTCTTGCCATAATTACATATATTCTGATGAATATTGCATTTGTGGCTTATGATTATTTCATAGTTGTGATGGTTAGATTTTATTTTGCAAAGCTTAGACCGCGATTTAAGAAGTTTTTGAAATAATACACTAAATGTAAAGATTGGTAGTCAAAAAATGACAAAAGTAGGTTTTATATCCCTCGGATGCTGCAAAAATCTTGTGGACACCGAGGTTATGCTTCATAATTTACACTCCGCTGGATTTGAGATTACTCCTAACGAGGAGGAGGCTGAGATCATCGTCATCAACACCTGCGGCTTTATTGAAAGCGCAAAGCAGGAGGCGATAGATAATATTCTCGACGCCGCATCACTTAAAGAGTGGGGTAAATGCCGTCATATCATTGCCACCGGTTGCCTTGTAGAGCGCTACCGTGAGGAAGTTATGAAGGAGCTGCCCGAAATAGATGCCCTTGTCGGTATAGGCAGTCTTGATGATATTGCGGCCGCCTGCGAGGCGGTTATGCGTGGTGAAAAATATACCTCCTTCAAGGATAAGGAGACCTCTGCTCTCGGCGGTGACAGAATTATTACCACCGGACCCTACAGCGCATATATTAAGGTTTCCGAGGGCTGCGACAACCTTTGCACATACTGTGCTATCCCACTTATCAGAGGTAAGCACAGAAGCCGTCCCATAGAGGATATTGTTGCCGAGGCAAAGGATCTTGAGGCCATGGGGGTGAAGGAGATTAATCTTATCGCTCAGGATACCACAAGATACGGACTTGACTTGTATGGCGAGTATCGCCTTGCCGCGCTTGTAAGGGAAATTACTAAGGCAACCAACATTCCCTGGATACGCCTTTTGTATTGCTATCCCGATAAGATTACCGACGAGCTTATTGACGAGCTTCGTACCAACGATAGACTGCTTAAGTATATGGATATTCCTGTACAGCATATTGCCGACCCGATCCTTAAGCGTATGAACAGGCACGGTGGCAAGGCGCTTATCAAGGATTCCATTAAGAGGCTTCGTGATGGTGTTCCCGGTATAGTTCTTCGCACCACAGCAATGGTTGGCTTCCCCGGCGAGACCGAGGAGGACTTTGTTGAGCTTTGCGAGTTCGTTAAGGAGGTACGGTTTGACCGATTCGGTGCGTTTACATTCTCTCCAGAGGAGGGAACAGCCGCTGCTGAAATGGACGGACAGGTTGATGAGCAGACAAAGCAGGACAGATACGACTGCCTTATGCAGACTCAGTTGACCATTGCAGAGGAAAAGACGGCCGAGCGTGTTGGCTCGGTGCTCACCGTCCTCTGTGAGGGATATGACAGGATTGCCGAGGTTTATCACGGCCGTTCCTTTGCCGATGCGCCCGATGTTGACGGCAGAATATACTTCAAATCCGAAAAACAGATTCTTCCCGGTCAGTTTGCCAGAGTGCATATAACTGAGGCGATGGATTATGACCTGGTTGGCGAAATTAATGAATGAGGTTTAGCGTAATGAAAAAATCTTCCATGAATCTTCCGAATACGCTTTCGATTATAAGATGTCTTTTGGTTCCCGTTTTTGTTGCCGCGTTGCTGTTTATGAGAGAGCTTGGCGTGTGGGCATACATAGTTCCTGCGATTATTTACGGTATTACTGCTCTTACAGATATGCTTGACGGAAAGATTGCCAGAAAACACAATCTTGTTACCGATTTTGGTAAGTTTATCGACCCCCTTGCAGACAAATTTATGGTGATTTCGTCAATGATCTCCATTCTTGTGTGGATGATGCTCAGAGGTGAGCAGACATTAGCCCTTGTTTTTGTTTGGGTAGTGCTTGTAATTCTTCTTCGTGAGCTTGGTGTAACCAGCCTTCGCCTTGTTGTTGCCGGCAAAAGCGGTATCGTTGTTGCTGCCAGCATGCTCGGTAAGATCAAAACGGTTTCCCAGATGGTTGGCACAGTTATCCTTCTTCTTGACCCCGCTCTTGAGATGGTGTTTGCCAACACTGCCGCATCGGTTATATTTGAAAAGAACATTCTCTCTTACGTGTGTATGGCAATAATGGCCTTTACCACACTTTTCTCCGGAATTGACTATCTTAAGGCCTACATGCCTTACATAGATTCCAACAAGTGATTTTTCAATAGAAAAAACGGCTTGCATCGGCAAGCCGTTTTTTTGTTACCTTTTATTTACATCTAATGATGTTTGACACTATTGCGCCAACCTGCTCAGCCACGGTGTCGGGATCTACGATCTGTCCCTGCTTGAGCCAGCCGTAAATACAAGCGGCAATACCGCCGGAGCACATTGCGGCTACTGTTTCTATAGATGCATCGAGCTGAAGACCGTTTGCAACGCTGATGCGAAGTCTATCGCAGGTGTCCTTGTAATTCTGCTCAATTACAATAGCAACAACGGCAGGGAACATATTGCTGTTGCAAATATTCTTTACTGCTGCTGAGTTTTCACCGATAAAGTGAATTACCTTGCTGGCATATGCAACGTAGTAGTCGGGTGTGAGAATGGGCTTGTCGCCATTCCATATAAGTCTGTCAAATCTGTCTCTCAGAAGGCGAGTATACGCCGTGAGGAAATCATACTTATCCGAGTAGTGCTTGTAGAAGGTGGCTCTTCTGATTCCTGCTACGTCACAAAGCTCGTTTACTGTTATTTCATCAAAGGGTTTTTCGCACAGCAGCTGCATAAATGCGTCAAACAGTGCTTTTTTTGTTCTTCTGACTCTAAGGTCTTCTTTTGTGGGCATTTTTATCTCCAATCAGCGATTTAAATTTTTTCATACCTAGTATACAACTTTGTTGATCAAATGTCAAGTATTTTTGGAGATGAGTTTTACATTCACTTGTAAAATGTCACTTAAAATTCGAGGAAGAAATTGTCCTCGTACTATTGATTACTGCAGTTTTTTGTGATATGATATAATTAGTGCATAATATTTTTATGAAAATATCAAAAAGGAGAATAATACGATGATTAACAATCAATCAATTATCGAAGAGATCCTTGGTATTGCCGTATCTACAGGTGCAGATTTCGCAGAGGTGTACTGGGAGCTTACAAGAAACGGAAACATTACACTTCTTAGCGGAAAGATAGATGCGATTGCCGACAACACCATATCCGGTGTTGGAATTAGAGCATTCCTTGGTACCAGAACGGTTTATGGATCTACCTCTGACATTTCGAGAGAGGGACTTATTAAGTGCGCCAGATCTGTAGCCGAGGCTATGGGTGAGGGCAGAGCAGAGATGAATATTGTTCTTAAGCCTACCGCAGTTAATGATATTCACCCCGTTAAGATCAATCCCATTAGTGCGGATAACAAGATAAAGTGCGACCTTCTTCGCCTTGCTACCGATGCTGCAAGAGCATACGATAACAGAATCGTTCAGTCTGTCGGTAATCTTATCACCGTAGACCATACTATTCAGATCGCTAACACCGAGGGACTCTTCAAGACAGACCGCCACGTTCGTACCAGAATGGCGGTAAGTGCAGTTGCTTCCTCCGGTAATGAGAACCAGAACGGCTCCTGCTCTCCCGGACGCGGTATGGGACTTGAGGTATTTGATCTCTTCCCACCCGAGGAAATCGGCAGAACCGCAGCTGCCCAGGCTATTACTAATCTCGAGGCGGACTATTGCCCTGCAGGTCAGATGCCGGTTGCTATTGAGAACGGCTTCGGCGGAGTTATTTTCCACGAGGCGTGCGGCCACTCTCTTGAGGCAACCTCTGTTGCTGTAGGTCGCTCGCAGATGTGCGGCAAGCTTGGCCAGAAGATTGCTAACGAGAAGGTTACCGCTATTGACGATGGCACCATTCCCAATGCGTGGGGCTCTGTGAACATCGACGACGAGGGTAATCCCACTCAGCGTAACGTGCTTATTGAAAACGGTGTTCTTAAATCCTACATGGTAGACCGCCTTGGCTCTCGTAGAATGGGTATGCCTATGACGGGTAACAGCCGTCGTCAGGGATATACCTATGAGCCCACCTCCAGAATGACAAACACTTTTATTGATAACGGACCCGATAAGAATGAGGACATTATAGCATCTATCGAGTACGGCCTCTATGCCAAGAGCATGGGCGGCGGATCGGTTAACCCCCTTACCGGCGCATTTAACTTTGCAGTTAATGAGGGCTATATCGTTCGCAACGGTAAGATCTGTGAGGCTGTAAGAGGCGCATCTCTTATTGGCACAGGATCTGATATTCTTCAGGACATCGACATGGTAGGCCAGAATCTTGCTACAGGCCAGGGTATGTGTGGTAGCTCCTCCGGTAGTGTGCCCACTGACGTAGGTCAGCCCCTTATCCGTGTTTCCAAGATCACAGTAGGAGGTAGATAAGATGAATTACGAGTTACTTAAATCCGCAATAGAAAACGAAGCAAAGCTTCAGGGCCTTACAGAATACGAAATTTATTATATGGCAGATGAAGAGCTGTCTGTTGACACCCTCAATAATGCTCAGAATTCCTTCTCCTCCGGTAATGGCGGCGGCATTTGCTTCAGAGTGCTTTACGAGGGAAAGATGGGATATGCCGCAAGTGAGCTTATGGACGAGGAAGAGATGAAATCTCTTGTATCACGTGCAAAAGCTAATGCCCTGGCTACAGAGAAGCCTGATACAGTTGGCATTTTTGCAGGCTCCGAGTCCTATGCAGAGCTAAAAAATAACGGCTATTCCTTGAAGAGCGCGGCAGAGCTTAAGAAGCTTGCGATTGATATGGCAAACACTCTTCACCAAGCCAGTGACAAGGTCACCGGCGGAACTGTAACCGCAGGAGTTACAGCAGGCTTTACCATTCGCCTTTCCAATTCTCATGGCCTTGACCTTGAGACTAAGTGCGGAATAAATCTTCTTCAGGCTATGGCGGTTATTAATGACAACGGCAAGTTTGAAAACGCATACGATATGAAGGAGCTGAAGGACGAGGAGATCGATCTTGCGGAGATGGCAAAGGGAATCGTTGATGAGGCTGTTCTTAAGGCTAATGCGGTTACCGTAGAATCCGGAAAGTACAGTGTTGTTCTCAGCGCAAAGCAGATGCGTACTATTCTTTCTGTTTATTCCTCGGCCTTTTCCGGCAAGATGGCGCAGATGGGCATGTCTCTCCTTGCAGGCAAGGAGGGCGAGCAGATTGCCGCTGACATCGTTAACATCACCGATGACCCTATGAGAGAGGGCGTTTCTATACAGACCAACTTTGACGCAGAGGGCGTTGCCGCATTCCGTAAGTCTATTGTTGAGGCTGGTGTTCTTAAAACACTTCTCCACAACAGAGAAACTGCGGCTGCAGCAGGTGTTGATAGCACCGGAAACGGTAGCAAGGGAAGCTACGCTTCTCCTGTTGGCATCAGCCCGTATGCATTCTGCCTTGAGGCAGGTGAGCATACCGAGGATGAGCTCTTCGCTATGGTGGGTAACGGTATTTATATCACCGAGCTTAAGGGTCTTCATGCAGGTGCAAATGCCGTAACAGGTGATTTCTCGCTTGAGTCGGCAGGCTTTAAGATCGTTGACGGTAAGAAGGGTGAGGCAATCAAGTCCTTCACTATTGCCGGCAACTTCTTTGAGCTTATTAAGTCTATCGCAGCGCTTTCCAATAAGGTTGAGGTTGCTGTGACCGGTGGATTTACCACCTTCGGCGCTCCTGCCGTGCTTATCCACAACGTAAGCGTTGCAGGACAGTAATTACGTGTTTATTTTTTAACAAAGTCTATTGACTTTGGAAAAATCTTGTGATATTATATACTTTGTGTGAAAATATTTTAAGGAGTAAATAAAATGGCAACTTACAACAAGAAAAACATTGAAGACATTGAAGTAGCCGGCAAAACCGTGCTGGTTCGCTGCGACTTCAACGTTCCCATGAAGGATGGCGTTATCACCTCTGACAAGAGAATTATCGGTGCGCTTCCTACTATCCAGTATCTTCTCGGCAAGGGCGCAAAGGTTATCCTTTGCTCTCATATGGGCAAGCCCCATGCTATCCTTACCGAGGGCTTTGGTCTTACCAAGAAGGAGAAGAAGGCTGTTGAGGCTCTTCCCGCAGAGGAGCAGGCAGCTGCTACCGCTGACTATCTTGCAAAGGCGCTTGTTTCCGACAAGAAGAAGCTTACTCTTAAGCCTGTATGTGTAAGACTTAACGAGCTTCTTGGCGAGGGCACTGTAACCTTCGCAGAGGATCTTATCGGTCCTGATGCAAAGGCTAAGGTTGCTGCTCTTGAGGCAGGTAAGGCGGTTCTTCTTGAGAACACCAGATTTGATGCTCGCGAGACCAAGAATGGCGCAGAGCTTGCAAAGGAGCTTGCTTCCTACGCTGACGTATTCGTAAACGATGCTTTCGGTGCGGCTCACAGAGCACACGCTTCTACCGCAGGCGTTGCAGATTACATTCCTGCTGTATGTGGATACCTTATTGAGAAGGAGATCTCCGTAATGGGTAAGGCTCTTTCCAATCCCGAGCGTCCCTTCGTAGCAATCCTTGGCGGCGCTAAGGTTGCTGATAAGCTTAATGTTATTGATAACCTTCTTACCAAGGTTGATACCCTTATTATCGGCGGCGGTATGGCATTCACCTTCAACGCTGCAAAGGGCTATGGCGTAGGTAAGTCTCTTCTTGACGAAACCAAGATTGATTATTGCAAGGAGATGATGGCTAAGGCAGAGGAGCTTGGTGTTAAGCTTCTTCTTCCTATCGATAACGCAATCGCAGATAGCTTCCCCAACCCCATTGACGCTCCCATTGATATTGAGTACGTTGATTCCGATAAGATCCCTGCTGATAAGGAGGGTCTTGACATCGGTCCCAAGACTGCGGCTATGTACGCAGATGCAGTTATCTCTGCAAAGACTGTTGTTTGGAACGGTCCCATGGGCGTATTTGAGAACCCCACTCTTGCAAAGGGTACTATTGCAGTAGCACAGGCACTTGCTGACAGCGACGCAATCACTATCGTAGGCGGTGGTGACAGCGCAGCAGCATGCGAGCAGCTTGGTTATGCATCCAAGATCACTCACATCTCTACCGGTGGCGGTGCATCGCTTGAGTTCCTTGAGGGTAAGGATCTTCCCGGTATCTCCTGCCTTCTTGACAAGTAATTTTTCGTAATATTGCCCGTTCGCTCCCATATGCAGTAGACTTCTACCGCCTCGGGTGACGGACGGGCAATCTTCCTAAAAACATATTTTACATTAAAAGAGGAAAATAAAATGAGAAGAACAGTAATCGCAGGTAACTGGAAGATGAACATGACACCTGCACAGACCAAGGCTTTTATTACCGATCTTGCTCCTATGGTTGCAGGAATGGATAAGTGCGACATCGTGCTTTGCGTTCCTTACGTTGATATTGCAACCGCAGTTGAGGCGGCGAAGGGAACTAATATCAAAATCGGCGCAGAGAACGTGCACTTTGCAGAGAGCGGTGCATATACCGGTGAGATCAGCGCGGCTATGCTTTGCGAGATCGGTACCGAGTATGTTGTAATCGGCCATTCTGAGAGAAGACAGTACTTCGGTGAGACCGACGAAACCGTTAATCTTCGTACCAAGGCAGCGCTTAAGGCTGGCTTAAAAGTAATCCTTTGTCTTGGCGAGGTTAAGGAAGAAAGACTTAATGGAATTACCAATGAAGTGGTTGCAATGCAAACAAAACTTGACCTTTTGGGCATTTCTGCTGAGGAAATGAAGAATATTATCATTGCATACGAGCCCGTTTGGGCGATTGGAACAGGCCTTACTGCAACACCTGAGCAGGCTGATGAAACCTGTGGTGTGATCCGTGCAACACTTGCTGAAATTTACGGCAGCGAGGTAGCAGAGAGCACTACCATCCAGTATGGCGGATCTATGAATGACGCTAATGCTGCAGAGCTGCTTGCCAAGGTGAACGTTGACGGCGGTCTTATCGGCGGCGCATCGCTTAAGACTGACAAGTTTACCGCAATTGTAAAGGCTGCTAACTAAACAGCTGTTAATAAAACCCGTTTTTTTATCAAAAAAAGACGGGTTTTTCTTTTTTTTGCCCATAAAAAACAATTTATTTATAATAAATATAAAAAAATTCGCACACCTATTGACTTTTAAAGATTTATTTGTTATAATTATGCTGTATAATAACATTAGTGTACAAAAATCGCGATTTGCGGAAAAGAGAGGTATTCATTAATGAGCGCTTTCCTCGAAATGTTTGACAGTGAAAAGAAGGAGCAGGTTGCTGCTCTGCGCGATACGCTTAACGATGACAAAAAGCGTGTTTCAGACGAGCTTGCATATTACAAGTCAATAGCCAGAGATATTAAAAAGTGCAAGAAGCGTATAGAAAACGCTCAGGCTGCTTACGACAAGCGTGAGTCTGATAAGAACGCTACCAGACTTGATAACGCAAACGATGAGCTCACCGCAGCTATCAATTCGTTTAACGAAAGCGAGGGCCAGATCAGACTTCTGCTTGATACAGTTCAGGTGGATTATTCTAATATTGCTGATCTTTACCGCGGCAGAAAGGCTGACAGAGTTCTCGACGCCTTTGAAAAATACAACAACTCTATTTTATCACGCATAATCGACATTCAGGCATACACAGAGACGGACGCTTTCCTTGAGTCCGATGAAGAGGAGGATGAAACAACCATGGCAATTCCCGAGATTCCCGTAGCAAACGGTACACCCAACCCTGCGGCAGCACCTCAGCAGGCAGCTCCTGCACCCGCTCCCGCATATGCACATCCTGCATATACCTATCCTCAGTACATACCCGTTCCCATGCCTATGCCTTATTCCTGTCCTCCCCAGCAGCCCGCTGCTGCACCTGAGGCAAGCAATCAGACACCTAATATTGCTCCTGTTTCTATCGACGTTTCTCCTATGCTTGAGAAGGCGCTTGAGGCAACTATGCAGAAGTTCGTTTCTGCTTTTGATAAGAGAATTGAGAAGTTCGTAAATGAGCATCCCGTAAATATTCCCATTGCTGCTCCCGCTGTAGGTGCATCCTATGGCTCCGGTGAGGTAGCTGCTCTTGAGGGTGCAGTTCTTGAGGATGAGCAGGCTCTTCTTGATAAGCTTACTGCTCTTGTTGAGAACCTTAAGGCTCTTACAACCGCTATGGACGATCTTAGCAACCGTTGCGCAGATATCGCTGCAAAGCAGAGCGCAGCAAATGACATGATGAAGCAGACTAACGATATGCAGCGTCAGACCTCTCGTGAGCAGAAGGGCGTTCAGGTTAGCCAGAGAGTTATTAACCAGGATCAGGCTGTTGTTACTCAGGAGCAGGCGGCTCTTCAGGATCAGCAGAAGGCGCTTCTTGAAAGCCAGCAGGCTCTCGTTGAGGGACAGCAGGCTATGGCAGAGGCTCATCGCCTCGTAGCAGAGAACCAGGGCGCTATTGATGAGGCTATGAAGGCTGCTGTTGCAGCTCAGAAGGAGGTTCTCTCCGCTCAGCAGGCTATCAATGCCGGCAATGCAAAGACTCTTGATGTTCAGAATGATGTTGCAGAAAAGCAGAACGCAACTCTCGCTCTCCAGAAGGAGGCTCTTGCAGCTCAGAGACAGCTCTTCCGTGATCAGAGATCTATGGTTGAGAAGCAGAAGGCTCTTGGTGGCGATGCTCCTAAGAAGAAGGCTAAGGGCGATGAAGACGCAGCTCCCTCTGAGGAAGCTCCTGCACAGGAAAACTAATAATCTACATAAGCTTTTACAGGGACGGATCGTATTTATCGAGCCGTCCCTATATTTCTTAAGACGACAACAAAGGTCGTCTTATGCTGTGCATAAAACGACCTTTGTTTGACATTAATTGTTTTTAAATAACAACAGCGTCCTCGTCCTCTCGGGCATCGTGCTCTGCGGCCACAAGCTGAACGTGGTATGCATCAATTACAGCCTCCTCAAGGGCGGCTCTGAAGTCGGAGTTGATGGGATGTACGATGTCACGGTATGTGCCGTCGGGATTCTTTCTTGAGGGCATTACGATAAAATATCTGTCCCTTGCGTAAATTACCTTAATGTCGTGCACTGCCAGGCAGTCGTTAAATGTTACCGATACGATCGCCTTCATGGGTCCCTCGTCAAAAAACTTTCTGATTTTGATATCTGTTACCTGCATAACTTAAAAATTCCTTCCTTGTTGTATACTTTATTTTTGATTACTAATATAATGATTACTAAAATCCGTCGGTCATTTTCACCTCGTGATTTTTCTATGGTAATATTATACAGTATAAAAATAAAATTTATTCAAGAAAAAAGTGTTTTTTCTTTTAACGAAATGTAACATTTTTTTGTTTTAAGCTGTATTTTATGCAAAAATAAAACAAGGAGTGTTTTAGTTAATGAGCAAGAAAAAGGGCAGGAAGAGCATGGGGGCGACGTATAGTGCAATACGCAAAATCTGCTTTGATAAATCGTCGACGGTGCATTTTATAGGTATTGGCGGAGTATCCATGTGCTCTCTGGCAATGCTGACACGCCATTATGGGGCAGGGGTTAGCGGTAGCGACCGTGAAGCGAGCGAGCGAACGAGGTCTCTCGCAGAAAGCGGAATAGATCTAACCATAGGGCATAATACCGAGAAGGTCAAGTCCGCTGATCTGGTTGTATATTCTCATGCAATAGCGGATAATGACCCCGAGCTGGTAACGGCAAGGGAAATGGGCATTCCGGTAGTAAGCCGTGCAGAATATCTTGGTGCAGCTATGTTGGGCTACAATTGTCGGATAGGCGTTTCAGGCTCTCACGGTAAGAGTACTACCACAGCAATGCTTGCACTGATTTTTGAATATGCAGGACTAAATCCTACCGTCATGTCCGGGGCAGATCTTTTAGGTGGATTACCCTATAAAATCGGTGATGGCCATACTATGATATACGAGGCGTGTGAGTATAAGGATTCATTTCTTCATTTTCTACCGACTGTAACTGTGGGATTAAACCTGGAGCTTGATCACACCGACTATTTTGACGGTATGGATCATTTGTCTGCCTCCTTTGTTAAGGCGCTTGGAAGGGCGAGTAGCTTTTCCTTGATTAACGGCGATGATTATCATCTTGGATCTATAATTAACAAAATCAAATGTCCTACAATCACCTTCGGCGCAAATGAAAATAACGATTATCATTACTCCATTACCTCATTTAAAAAGGTGGGATATGCTTTTTCGGTATTCTACAAGGGTGAGCGAGTTGGTGATTTTGAATTAAATATTCCCGGCGCATTTAACCTCTATAATGCAACTGCGGCCATTGTAATTGCCAAGGAGAGGGGAATCAGCCTAAACATCATAGCCGATGCCATAAAAAGATATTCGGGCATCAAGGGGCGTCTTGAATATATCGGAGAAAGGTATGGTCGCCCTGTATATTATGATTACGCTCATCATCCAACCGAGATAGCCGCATCTATAAATGCTCTGAGGCAAATTTATTCAGAACCTATTACCGTAGTATTTAAGCCACACACGTTTTCACGCACCGCATCATTGTGGCATGAGTTTTGCGCATCGCTGTCGCTGGCAAATTACGCTGTGATAACAGATATTTACCCTGCTCGTGAAGAACCCATAGAGGGTATAAATTCATCGAGATTGGCCGGTGATATCGGCAGATATGCTATGTATTGCCCGGATGGTGACGTGGCTGACACGGTTGATTTATATACTCAAGGAGTAGTTGTACTTATGGGCGCAGGTAACTTTGAAAAAATAAAATCAAGTATATTAAAAACACAGGAGTTATTATGAAAAAAGAAGCAATACTCGTAAGCGCTTGTCTTCTCGGCGTATGTTGTCGCTACGACGGTGCAAGCAAGCCTAATGCCGACGTCATTAAGCTTAGAGAAAGGTATGTTCTTATTCCTATATGCCCGGAGGTTGACGGTGGACTTCCAACTCCCCGTACCCCCAGCGAGCAGGTGGGAGATAGGGTTTTGATGAGTGACGGCAAGGATGTTACCGATAATTTCAGAGCAGGAGCAGAAGCTGCCCTTGAGCGTGCCAAGACCTTCTCCTGCAATATAGCCCTGCTTAAGGCTCGTTCACCCTCCTGCGGAAGCGGTATGATTTACGATGGAAGCTTTAGCGGAAGGCTGACAGAGGGCAACGGAGTTACCGCAGACCTGTTAAAAAAGAACGGTATAACTATTTATACCGAAGAAGAATTGGATAAATTAATATAAAAAACTTGACAAAGCATATGCTTTGGAGTAAAATAAAGATATAAAAACGAAAGGAGACCGATATGTCGGACGGACGAAGTACCCCTCACCCGTGTGAGTTAATAATTACATACAAGTCTGGTGTATGCCGTATCGGTCGCTGTTGTTGACCTCCCATCGGCTACCCCGGCTGAAAGGAGATCGCAATGGAAGAAAAAAACATTAACACAGTTCCTTTCGAAGAAGATGATAAGGAAGTTAATAGCGTCATTTTTGACGAGGATGATATTATCACTCCCGAAAAACTGACTGATTTATTGGATGAAAAAAAGTATGCTGAGGTTAAGGTACAGGTTAATGACATACCTGCGCCCGACCTTGCGGAAATATTCTTTGAGGTTGATGAAAAATATCACAGCCTGTTATTCAGGCTTCTCTCAAAGGAGCTTGCTGCCGAGACCTTTGTTGAAATGGATTCGGATCTGCAGGAAAATCTTATTTCGCACTTTACCGATCGACAGCTGTCTGAGATTCTGGACGAGCTGTATATCGACGATACTGTTGATATTATTGAGGAAATGCCTGCCAACGTGGTTAAGCGTATTCTCAAGAACTCGGACAGTCATGATCGCGAGATAATTAACAAGATACTTAAATATCCCAAGGATTCTGCCGGCACGGTTATGACTACCGAGTACGTGCGTTTTACTGGGGATATGACGGTTGCTGACGCCCTGCTTCACATCCGCCGCGTTGCTATTGACAAGGAAACTATTTACACCTGTTATATTACAGGTAAGGATAAGCGCTTGCAGGGTATTGTAACTGCCAAGGATTTGCTTATATCCGATCCCGACGTACTTCTTACCGATATTATGGATGAGAACGTTATTGCTGTTCATACCCATGACGATAAGGAGGAGGTTGCTATGAAGCTTGATAAGTACGGCTTCTTGGCAATTCCCGTTGTTGACAGCGAGTCTCGTCTTGTAGGTATTATTACTGTAGACGATGCGCTTGAGGTTATTATTGAGGAGTCCGAGGAGGACTTCGCGGTGATGGCTGCGATCACGCCCGGTGATGATACCCCCTATCTTAAGACCGACGTTCTTTCTATTTGGAAATCGCGTATTCCGTGGTTGCTGATACTTATGCTGTCATCTACACTTTCCAGCGCAATTCTTGCACACTTTGAATCGGCTCTTTCTGCCGTTCTTGTCCTCTTTATTCCCATGATAATGGGTACGGGCGGTAATAGCGGCGGTCAGTCGTCTGTGACTCTTACTCGTAGCATCTCGCTGTCAGAGGTAGAGTTCTCGGATATTTTGCACGTTGTGTGGAAGGAACTGCGCGTAGGTATTCTTTGCTCGATCACCCTCGGTGTTGCTACCTTCGCCAAGGTTATGCTTATCGACGGTTTGCTACTCGGCAATTCTGCGGTTGATCTTTCCGTGGCATTGACGGTTGCACTGTCGCTTTCGCTGACAATTATTTTGGCCAAGATCATCGGCGCAAGCCTACCGCTGCTGGCAAAAAAGGTCGGCCTCGACCCCGCAGTTATGGCTTCGCCTCTTATCACCACCCTCGTAGATGCAATCTCGCTTGTTGTCTATGTTTGCGTGGCACAGAATGTTATGAATGCATAATAAAAAGGACGTAAAGCATCGCTTTGCGTCCTTTTTGTTTTTCAGTGAATTTTCAATTATATCCCCAGCATGATTTCAATAATCTCTCTGTCGGTGTCGCTCATGCCTTCTCTTGCAAGTCTGCCGACATTCTTGATGGTGTTTTCAACACCCTTGGTAACGATACCGTCACCGCCGTGGAACTGACTGCCCATCTTCCACATTTCATAGCCCATTATACCTGCCTCAACCGCCATTGCGATTTTTGCTGCACAGGAGGGCTTTGCTCCGTCGCAGATAGTACCGGAGAGGATTGCTACGGAGTTTACAAGTGTATGTGCGATTTCACTGAACTTTCCGCCTTGAAGATAGCAGATTCCTGTTCCGGCGCCAACACCTGCGCTGATTACTCCGCAATAGGCGGAGAGAGTGCCGATGCCGGTCTTTTGATGTATAGTAATAAGGTCTGATACGATAAGAGCACGAAGAAGCTCATCCTCGCTCTTACCCAGCTCATCGGCGTAGATCTTAATAGGTACCGATGCGGTAATGCCCTGGTTTCCGCTACCCGAAATAATGCACACAGGCTTTTCGCATCCGCTCATTCTTGCATCCGATCCTGCCGCCGCATAGGCTCGCGCTCTGCGGGAGAGGTCGTTGCCCATAGACAGCATTACCTTGCCGATGTTGGCACCCCATTCGCTATTAAGTCCCTCCTCAGCAATAGCCATATTGAGCTCAATCTGGCGTTTAAGATACGGGCGAAGTGTGTCGAGCTCGACCGTGTCGGCATATTCGATTATATCCATAACGTTGAGCAGGGTAAGATCGGGCTCATCACCGCTTTCCTCAACAATGGTCTTTTCCGTGTACTTATCAGTCAAAGCAATTCCGTTAAGGCTTACCTCGGTAACATTAGTATGCGCTCCGCTGATCTTAACGGTGGCATTGTTGGTTCCGCTCTTGCCGTATAGCTCAAGCTCAAAGCTACAGCCTGTATTAAGCTTTTCAATCTTTATGTCGCATTGACTGAGAACTGCATCAATTTTAGCCTCATCATCTGCCGTCAGTACAGTGAGAACCTCAAGGCGCTTGTCCGGGCGGCAGGATACTATACCTGCGGCAATCGCAGCCTCAATGCCGTGTCTGCCTCCCGTTGCGGGAACAATAACGCTCTTAACGTTTTTAATTATGTTGCCGCTGAAGCATGCTGTTATTTTCTCGGGAACACTGCCCAGGGTTTTTGAAAGAATTGATGATGCGTATGCAATAGCAATAGGCTCGGTACAGCCCATAGCGGGGCGAAGCTCTGCCATAAGAATAGCCTCGTAGGTGCTTTTTGTAAGACTGCTTAACATACTGTCTGCCTTTCCTGTTATTTTCTTCCTTTATTATATAATAAAATATCAGTCAGGTCAATATTATTTTTTCAAAATGTTAATAAAAATAACAAACAAACATAAAAAACCGCAATATGTAAACCAAGGTCTACATATTGCGGAATTTTCTGTTACAAAATTACCTCGATCTCCAGGAGATCGCCCTGCTTTTGCGCAGAAATTTTACCACGGTGAGAGCCAACAATAGCCTCAGCTACAGAAAGGCCTATGCCAAATCCGCCGCTGGTGGATCTGGATGAATCATGCCTGTAGAATCGATCGAACATGCGTCCTACTGCTTCATCGTCAAGATTTTGCGCATAATTGCTTATTTTTAGGTAAATGATGCGCCCCTGTTTTTTTAGATCAATATTGATGCTTTTTCCTTCGGGAGAATATTTTACTGCGTTGTCAAGCAAGATTGAAATAAGCTTTTTAATAGCCTCGGAATCTCCCTTGTAGTAGAGGGCAGGGGTAATCGATTTTACAATCGTTAAATTTTTAGCCCTTGCCGGTGCGGCAAAGGAGCTGACAGCCTCTTCTGTGATTTCAGATAAAGGGAAGTCGATATGCTGTGCGATCAGCTGCTCCTCCATGCGAGAGAGATAAATCAACTCGCCGGTCAGGGTTGCCAGCCTCGCCGTTTGCTTTTTGATATCCGACAGCCATTCGTTCTGACCTATCTCCATTTCAAGCAGCTCGGCATCGGCATCTATTATGGTTATAGGCGTCTTGATATCGTGACCGGCATCGGTTATAAATCGCTTCTGCTTCTCATGATTTTCAAGCAGTGGGCGGATTGCATGATCGGATATCTTCCACGAGATCAGGCTTATTACCGCAAGGCAAATAATCGAAATGGAAATACTTAAAATAAGAAAGGTATGTGCCCTGTCAAGCGACTTTGTACAATCGAGGAAGGTAATCCATGTTAGTCCGTCCTCGTTTACCATTAAATAACGGTAATTTCCTCTGAAACCCTTAGCAATACCGACCGACCTTATTGATTTTGCCATTTTTATAGCGTCGTTATCGGTTATGGCCGCAATTTTCTCGGTATTAACAGACTTCAGCTTATTGCCGTTAAAGGCAACTGTAAAGTATCTTGATTCATAGGGAGATTCGGGTGTAAAATTAATATCAATATCAGGGTCGATATGTCCCGGCAGGCTGGGGAAGACACCCGAGTTTTTTACGATCAAATAAAGGATATCGTCTGCCTCCGAAATAACCGATCTGTAGTTGAAAAAATTGATAATTCCAACAGTAATTCCTACAACACAGGCAAGTGTTATTACGGTAATAATGATAAACTTTATTTTCAGCTTTTTTAGCATATCAGATGCTCTCCAATGAATATCCGGAGTTTCTGTGTGCCTTTATCTCAACACCGGCACCGATTTTTATAAGTTTTTTTCTGAGGTATGAAATATATACCCAAACAACGTTTATCTCTGCATCGCTGTCATAGCCCCAGATCTTTTCCATAAATCTTTCGGTGGAAATAAGGTGCCCCGGATTTCGCATAAGCATCTCCATCATCTGGAACTCTTTGTTCGCCAGCTTAAAGGAGCCCTCGGTCGCAGACAGCTCGTAGGTAGCGAGATTAAGTGTAAGATTGTCGAATTTAAGCGACGAGTCAAGCTGACCCTCACCCTTTCTGGTCATTGCCCTGATTCTTGCGAGTAGCTCCTTTACAGAGAAGGGCTTGGTAAGATAATCGTTGGCGCCCGAGTCAAGACCCAGCACCTTATCGTCAACCTCGGACTTTGCCGAGAGGATAAGCACGGGAATGTCGTATCCCCTTGCTCTCATTTCACAAAGCGTGCTGATACCGTCGCGAACAGGCATCATTACGTCCAGAATCACAGCATCGTAGTTACCCGCCTCCAGGTATGTCAGTGCCTCCTCGCCGTCATAAACGGCATCGACAGAATAGTTGTTTTTCTCGAGTAGAGCAACGACAGCCTTTGACAGCGATCTCTCATCCTCGGCAAATAAAATTCTCATATATCCTCCAAGATTTGTTTTACTTAATTATATTTTTTGGACTTTAACTGTGGTTAAATAATGCCGTGAACGTCATTGAATTACAGTAAAATTACAGAAAAAGCAGAAAATAACATACTTTTTCTTTGAAAAATTATATTTTTCTCAGGTCATTCTCCACGGCATCATAGTCGTCTGCAATGCAACCGTCCTTATATGCATCGATAATTTCGTAAAATTTTTCCGCCCTGATGCGAGAGCGTAAGAAGCCTTCTACCCAATACATAAATTTGGTGTTAGGGCTGCACTTTTCAAGCAATTTCATTTTCTTGTACATGGGTGCACCGTCAGATGCATCTCGCCATGTGTCTACAAATGCCAGATCAAAATTCTCTGTGGGCATTATTTTTTCTGCGTATTCAAATGCATCCGAATTAACGATTTTTATCTTATGACGGTTTTTCATCTGCGGTAGAATGTGTTTCTTGAACAGCCTTATCACATCCTCCGAAAGCTCTACAACCGTAACAGAATCTACGTCCTCCTTTTCGGATGCCATGTAGGCGTAATATCCAAGCCCGAGGCCAAAGGTAACTACCTTACCGTGCGCTGCCTCAATGGCCTCATCACATGTATCAAGGTCTACAGGGGTTAGCGTCATCCACTCGTTTCCGTTCTCAAGTATGGCAGGAAAACGAAATCTCTCTTTAAAGAATCCGAGGGGTGGAATCTCTGAAAAATCATCCTTGATTATCATATCGTCGCATATTACCGCCTGATATGGCTGATATTCCTCCCAACGTATTTCCCAGCTGCCGTCGCTGATGTCGTCAAGATGAATATTTTTATAGTACGGATTGCTTTTGTATTTTTCGGCATCAAGCAGTCTTATTGATGGAGTGATATAATCCATAATAATACGCCTGTCCTCGCCATCTTCAAAATCAAGCCCGAATATGCTGGACAGCAGAGCAGACAATGCTTCCTCGGTAGAACTATCACCTCCATCGGTAATAGTTGTAATCATTTCCTTGGTGATAGCCTTGGGGCACTCATTCAGATATTGTGAATACAGCCTTGTCACATAGAAATTGCGCTGTGCAGTGCTTATAAGTCGCTCAAGCTTTATTTTGTCACGGTCAGTCATCTTACCTCTCCCGTAAAAGATTCTTATGCTATAATTTTATAGCATAAATCAGTAAAAGTCAAGCAAATGCGGGCTTTTTCTCGCTAATATAGTATAAAAAAACAAGACTGCGTCCGATTGTATAGCAGTCTTGCTTTATCAATATGTAATTTAGGGCTTGCAAATGCCGCAGGGCGAATATCCGTCTGCTATGAGCTCATCTCTCGTGCCGTTAAAATATTCTCTGTTGTCCTCGCCAATGCGGTCGGAGCAGCTTTTGCCGGGGTAGTGGAACTTCTTGCTGTTGGTGTTAAGCACATAGTCGCATTCCACATTCTCGTCGGTGGGATTTTGGACCTCTTCCTCCTTGCTGTCCTCGGGCTTGGTGTCTGCAATCTCTCCTCGTCCGTCGTTGGTCGGAATCTCGGGCAACTCCTCGCCATTTGCAACGTTTACACCTGTGAAATAGTCGATAGTAACACCCGGCTGAACATTATATGCGTAAACGCAGAACTGTACTCCACGGCCGTTATCCTCTACTGAATATGCCTCCATAAGCACGCCGCGCGCCACATAGTCGAGTCCGTTGTATATGGGGGTGACCCTGTACATAACGTGGTTTCCGCTTTCTTCAACATAGTCGGCGACCTCATTCTCATAGGGGAGCATACCATCAATATTCATGTATCTTGTGCCGGTAATCAGATTCTTTTCATTATCATTTTCACCTGCCAGCTGGAAGCCGATAAGGTGACAGCGGTTGTAAACGTAGCCGTCGCCAATGAAATCATACTGATTGTTGTTGGAAATTCCGCCGTATTCCCAGCCTGTAGGAGTAACCGATGCAATTTCGCCTCTTTCCTCGGTGGGCATGATCTCTATTCCTATGCAGGCAAAGGCAACGCCGCATCTGCCCAGAGCATCAAGCTCTGAATATCGTTCAAAGGCCACGTCTGTTATTTCATTATCGGTGAAAAACGGGCTTCCGCCGTTAATTTCTACACAGGCCGAGCCGTAATAGTCGGGTATTTCATCAAGGCTGACGGTTTGTCTGCACCCGCACAGCAGGGATATCAGCATTATTATGCTGAGTAGCAGGGCGGTAAGTCTTAGGTTAAGCTTTGGCATAGTTCTATCTCCATTTTATTATTATAATCATTATATCAAACTTTTTCACCCTTTGCAATAATCCGTGGCATCTTTTGACAAAAAAAGACAAAAAAAGAAAAATCAAGACTACCGAAAGCACTTGACAAGAGGAGGATATCTTTGATACAATAAAATAAGAAAAGGTAAAAGGAGGTACTGCTAGTGGAGAAAAAGGATATTAGGGTAGATTTTACAAAAAAGTGCGGTAGAATCAAGCCGCTTCACTGTATAAATGGCGGACCTCGCTCTGGCGGTTATAACCTGCCTGTAGATTTTAGTGATGAATTTAGCGCCATGGGAGTACCGCTTGTCAGAACGGCGGGCTCTGCGGGTGAATACGGACTTAATCAGTACGTTAATATTCATTGCATTTTTCCAGATTTCACGGCTGATGAGAATCTTGAGCAGTCATATAACTTTCTCCCCACAGACCTGTACCTTGCCTCAATACGCAACACCGGTGCGGGTATTTTCTTCCGCCTCGGCGAAAGCAGAGAGCCATATTCCAAAAAGCTTTATGCTTGCCCTCCGATTGATCCATACAAGTGGGCAAGAATCTGCGAGCATATCGTTATGCATTACAACGAGGGTTGGGCAGGAGGCTTTAAGCTCGGTATAAAATACTGGGAAATATGGTCGGCCCCCGACACCGCAGAATGCTGGTCAGGCACAAAGCAGGAGTATTTTGAGCTGTACCGAGTAACGGCAAATCATCTTCGTGAGAGATTTCCTAAAATAAAGATAGGCGCATACGGCGCACGTGGATTTTATTCATTAAACAGGCTTGATGCCAGCGAAGAGATGAAGAGCTATGTTCCGTTTATGCAGGAGTTCTTCTCATACATAACCAAGCCGCAAACGGCGGCGCCGTTAGACTTCTTTACCTGGGCGTGCTATACCACCAGCCCGGAGGAGATTGCACTGCATGCTCAGTATGCAAGGACGCATCTTGACGGGGCAGGACTTCGCCGTACACGCAGCTTTATTTGCGAGTATAATACCGTTGATATTGGCGGTATTCCTCCTGCACTTCGTGAGTCTACTCCCTCAGAGCTGGGGGCAGCGCTGATTATGGCGCAAAAGAGCGTTGCCGACATGATGATGTACTCCTCATCGGACATATATTCCAGAGATAATGCACTGTTTTCTATGGATGATCACAGTACTTCTCACCATTATGCATCTTATAGCGTTATGTGCTATTTTGCTAAGCTGTATAAGCTTGGCACTGCGGTGGAGAGCGGAAACGATCAGAGAAAGGAGCTTTATTCTCTCGCTGCCACCGACGGCAATGAGGGTGCTATGATGCTGGTAACAAGAAACTATGAGGGAAAGGTGGAGATTGCCGTTAACTCGGATAATTTCAACACCTGCGTCATTTCCAAGACCGTTTCCGGCGGTGTACGTGGCAAGGGGTCAAATCTGCGTTCAAAGGAGATAGGTATTTCCTCCGGACGTCTTACTCTTTCCGTGGGTCAGGGGGAAATTTATCTTCTTACATTCTTTAATAAATAATTTTAAAACCGCCACGGAATAAACCGTGGCGGTCGTTTTATTACTGTTTATCTTCAGCCTTGCTCTTTTTGGGAGCTTTTTCTTTTTTAGGCTTGTTAGGCATTTCTTCATTGTTTTTCTTAGTTTTTTTCTTTTTAACGAGAATAATAGTAATGATTACACCCGCAAGAATCACAAGGAATGCCACGCAGAGAATAACGATAAGAACTATATTGAGTGAGTGACTGAATACTGCGATATCAACTGTCTCGCCGCTTACTTCAAAGGTGAGATAACTGCCGAACTTTTCTGCCTCAACCTCTGTCCATTCGCCTCCTGCCTTTACAAATATTCTGCAGGATTTCCACATCGCCAGATAGTGAATTCCGTTGTTATCAAGCTTATCTGTGGGTATGGTGAGTGTCCAGCTTTCAACGAGCGAGTCGTTGTAGAAGAGCTTCTTATCAATACTAAGGTCGGAGGTGTCACAGCCCTCGGTAACCGATATGCTGTCCTCCTTTGTAAACATGCCTTGAACAAAGAATATTTCTTTTCCGTCCTCGCGCTTGTTTTCGCTGCCAAGCGCAGTTACGTAGGGAACGTATACAACACTCACGCTTGTATCAAACCTTAGATTTGAAAGATCGGTGGTATCCCAATATCCGTAATGTCCCTCTTTGTCGGGAATTTCGGGGAAGACCGTCTGATCAAAGGATGCTCCGTATGCAAACTCTGTGGAATGAAGCAGCTTTCCGTCGGCATAGAACTCCAGACTAAAGAGGTAGAATCCGTCGGGAATACTTCTTCTCTTGATCAGATCCTCGTAGGAGATAGGCTCTGCCTTGCCTGCGTAGCTTACTCTGTCAATGCCGGCAAGATCGTCGGAAACAAAGAGGTTTTCGCCATACTCACCGTTATTGATACCCGATATAGCACCTGCATACTGGGTGAATCTGGTGATTTTGATCATAGAGTAGGAACTTCTTACCATGCTGGAGTCGCCGGAGAAGCTCTCGCTTACTCCGGAGCCAACGATACCGCCGACGTACTTTCCGCCGGCCAGGGTACATTTAGCATAGCACTGGGAGATAAGGCCGGAGGTAATTCCTGCAATACCGCCAACATAGTTTCCGGTCTGGCTTTCAACGTCACAGTATGATTCACAGCCGTATACAAGGCCGAGATCCATTTTACCTACGATGCCGCCTGCGCAGTCACGCTTGGAGGTTACGCTGCCGTTGTTTATACATGCGTGGATAACCGCCTTCAGCTTATATTGCTTCTTCTGTGTTACAGAAAGCTCGCTGGTAAGGTCATCTTCTGGATCCAGTGTGTATTCAAGGCCCATTGCTCCTGCAATACCGCCTACGTTAATATCACCGAATACTCCGCCGTTATTTACGCATCCAAACACCTTGCCGTGGGTTACAGCATCTATTTCGTTTTCGCTCACATTGTTGTCAATTATACCTCCGTTGTTAAGGCCGTATATCATGTCAACGATGTTGGCCGACAGGCTGTTAAAGCTGTCGTTTATTTTTCCCAGCTGTGCGATAAGATCGCTGCCTAGCCCGGTAATATCTGTGTTAAGATACTTAAGCTCGTTTTCGATAGCCGAAATATGGATAAAGAGCTGGTTGGCATTAGCCATTATGCTGTCGGGAAGAGTGGGCAGGGTAATAGGATCAATTCCGCTGAGATAACCGATAAGCATCTTTGCCTCGCCCGAGATAGTCTCTACAATACCCATTGCATTTTTCATACCGCCCATAAAGCTCTTAAGGTTGGAAAGAGCAGCGTCCAAATGCTCGGATCCGCTATTCACCTTGTCAAGTGCTGAGGAAATATCAGCAAAGCTGAGGCCGAGATAGTATGCCGAATCCGACATGGCTTCAATGCCGTTTTTAATAAGATTAAGACCTTCCTCGGCGGAGCTGGAGTCAAGAGAAACCAAGCTGCGCAGTGAGTCTACTCCATTCTGTATTACGACGATAGCACCGCTCATATCCGAGAGGGCAGATGCCGTGGCTGCAAAGGCGTCAACCATACTGTCGCCCCATACCTTTGCCTCTGCAAGGGTGACGGTTATATCCGAGAAAAGGGTGCTGAGCTCTGCAGTAGAATCTATAATATCACCGAGAGCCGAATATGCGCTATCAAGAGCTGCGCTGGCACGCTCCTCGTCATCTACGTTTATTGCCTGATCCAGAGCGGTTATTGCCTTTTCAAGGGCACCCATTCCATCGCTCAGTGACTGAACGGCGGACTTCATTTTGGCAATGGAATCGGTAATGTCACCCATTCCTGCAATAATAATAGCGCCGCCCTCGCCTACAGCATCAAGGTCAATATCAATGCTGTTAAGAAGGATCTCTATTCCGTCCCACGTTTCGGACATTGCGGAGGTCATTTCCATTCCGGATTCTGCCAGATCTCCAATGGCGCTCGCAACATCGCCCAAAATATTAAGGGAGTTGCTGTCATTTATATTTTCCAGGATGCTTGCCAGCTCGCTGAGTGCCTCGCCGGATTTAACCGATCCTGCAATAAAGCTTTCAAATCCCGATTCAATTTTTTCAATCGCACCGTCAATAGCCTCGGCATCCTTTACGGTCACCGCGCCATAAAGCATTTCAAGACCTTCGGTGATACCTGTAATACCGCTGTCCATACATTCCATTGCTTCCGCAAGGCTGACGGTCATATCGGTAATATGTCCGATTGCGATAACAAGCTCATCGCTTGCCTCCTCAATCTTAGACCAGTCGAGGGTTATGCTTTCCTTAAGCTCGGTGGTTGCGTCGTAAATCTCCGACATAGCCACTGACATCTTCTCGATTATCCTTGCCGCCTCTGCCATATGATCAATGGCGCCGTCCATCCATGCGGTATCGTCAAGAACCTTCATTATCTCCTCAAGGGAGGATGTAAGTCTATCTGCCGAATTGATAAAGCAGCTGATTCCGCTTGCTATAATATCAAGCGCCTCCTCGGCGGAGGTCGGATCACTTACAGTCAATGCCGCCTGTAGCATAGCAAGACCGGTGTTAATATCCGATATACCGATGCTTATGCTATCGAATGCCAGTGAAATGTTAGTTGCTGCCGATGAAATGTCAGAAATAAGGCCTGCGCTTACACTTGAAAAGCTCTCAAGATCCTCGAGCATGCTTTCAAGATCGGCAAAGCAGCTTTCAAGAGTCCCACTAAGCTCGGGAACCTGATCCATAACTCCGTCGAGCTGGGAGATTACTTCACCTATAATTTCGCTGAATCTGTTTATTTCTCCGACAACACCGTTGCCGTAATCTGTTGTATCATTAATAATTGTCTGAAGCATCAGGGTAGCTGCATCAAGATTTTCAAGTATGGTATCAAGTCTTGTTGAAACACCGGGAACACCCTCGCCCGCAGACCCGAGTGTATCGTTTACAATGGTATTGAGATTGTCAAGCTCGGCCTTCAGCGATGCGAGCAGATCCTCGGACAGGTTATAGCTGATATGAGGCTCCATTTGGCCCACGATACCGCCAACATCCTTGCGCCCGTTGATCTCACCGCTGTTTTCATTGCTTGCCAGATGTCCGCTGTTGCGACCAACTATACCTCCGGCATTATATCCGATGTGGGGGTAGCCTACTGCACCCTTGTTAAGACAGCTCATTACAATACCGGTAGAGTAGCCTGCAATGCCGCCGGTATCTGTCATTGTGCTGTTGTTAAGCGAATAAAGCTTGGTTATATCAAGGGTGAGAGAAATATTGATTTCATCAAGAGAGATGGCGGGGGTAACGCCTATGGTATTTACCTTAGAGTCGTTTGTACAGGAGGAGATAAGACCCTCGTTGCTTCCCGCAATACCGCCGGTGCGATTTTCACCGATAATCTCGCCGCTTACGGTACATCCCGAAATGCTTCCGCTTGCTCTGTTAATGCCTGCAATACCGCCAATATCCGATTTGCCTATAACAGTACCTGTAAAATAGCAATCCTCTATACGGCCGTTATTATCACCAACGATGCCGCCGGCATAGCCCTTGTCACCGCCGGGAGATACCGCACCCTCTACAAACAGGTTTCTTACCAGTGCTTCCTTTTCAAGAGTGGAGAAAAGTCCTGCGGGAGAATATGCTCCCGTAACGTTAAGGCCGCTGATCTTGTGGCCTCCGCCGTCAAAGCTTCCGCTGAAGGAGGCGATGGGCTTAAAATCAATACCTGCAAGCGAAATATCTGCCGTTAAAACGACCTCTTTGTTAACAGACCAGGCATCGTATGAGCAGTTTTTTGAAAGCTCTATAAGATCCTCGGCGCTGTCAATGTATATAATGCTGTCGTCTGCAAAGCTGACTATAGGCAGGAATACCTGAGTAAGGAGGCTTAAGATTATACAAAAGGATACTGATAGAGCAATGGCTCTGGTTTTATTTTTCATCATTCTTAACCTCCTTTTCTTCTGTTACTTCGGCTGAATGTAAATTAAGATTTACGTTTCCGTCGATTATTGCGTCGATTGTGCCTTCAATTCTGCCTGTGATCTCACCGCTTACCTTGCCGCACACTCTGATTCTTCCGTCTGCGGTGGCAGCCTTCTTCTCGTTCTTCTTTTTGAAGATACTAAAGCTGGTCTTATCCACAAGCTTGTCACTGATAAGCAGTAGCTGGGGAAGAACGAAGAGAACGAGAATCATAGAGATTATTGTTCCTCGGCCCAGGTTAACACCAAGGCTCGAAATAGTTGCTTCGGAGGACATATATCCGATAAGAAGACCTGCTACCGACATGATAGTACCCGATGTTATTACGGTCGGGAATGCAAAGTTCATGGTGTCGATAATAGCCTCCCTAGGCGCCATTTCCTTTTTTGCTTCGCTATATCTCGTTGCGATAACGATAGCATAGTCGATGTTGGCTCCCATCTGTATTGCGGAAATAATGATATATCCGAGGAAGAACAGGGGGGTATTAAGAAGGGTGGGAATGGAGAAGTTAATCCAGATTGCACCTTGAATTACAAGTATAAGAATTACAGGCATTACAACCGACTTGAAGGAGAAGAGCAGAACGATAAGCACGGTTATGATCGATACCGCCGCAACAACAATGTTGTCTATCTGGAAGGAATCCTTAAAGTCCTTTGCGGTGGTAGCGTTACCAATAACGTAAACCTCGCCATCCTCATAATAGCTCTTGGCTATAGATTTGATTTCTTCAAGGAATGCGAATGTTTCGTCTCCGTCCTCGGGCAGGTTGAGATATACTACCATTCGATTGTAATTTTCACCTATGAGCATATCCTTTGCGCTCTGCATCTGCTCCTTTGCGGACGAGAGCATCTCAGCCTGCTCGCCCTCAAGGCTTACAAGACCGCTGTCAATTTGCTCGCTGACGAACATGAACATGTCGATCAGAGGAACCTCATAGGCAGAAAGATTATTAATTATAGTGCCGTAATCCTCCTGATTTGCGGCATATGCGGCGTAAACCACGCATGCAATCTCGTAATCGAGATCGGCAAGCTCGGAGAACTGTCGGGGTGTTAATCCGGATGCAAGGGTATATCCGTCCATAGCCTCTATGTTGGCAAGGCCCATGGTGCTGGCAACCTCTTCTCTTGCCTCCAGCTCGGCAAGCAATCTTGCCTCGGCGTCATAGTCGCCGGTAGGAACTATAAGCGCAACCATGTTGGTAGAGCCGAAGTTTTCGCTTATCATCTTTTTAGCCAGGGTCTGCTCGTTCATCTTTGCCGCTTCCTGACTGGTGTAGCCGTATGAGAAGGGACATGCGCCGGATATGATCATTGCTGCAATTACGATTACAACAAACAGGGGGGCAACGATCTTTCTCGACTTGTATGCAAATCTTCCAATGAACGAAACGTCGGGCAGCAGCATCTTGTGCTCGGTTTTCTTGAGCGCCTTGCCGAATACCATAAGCAGGCCGGGCATTACGATAAATACCGACAGCATAGCAAGCAGCACGGCTTTGATAAGACAAATAGCCATATCCGGACCAAGCTTAAATTGCATGCACATCATAGCCGCCAGACCGCCAACGGTGGTAAGCGAGCTGCCGAACACCTCGGGTACCGCCTTCGTCAGCGCCTCAACAACTGCATTTCTAAGGTCGCGTCTTTCGTATTCCTCACGGAATCTGTTAATAAGTATAACTGCGTAGTCCAGCGACAGCGCAAGCTGAAGCAGGCTGGTAACCGAATTGGATACGAAGGAGATCTCACCGTATATAAAGTTGGTTCCCATGTTCAGCATCATCGCCGCTCCGAAGGTCAGCATTACGATAGGAAGCTCTATTATGGATTTGGATGTAAGTATCAGCATAATGATAATGATGATGACCGCAACGGCAATGATGAGCATGATCTCATTATCGAGAATAGCACCCATAGGATTGCCTATATCCGAGCTGATATAGCTGTCATAATCGTCGAGAATTGCCTTTGCGTCATCGAGCGCAACCTCGCATCTTGAATCGCTCTGTGGGTATGCAAACGTAAGAGAAAAGCATGCGGATACGTTGTTGTAATGGGCCGCATCCTCGGCAAATTCTACCATTTGTATTCCGTCTACATCCTCAAGCTTTTCTTTGATTTCCCATGCGGTGTCGATAGAAACGTTGGCCACCATTATCTGGGCACTGCCAAACACGGTGAACTCATCCATCATTACGTCAACTCCGGACTTGGACTCCGACTTATCGGGCAGGAAAGAGGTCAGATCATTCTGAACAACAACCCAGCTCATTGAAAACAAAGAGAAAATTACTCCGATGATTACAACGAGGAATATTAAATTACGCTTGTCAACTATAAACTCAGACACGCCGTGCATAAAGCTGCCTGATCTCTTTTTACCGATTTTCACGTTAGCCTCCTAAAATACTTGACAATTTTACTAATTTATAATATAATATCTATAAATTAAAAACAACGACTAATTTTATTTAAAAACACAATATTGGACTCGTAGTCTTAAAATGTCCAGAAATCGAGAGTCGAAAAATGAAGAGGGAATACAGAAATTCAGCCAGAACCAAAAAAATGATTCGAGCAGCATTCGTTGATCTGATTGATGAGAAAAAGTTTATTTCAAATATCAGTGTTGCCGAGCTTGCCGATAGGGCGGATATTGCAAAAAGCACCTTTTATAACCATTATGACGATATATATGCCGTGGCGGACGAAATACTTAAGGAGCTTATGGACAGCCTTAACCAGCTTATAGACGCAATGGATGCAGATCACACAAGCGATTATCGTGTGTATATCAGAAAAATATTCGTCTTTTTAAAGGAAAATGAGGATATTTACAGAAAGGTCTCCGATTCGCCCGACGCCATATTCTTTATTGACAGAATAAAGCATATCATTAAGAAAAAGATCTTTTCCAACACCTCATATACCTCGTATTTTGCAAACAAGGAGGAGGGATATATTCGCATAAGCTTCCTTGCCAATGCCTGTGTTGACGTTATGGTAGAGTATTTTAAGGGATATATCGATATGCCCCTTGATGCCTTGCAGGATAATTTGATTGCAATTCTTGATGATATTATAAAATGAAAAAACGCTTACGGAGTTTCCGTAAGCGTTTTTTTAGTAATCACAGCCTTGGCTGAGGCATTTTTGTTGCATTTTGTAAACTATAGTATTAATTATTTCGTTTTTTGACCTGTTCCATTCGGGGGCGACGAGCAGATCCCTGGGACAATCACCTGTCAGTCTATGTACAATTATGTCGGGGGAAATATGGGTTATAACGTATACTGCCGCATCGGTGTAAAAATCGGCGCTTGGGGGATTGTATTCACCGTTTTCATACATTTGAGCAAGACGAGTACCCTTCATTACGTAAATGGAGTGTATTTTAATTCCAAACAGATCGAAGCCGTTTATATATTCAACGGTTTCCTTTATGTCCTTCATATCCTCGCCGGGCAGACCTAGTATAAGATGCACTACAACGGGAATATTATGCTGTTTAAGTATTGCCATAGCTTTTTCAAACACATCTTTGCAGTATCCTCGGTTAATGATTTCTGCCGTCTTATCATTTGCAGTCTGAAGCCCCAGCTCTACCCATACGTCGCATTTGCTTTTGTACGATGCAATCAGCGCCGCAATATCCTCGTCAATACAGTCAGGTCGTGTTCCTATTGCAAGGACCTTTATTCTGTCGTCAATCAGTGCTGCATCATAACGCTCCTTAAGCACCTCGATGGGAGCATAGGTGTTGGTGAAATTTTGAAAATATGCAACGAACGCATCGCTTTCGTCTGCATCAATTAATGCGCAGCGAACCTGCTCGGATATTGACACCGCTTGATTTATATGCTCTCCGGCACCACGCTCTCCGCAATAAATGCATCCACCGTGTCCCACCGTACCGTCACGGTTCGGGCAGGAAAATCCGCCGTCAATACAGATCTTACCCAGCCTTTTTCCGTATTTATTTCTAAAATATCCGCTTAAATTGTTGTAAAGCATTTTTTGTATATTCCTTTTTCTTTTCTGCTAATGATTTTATCACATTTTATTGAAAAAATCAAGCATCACTCATAATCTGTAGCTTAAAGGAGCAAAATAAGGATAACACTTAGAAAGGAGTTCGATAATGGAAAAGAAAAACGATAAGCTTACAACAGAAATTACAGAAAAAAATAACGTAAGAAATTACCGCAAGGATGCGCCCGGGGCAACCTCGGGAATCAACACCCCCGGTATTGATCTTCCCGCATTTAATCCTCCCGTGCCTAACCGAGCCTGGACTGCACTCAGACAGGGTAAAGATTTAGATCAGCTTAGCGATGAGGAAAAACGCGATCTGTACTACGGTAGAGATGGCTTAAGTTAAGTGGAATAGAGGCTCGGGTATCCGGGCCTTTATTATTTGTGTTGACTTTTTAGCCGGTTTATTATATAATTATTTTACACGTAAGGGAGGATGAATTTATGATAAGCGAATTTTCTGTCAAGGCCAAGCCAAGCAATAATAAGGCCCGTATTTTGTTTATAGCTTGTATGATGTCCTCCTTTGCCTTTATCACAATTTCAACTCTCATACCGATTTACAAGGGGCTTGTAAGCCTTACAGGCGTGGCATTTCTTTGTGCAGCGCTGATTTTATACACAAAGTATATTGCCCCTATCTACTATTATGACATCATTCTTGGCGGTGAGGGCGAGCCTCTTCTCGTGGTAAGGCAGCAGACCGGGAAAAGGTATACCACGCTGTGCCGTATTTTTCTTTCGGAGATAGTGAAGATCGAAAAGGAAAATGATGAGCAGAGAAGGGCGCATAAAATTTCCGGTGATACTCTGAAATACTCATATTTGCCCAGCCTGTGCCCTTCGGAGTCATACCGCATAACAACGGTGTCAAGCCATGAGCGGGCAGAAATACTTATAGAATGCAGTGATGAATTTGCCGATCTGCTTGGTAGATATTCAAACGAGGCAAAGGAAATGCATATAGATACAAATCTGTATTGATTTCGTGCAATAAAACAAGGATCAGGACGGCGCTTTGCCGTCCTTTTCTATTACTAAAGAGCCAACCCTCATCATACAGTAAATGAGAATTATTGCAGGTAGACAGAGCAGCGCCACTCTCGGAGCAATCGAGTCGCTAAAGCCGTATATCAGAAGTCCTAAGACTCCGCTAAGCAAAAACGGCATGGCTACCCATCTGCTTGATATAAACCTTTTGTGCCCGAATTTGCCCAGCATATATATAGACAGCATTGCGCTGACAGCATGACAGACAAGGTTAACTATACCCGCCCCCAAAAAACCGAGCGAACCGATAAGGGAATAGTTTAATCCGATACATAATACTGCGTTGATGCAGGAAATAATAATCGAAAAACCTCCTTTTCCCGACTGTATAAGCCCTACCGTTGCAACGGTAGAAAGAAAATAGAAGGGTGTCGACAGTGCGATTGGAACAAGCGAGGGCAGGGCATCGCTGTACTCGGGTGGGGCAAGAATTTTCATCGCCTCCGGGGCAATGGCAATAAGGCATACCGATAGTGCAAAATAGCCCAGCGCCATTGGAAATATTAGGCGTCTGATTTTTTCCTCATCTCTTGCCTCCAGACGGCGTATTAACCACGGCGAGAGGGCAGAGGATATGGATGTGACGGTAAACTGTAAGGCCATACCCAGAGAGTATACCACCGAATATTTTGCTAATGCGGCCGCTCCCAGCAGGGAGGTGATAATAAGCTTGTCCGCTTGAACTAAAAAGGCGCTTGATGCGGTATGCGGCAGTAGAGGTATCGAGTTTTTTACAATATATTTAACGTTTTCTATGCTTGTCCTGCTGTCGGTTTTCAAAATATTGACATAGCAATATATCGCAAGGCAGACCGAAACTGTCAGCAGGGAGAAAATTCTTGCAAGGTATCCTCCTCCCCATGTTTTCAGTATAATAATTGATAGGGTAGGAGGCAGAAGGACGCTTATAACCGTAATGACCACCACTCTTTTGTATTGGTAGTAAAATCGCCCGGAACACATTGCAACGGCTATTGTTGTATCACATATTATTTGTAGTGCCAATGGTATATAAAGAATACCTTTGAGAGCTAATAATGGTGAAAAAGCAAATAAAAGTATGCATATTATGACAGAAAATCCCCACGACGTCCATAAAACTGATTTGATATACTCTGATTTGTTTTCATCATGGTCCTTGATTCCCTTGTAAACGGCACTACTTGATGAGAAGGCCGAGCATATTACGCTAGCGCCGCCCAGCAGGGCCATATACAGGCTTAGCTGACCGTATTCCTCGCTACTCATAAGTCTCGTGGAGAACGGAATAAGAATGAAATTGATAATTTTCCCAAGTATGCTTGCCGCGAGATAATATACTGACGCTCTTGCAGGTAGCTTTACTGATTTTATTATTTCTTTAATTCTCATATTTTCCCCTCGGCTTATACTGCTTGTTTATACAGGCTTTTATTTTGACCCTACCTGCCTTTTGTGCGAAAAATCTTAAAAGCTATTGATTTTTTTCTTGCTTTATGATATATTTTTTATGTAAATTTATTTGAGGAGAAATTATATGTTCAAATCAGCTTATCTTAATGAATTGATGGACAGAGTAATAAAGAGAAATCCCGGCGAGCCCGAGTTTCATCAGGCGGTGAGAGAGGTTCTGGAATCTCTTGAGCCTGTAATCGAGCATAGCCCACAGTATGTTACAAGCGGCGTGCTTGAGCGACTGGTAGAGCCCGAAAGAATTATTAAATTCCGTGTTCCGTGGACAACCGACGATGGCAGGGTTGTTGTTAACAGGGGCTTCCGTATACAGTTCAACAGCGCTATCGGTCCTTACAAGGGCGGTTTGCGCTTCCATCCCTCGGTTTATGAGGGAATTATCAAGTTCCTTGGCTTTGAGCAGATATTCAAGAACTCGCTGACCTGTTTGCCTATCGGTGGCGGTAAGGGTGGCTCCGACTTTGATCCTAAGGGCAAGAGCGATGGCGAGGTTATGCGCTTCTGCCAGAGCTATATGACCGAGCTTTACAAGTACGTTGGTGCGGATGTTGACGTTCCTGCGGGAGATATTGGCGTTGGCGCAAGAGAGATCGGTTATCTGTATGGTCAGTATAAGAGAATCACCAACCTTTATGAGGGTGTTCTCACTGGTAAGGGGCTTACCTACGGCGGATCTCTCGGCCGTAAGCAGGCTACCGGATACGGTCTTTGCTATTTTACTCAGGCAATGCTTGAGGATAACGGTAGCTCATTTGAGGGCAAAACCGTTGTTATTTCCGGATCGGGCAACGTGGCGATTTATGCCTGTGAAAAGGCAACTGCTCTTGGCGCAAAGGTAATCGCGCTTTCGGACTCCAACGGTTATATTGTTGATACTAACGGAATTGATCTTGATGCCGTTAAGGAGATCAAGGAGGTTAAGCGCCTCAGAATCAAGGAATACCTTTCTTATCATCCCGAGGCTAGCTATACCGAGGGCTGCTCTGGTATCTGGACTGTAAAGTGTGATATTGCGCTTCCTTGCGCTACACAGAATGAGATCAACGGTGAAAGCGCTAAGGCGCTTATTGCCAACGGTGTAATGGCTGTTTCCGAGGGCGCAAATATGCCCTCTACCCCCGAGGCCATTTCTGCATTCAGAGAGGCGGGCGTTCTCTTTGGTCCTGCAAAGGCGGCAAATGCTGGCGGTGTTGCAACCAGCGCACTGGAA
>JAGCLY010000075.1 GCA_017646745.1 Clostridia bacterium
GGCGTCCATGTCTCTTCCCATGATGCAACACCACCGCCATACTCAATGTCGGACGACAGGTAGAAGTCGAGATTCTTGGCTCCGGTAATGTCACGACCGGGAATGCCATTCACCTCTACATCGTATGCTGTGCCATACGCTGTGTTTGTGATGTCGAACACCTTGTGCAGCGCATCGAGTTCGCTGGAGTATTCCTCGATGCCTTCGTTGTCGTATGTGAAGATGTTATCGCCAATGTATATCTTCGGGTCGCGGTCGTTGTCGCGATGGTTGATATGCATGTGGTTAGGATCGGTAATGACATCGCTCATGCGCTGATAGTTGGCAACCTTGACCTGTACGGGGTCGGAGAAGGTTTTTCCCAAACGTGTCTCTGCGTAGTATGCTACCCAATAACCGTTCTCGTAGAAATAGAGAGGCTCAATATTATTGAGGAACTTGTGTCCGTTGCGATGACGGTTGGCATCCGACTCGTTGGCATAAATCTCCCATCCACCAGAGAGGATTGGGAATGCACCCTCCTGCACGGGAGGTACTTCGAGAGCCAGAGGTTCGAGAGGCAAGATGAGGTCGGGCTCCTCGAGTTGGCCAATGATGGGATTACCACTGAGGAACTTCACGCGCAAATTGATGATATGCTTCTCTACACGCGTCTCGTAGTCGGAACCGTCTTCGTCACTCTCGGTGTAAGTGTATTCGTAGATAGCCGTCAGATAGCGGTCCTTCTGCAGAGCATTGATGTCGGCTGTTACAGGAACATAGAGTGTTGCCTCCTCGATAGGCGTCTCACCCTGGACGTCGAAATCGACCTGACAGTTGGGAATACTAATGATGGCAGAAGAATTGATGATAGTGCCCAACTCGACAGAAGAGCCCTTTTCATATCTATTTCCTTTAAGGTCATGGAATGTACTCAACTCTTTGTCGTCAACACTCTGCACACCCTCATATACCGTATAAGGATTGATGCAGAAATAGAACTTATTGTTATCTGTCGGATGATACTGCTCCTTTGTGATAATAACCTCCTGAACATTCTTTTGCAACAATTCTGACAAGTCGGAATAATCTTTAGCCGTGATAGACTTACCTGCATTGTACATCACACCAGCTACATCGAAGGTCTCCTTCACTATAAACGTGTGATAATTGCCATCCGCATACACTTCATCGTCTGCACCCTTAAGATGAGCATCGCTGATAGAGAACTGTGCATAGTTCTTGCGGTCGTTAGGCAGACTCTCATATTCAACGTTCTTCAATTCATCGGCTGTGCTGATGGTGTGTATAGTTCCCTTATCATCGACATATTTGATTCCTTTGCCGTGGTATGTTGCTGTGTAGTCGAGCGATGTCGGACGCGAATACTGAGGCAGAGAGTGCTCGGCATCGTTGTTGTCAAAAATTGAAATAGCGGGGTTACGGTTGGTGCCGCCGATATTGTTGACATAATTTTCGATTTCCGAACGGGTATTGTATGCATAGCCATTTTTGCTATCGTATTTTTTATAGAGCAAGGCGTCTAATGCATCGAAGTTGTAAGAGAAGTGCTTACGCTCCTCTGGCAAGAGTTGACAGAAGTCTACGCCATTGTAGTTGTTGCCTTTTTTATAATATCTTCCTCCCCAGGAACCCTCCTCAACACAATAGTAAGCAGGCTGGAATTTATCCTTCAGCGAAGCATCCCAACTATTCCATTCTGCATAAGGAACCAATTCGTTGAGAACTCGATAATCGCCCTCCTTCACAAGCACCGTGCTCACGCAGATGTAAGCCTCGTCGAAGAGGGCCGTGTCTGTATTCTTTTCATCGTTCACGAAACTCTTGTAGTCTGCCTCGCATATAGGCATTCCCTTCGATACGGAGACAAGCTTCCCATTGATGTAAACCTCGCAGGTTTCCTTTGCCATATAGGTCTTTTCGAATTTCGCTTGCGTTGCTAGTGTTCCACCTATCACCTCATCTGTCTGCATCTTATGGACACTCTCCGAAATGATGGCTTCCTTCTTAAAGTAACGTTGTCCGTATGTACCGTCAGCATTACATGTGAATGTGGCACTCTTGACGTATGTCTCCTTTTCGGAGTCTGAAAGTTTTTCCCAATCACTCTTCTTTTTAGGAGTGGCTGACGTTGAACTGATAAGCGTATAGTAATCGTCCCACTTTGAGGGGTTAGAATAGTCGATGGAAAGCACATAACCGTTAGCACCATCCACTTCATTGAGCAAACTGAATGCTTCGCTGACATTCAGCGCGCCACCAACTTCGCCTAAGGCGCCAAGGTCGTCCGTACCAACCAAATCCTTGATACGATTGTAAACCTCTGTGGTCACGGCCTGACCTGGATAGAAGGTTTCACTGCCTACAGTAATCTGATAGTTACAGTAGTAACCATCGGTTATGAACTTCTTACGGTCGGTCGTGCTGGCCATATACCAATCCCAATAACTGATGGGGTCGCCCTGACCATAGGTCTTAATGATGCTGTTGTTGATAAGTGACAACGAATCGGAA
>JAGCLY010000076.1 GCA_017646745.1 Clostridia bacterium
AATATATTTTCACCTTGCAGTGCCTGTGAGAGCAACGCCTCGGTTGCGGGGGCGATGGAGAACATCCAAATAGAGGATGCAACCGTAACGGGAATCGAAAGAGTTTTATCACCGGCACTTATTTCAAGCGTGCCTTTTTTATAAAGTCCCTCGACCTCGGAAATAACATCCTCAGGCCTCTTGGATCTGACCGGTCCGCGTGCGCCCGAAATAGCGCAATAGGTACATTTGCACTCGCAGCCGTCCTCAATCTTAACGTAGGCACGTGTTCTGGGCGCATTCTTTACACACATAGGCTCGAATTCCGCCCCGTCAAGACCACGAACATAACACTCTACATCAAATTCTGCATTCTGCATTCTGCATTCTTCATTCAAATGCCTCTCTGCAATCTCAACGCATCTCATCTTATCCGCAGTGCCGAGCACAGCGCTAACACCATCAATCGCAGCCACCTCACTGGGTGAGCGCTGACTGTAACAGCCGATAACGATAACCACCGCATCGGGATTTTTTCTGATAGCACGTCTTATATATTTTCTCGACTTGGCATCGCTCTCTGCGGTAACCGTGCAGGTGTTAATAACGTACACGTCGCAGAGCTCGTCAAAGGATGCGATCTCGTAGCCTGCCTCAGCAAACGCCTCGCTGATAGCCTCGGTCTCATAAAGCGAAACCTTGCAGCCGAGAGTGTAAAGTCCGACCTTACTCATGTTCCCCGCTGTAAACCTCGGGCTTAAGTACTCCTACGAAGGGCAGCGCACGATACTTCTCGTCATAATCAAGACCGTATCCAACTACAAACTCGTCGGGAATCTCAATTCCGCTGTAATCGGGAGTAAACTCAACCACGCGGCGACTGGGCTTGTCAAGGAGAGTACAGGTCTTAACGCTCTTTGCACCCTTATTAAACAGATACTTGGTAAGATAGCTGAGAGTTCTGCCGCTGTCGATAATATCCTCAACGATAAGCAGGTCGCAGTCACGCAGATCCGAGCGCATAATATCCATTATGATATTAACGTTGCCCGACGAGGACGTACCTGCACCGTAAGAGGACACGCGCATACAGTCTATCTCAAGAGGAACGGTAAGCTTCTTCATAAGATCACCCATGAAAACAATAGATCCCTTAAGGATGCAAAGCAAAACGAGCCTCTTGTCATCTCCCGCATAGTCACGGTCGATTTCCGCTGCCAGACGAGTAACAATAGCGTCAAGCTCTCCTTCGGAAATAAGAATCTTTCCAATGTCCTTATTGATCATAAGCACATTCCTCCCATTATAAATGTTGATAATATATCATTTTAACAGATAGCAAGGAAAAAGTCAATAGAATTTAGCTCTATTCCCTGCTCTTTTGCAGTTTTTTACTTAATAAATAATAATAACTAATATTAAAATGTTAAAACTTTTCAAAAATCTATTGACAAAAGAAAGGTTTTCGGTTATAATGTATTCTGCTTTCGTATGAATACGCGAAGATAAGGGGTAATTATGCCCTGACGTTAATTAATTTTACAAGGAGGTGCGAGTCATGAAGAGAACATACCAGCCCAAGAAGAGACAGAGAAAAAAGGAACATGGCTTCAGAAAGAGAATGGCTACTGCTAACGGCAGAAAAGTTCTTAAGAGAAGACGCGCCAAGGGAAGAGCTAAGCTCACCTACTAATTGAAGATCGGTTGCAGCCGATCGGTCGTCACGGACGGCCAGAAAATCCTCCGATAAAGTGCTTTTTTGACATTTATCGGAGGATTTTGCATAACTAAGCATTTTAAAAGGAGTACGGATATGAAGTTTACCGCTATAAAAGAAAATCATCTGTATTCCAAAGCGTATTCAAAAGGCAAGAGAGCAGTGACGTCGGCTCTCGCAGTTTACGTACTACCCGATTACGCCGCAAAGCGGCTGGCGAAGGCACACCCACAAAAGACCGTGGTAAACCGTATAGGCTTAACCACATCCACAAAGCTAGGAGGCGCGGTTGTAAGAACCCGTACCCGCCGTATTATGCGCGAAGGACTCAGGGCGCTTGAGAAGGAGAAAAAACTCAAGGTTGGCTTTTTAATCGTTATCGCAGCGCGCACGGCGGCAGTTGACCTCAGTAGCAATGAAATCAAGGATCAGCTTGATTTCGCATTTAAAAAACTCGGTATGTATTCCGAAAACGAAGGCTGAGTATGAAGCACGTAATGATATGGCTCATACGCCTTTACAAAAAGTATATCTCACCACTAAAACCGCCCTGCTGCAGGTTTACACCAACCTGCTCGGCCTATGCCATTGAGGCATTTCAGAAACGTGGCTTTTTTGCAGGCTTTATCCTGATGTGTTACAGGCTTTTACGTTGCAACCCATTTAGTCGAGGTGGCTACGATCCTGTTCCGGACAAGGGATTTAAGGCTTATTCAAAATGCAGGGAAACCCACAGTGAGACAGACGATACCGAAAAAGAAAAGGAAAACTAATAATGTTTGATTGGCTTTACGAAATAATCGGAACCATGTTATATTGGTTCAGTAGCCTGTTTAAAGGACAATACGTATTTGGACTTTTAATTTACGCCCTTTTGTTCAAGCTTCTCTTCCTGCCCTTCTCTATCAAGCAGCAGAAGAACCAGATCAAAATGGCAGAGCTTACCCCTAAAATCGAACTTATCAAAGCAAAGTACAGAGGAAGAACCGACCAGGTAACCATGCAGAAGCAGCAGCAGGAGATCATGGAGTTCCAGCAGAAGGAAGGATATAATCCTATGGCAGGTTGTCTGCCCCTGCTCCTCCAGATGCCTATCATCATCTTCCTTTATAACGTAATCAGAAACCCCGTTTCACACATCTGCCGTATCACCGATGACGGTGTAAGAGCTATCACCAAGCTTATGCTTAACGCAGGCTATACCTTTGACAAAGACGTTGTTAACCTGAGTAACATTGATAGCATCAAGATCAAGAGCATCGACCAGATCCAGCTTGCATCTCACATCCACGACTACGGCATTGATAACATCAGCCTCGAGGGTATGGACCTCAGCTATCTTCACAGATTGCCCGAGCTTGATCTCTTCGGCTCTAATCTGGGTAGCGTTCCCAGCTTTAATCCCCTCACCTGGCTTGTAATCGTTCCCGTTATTGCGGCGGCGCTCACCTGGCTCTCCATGTGGCTCACCCGTAAGTGGAATGCTAACCCCGCAACCCAGACACCCGAGAATGCACAGGCTAACAACCCCCTGAAGATGATGGATCTTATGATGCCCGCAATGACACTCTTCATGGCATTCTCCTTCTCCAGCCTTATGGGTATCTACTGGATCTACCAGTCTGCCCTCGGTATTCTGCAGACCTTCATTATCTCCCGTGCTATGCCCCTCCCCAAGTATTCCGAGGAGGATCTTAAGGAGATGAGAAAAGCGCAGAAGGAGGCTGAAAAGGCGGCAAGAAGCGCAGCAAAGTCGGCGCCCAAGTACCGCTCGCTCCACTATATCGACGACGAAGATTATGACACTCTCCCCGAGCTTAAGTCCGACGATAAGAACGGCAAAAAGCCCACCGGGGAAATGGACATCCCTGAAATTTAAATTTTAGAAAGAGTTAATAAAGTATGATTAAAGAAGTAACCGCTGTCGGCAAGGACATACTTGAGGCTAAGGAAAATGCCAGACTGGCACTTGGCGCAGGCGAGCTTGACGACGTACAGTTTGAAATAATTGATTCCGGAAGCAAGGGTATCTTCGGCATTATCGGCGTAAGACCCGCTAAGGTAAGAGCCTTTATAGAGCTTCCCGACGTTCACGAAAAGCGTCAGAGACCCGAAAGACCCAAGAGAGAGAACAAGGGTCCCGACGGCAAGAAGACCGAAAAGCGTGAGGATAGAAAGCCCAAGAGCAAGAAGCCTGAGAAGAAGACCGAGAAGAAGGCTGACGAGCCCAAGACCTCTGCTCCCAAGAGCGAGGTTATTCCCGAGACTGAGCTTAAGATGGAGCGCCGCATTGTTGAAGAGGGCGAGGATATGTCCTTCGACTTCGTTAAGACCGTGATCGCAGACATCGGCCTCTCTGCTGAGGCAGAGCTCTACTCCTGTGAGGACGGCACCAGAAGAATTACCATTGTTGGTGATGATGCATCCGCACTTATCGGCCACCACGGCGACACTCTCGACGCACTCCAGTATCTTGCAAACCTTGCATCCGCAAGAAAGAACAAGAGAGGCGAGCGCGATAAGAGCCGTGTAACTCTCGACATCGAGGGCGACAGAGCAAAGAGAGAG
>JAGCLY010000077.1 GCA_017646745.1 Clostridia bacterium
GCCTGCTCGGTAAGCCATGCAGCCTGACCAAGTCTATCCTGCTCACAGTCGTTAAGAGCGAAGTGCTTAAGAACTACGTCAACACCGTGGTCAAGGAGTGCGCCAACCTCTGCGCCCGCCATCTCGCCTGCAAGGAAGCCGTCCTCGGAGTAATACTCGAAGTTACGTCCGCCGTAAGGAGTACGGTGGGTGTTAGCACCAGGACCGTAGAGACAGGAAACGCTTGCACCAAGGCAGTCGTTTGCAATCATAGTACCAACCTGATAAATAAGATCAAGGTTGAAGGTAGCTGCCATAACGTCCTCGGAGGTGAAGGCAGTAGCCTCTGCAGACTTGCCATCAATGGTAACAAGACCGCCGCCGAAGAGAGAAACGGTAAGACCCTGAGGACCGTTCTCATCACGGGAGCCGGGAGCGTTCACAGAAGGAACGGGATGTCTCCAGTGGAAGGAGTCACCAATAGCGATAAGCTCGTCGAGAGTAACGTTCTCAAGAAGCTTTGCCCATGCGGGATCGTCATAATCCTTGTTAGCGGTTACGCCATCCTTATCCTCGTCCATGCTGAACATGTCATAAAGAGTAAGACCGTTCTTTGCATCAAGGATAGGCATTTCGTGCCACTCTGCAGGAACCTCGAAGTAATCCTCGCCCATAGTAGCCCAACGGCCCTCGGTGAGCTCGGTTACCATACGCTCGGTAAGAGTGAGCTTAACGCTCTCGGTGGGCCAGGTACCGGTCCAGTCATTTCTGGAAAGGAAGGTAACGGTGCCCTCGCCGAAGTAGAGGTTAGGATCTGCATCGGAAAGCTGGTTTTCGATCTTAGTGCCGTTAAGAGAGGTAGAGTAGCTGAGATCAAGCTCTTCTACCGCACGAACACGAACGAGGTCAGCATTACCCTCTGCGTCCATACCGTCTGCAGTGGTGTAGCCCTTTGCTGCAAGAATATTGTTAATAGCGTTGTGAGAGTCGGTAGCAGCGGTGAAGTAGTAATCACCTGCTTCAAGGATGTATGTACCGTGGCCGTATGCGTCATAGCAAGCAAGATCGCGGCGGTCAACCTTGATAGTGATGCACTCGTACTGACCGGGCTCAAGAACCTGAGTCTTGCCGAAGCCAACGAGCTGAACTGCAGCCTTCTCAATGTGATTGTCAATGTCATACTGGGTGTAGGGAGACTGAACGTAAACCTGAACAGTTTCCTTACCTGCAACGTCACCGGTGTTAGTAACGGTAATGGTAACGTAGTACTGATCGTTCTCAGCGCTGTAGTAGGTTACCATATCACTGTAGGTGAAATTGGTGTAGGAGAGACCGTAGCCGAAGGGGAATGCAACGTCATCGCTGTACTTATACTCGCCAGCGTTGCCCTTACCCATTACGAGATCCTCGTATCTGGTCTCATAGTACTTGTAACCAACATAGATGCCTTCCTGATATACCATGTAGGTAGAAGCGTTCTCGGGAACCTGACCGTTGTAGCCAAGGTAGGTCTGAGCGATGAAGTTCTGCATTGCAGGAGAGGAGAAGTTGTCGTAGCAGTAAGTGTCTACAAGGCTACCAGAGGGATTAACCTTACCTGCAAGGATGTCGGTAACAGCGTTGGTGCCTGCGATACCAAGACCGCCTACCCAAAGGCAAGCGTCAACAGGATAATCCTTAAGGAAGTCAACCTCAAGAGCATTAGATGTGTTGATAAGCACAATGATCTTAGAGCCCTTCTCGCTCTTAACCTGAGCCGCATACTCAAGGAGCTTTCTCTCGTTCTCGTTGAGCTCGAGATAATTGATAGCATCTTCTTCGCCCTCATAGCCGGGGAAGGAGCAGTCATAGCCCTCGCCGCCTACACGGGAGAAGGTGAGAATAAGAGCATCAGAATACTCAGAAACAGAGCTCTTAACGTCTGCGGGATAGTTAGCGTGATCAATTTCAACAATAGGAGCCTGGCCTGCAAGAACTGCACTCTCGCCTGCGCTTGCACCGTTAGATACAGCATCCTTAAGATCAGCAGCCTCATCGCTAAGGTACCAGTTCCAAAGGGTCTCATTTACGGTAAGACCGGACTTCTCAAGAGCAACCTTAAAGCTATCTGCCTTAGATGCATCTACGTTACCGGAGCCTGTACCACCGTAGGTAAGAGCAACCGAGTTTACAGAGAGGGTGGAAACCTTTGCACCACCGGCAAGGGGAAGTGCGCCATTGTTGAGAAGAAGAGCTGCGCCCTCTGCCTCAACCTGGTAGCAGAGTTCTTTACCTGCTTCAAGTCTTTCCTCCTGCGATTTGTAATCACTCTCAAAATAAATAGCAGAGGGATCTCTGTTTTCCAGCTCCCAGAAGGTATTGCCGGCAATCAGAAGCGAGATGGTGTTGTCAAACATTCTAACAACAACGTTCACGGGAATCATGATTACGAACAAAACCAAAAGGATAACCGAAAGGGTTTTGAGTAAAATTCTCATGTTTTTCTCCTTTTTATCAGGCTGTGCCTGTTAATAATTATTTTTGGCGAGTATATAAATATATAAAAAAGTCGCCTACGTAAAATTATAGCATAACAATCTGAAATTGTCAATCAAATGTCAATCAAATGACAATGTGTAAACAAAGTTTGTAACAACTGCACAAGTTGTGAACTGCTTTTTTGTTAAATGAGCAAGATTTATTCCTTATCAATCACCTCCGACAAGAAAGGGAGTAGAGTTCCATTTTTTGCGATTTATTACGCAAAAAGTTAACTCAAAAAAATCGCATGGATAATTTGCGTTTTATATAAAAATACGCAAAATATACACCATTTTGACAATTATAGTTGTCATATTCGTTGTTTTTTACAAAAAACGAGCCCGATAATGTATCGGGCTCGTTAGCAAATAAAACAATATTTTGTTTTATACTTTTGAGTTCTTTTTACTTGGAATATACTTTTTTATACCTTTACCATACTATACGGAATCAAGAGCAAAAGTCCCACTGCCAAAGCAACCAAGCCAACAACAAACGTTTGCTTCAACCAAGGTTTGTCGATTTTTATTCGTTCCTGCTTATAGTCATAAAATGACTTAGGCAACTTTTTTGAATAGGATGCCGAAAACAGTCCGAGGAAGGTCTTGCACCCATATGCAATCATATCGAATGCGCCCTCAGTACCTGCCCAGCTGATAGCTCCAACACCGGACAAAACGATACCGGTGATAACGAAGCAATCCGACAAGTCCTTAAAGAGCTCTTCCCTATCTCCCGCGCTGAAAAGCTTGAGCGAAAGAGTGGAAAGAACAAGTATTACGACAGCGGCAATTATGGGTTTCAGCCATTTGATAAACCTATTGTCTTCCATTCATAACCTCGTATATTGGTTTATTTGAGTATTTCCAAATACTTCTGATACTCCGCCTCGTTGCACTTAACAAAGTGACCGGGCTTTATCTCACGCATAATGGGCTTATCCACGGTGTAATCATGCTCTGCAAGAGGATTGTATATAATTCTCTGACGAGTTTTTTCATACTCGGGGTCAGGCAACGGAATAGCCGAAAGCAGCGAACGTGTATAAGGATGAAGCGGATTGAGGAAAAGCTCCTCGGATGTTGCAAGCTCAACCATCTCACCGTAGTACATAACGCCAATACGGTCTGAGAAATACTTAACAACCGAAAGGTCATGGGCGATAAAGAGAATAGTCAAGCCAAGCTCGTGGCGAAGATCGTTCAGAAGGTTGATGACCTGCGCCTGAATTGACACGTCCAGCGCGGAAACAGGCTCGTCGGCAATAATAACCTCCGGCTGCATAATAACAGCGCGGGCAATACCAATACGCTGACGCTGACCACCCGAAAATTCGTGCTGATAACGTCCCGCATGCTCACGAACAAGTCCGACAAGCTCGAGCATTTCATCTACCTTCTTGTTGATGGCCTCCTTATCCTTTTCTCCCTGAATAATTAATCCCTCGGAGATGATCTCACGGACGGTAAGTCTGGGGTCAAGCGATGCAGAAGGATCCTGGAAGATCATCTGAATCTTGGTTACCAAGCGAGTCTTTCTCGCAATACGAAGCTCGTTCTTGAATTCCTTATTGAGAGCGATCCTTTCGCTCTCACCGGCCTCTGCCATAAGCTTCTCGTACTTTTCACGAACAGCCGCCATCTGGCGCTGCTGATAAGCATGATCACAATGCTTTTGGTCATACTTTGCAAGCTTGATCTGTTTTTTTTGCTCGGCGATAAAAGCGTTCAGCTCCTTTTTCAAAGCAGCCTTATCCGCATCGGGCGCCGCCATCTTTTCCTTGTATTCCGCCCTCGCATTTCTGATTGCGAGACGGTAGGACATTAATCCTGCGCCTATTCTAATACCCTTAAAGAAGATATTTCCGGATGTGATGTTATAAAGCTTGATGATTGAGCGACCGGTAGTGGTTTTTCCACAGCCCGACTCACCAACAAGACCGAAAACCTCACCTTTTTTTACATCAAAGCTGACGTGATTTACCGCCTTGGTACTGCCGAAATACTGGCACAGATCTTCTATTCGAAGCAAAACCTCGGAGTTATTGTTTTCCATTTTCCCGTGCCTCCTTCATTTTTTTCATTCTAGCAATTCTGTCGGTAATAATTTTGGGTGTCTCAATTTTAGGTGCGTTGGGATGAAGGAGCCATGTTGCTGCGTAGTGAGTATCGCTGATCTTGAACATAGGGGGCTGACGCTCAAAGTCTATCTTCATAGCATACTTATTACGATCTGCAAATGCATCTCCCACAGGGGGATAAATCATATTCGGGGGTGTACCGGGAATAGCATCAAGCTTTTCGTTGGTATCCAGATCTGGCATAGAGGACAGAAGCGCCCAGGTATAAGGATGCGCAGGGTGATAGAATACGTCTTCAGACGTTCCGTACTCAACGATCTTACCTGCATACATAACGGCAATTCTATCTGCCATATTAGCAACAACGCCAAGGTCGTGAGTGATGAAGATAACGGTAAGATTTCTTTCCCTCTTAAGCTTATTTATCAGCTCCAGAATCTGCGACTGAATAGTTACGTCAAGTGCCGTTGTAGGCTCGTCGCAAATAAGAATATCGGGATTTGCAGCAAGCGCAATCGCAATAACGATACGCTGACGCATACCGCCCGAAAATTCAAACGGATATTGCTTAAATCTCTTACGAGGCTCGGAAATACCAACCTCCTCAAGGAGCTTAAGCGCCTTGTTCTTTGCCATATTATAAGTGACCTTATGAACAACACCGGATGCGCAGGCCTTCAAATAATCGATTATGGCAATTGCCTCCTCGTTATAATTACGGCTTTCCTGATTAGCAATGATCTCTTCGTAATGACGAATCAGACGGTCGATCTGATTGAGAATATTGTTCTGCACCAACTCAAAGTTAACAAGCGAGGGAGCTGCAACCGTCCAGTTGGGTGTCTTGCCCTTCTTCTTGATTGCATTATGCTTAGCAAGCTGCTTTTTGTACTTTGCCTCTTCTCTCTTGTTATTTTTCTTTCCGTAGAAGTACCTCTCAAGCTCGGAGCGAACACCGGTACCAAAGGTGTAGGTCAAGCTATCCTTTGATATTGCGAGAGGATCAATAGTTGCCTTCACAGAAGCGTCGAGTTTGGCGAAGGTATCAAATATATCCTTCTTCTGAAGCTCGCTCTGGGCGAATATATCTCTCTTATCCTTAAGCTGCTGAATAGCGATTGCCATATTATCAATCGAATTCTGCGCAGAGTATCTAACCGCCTGCTCCACATTTTCAATGAAATCGAGCATAAAGTGCTCATCCAAATATTTTCTCAAATATTTGTTAAGCTCAGGAATGTCAAGTTCGGGAAGTGGATCTTTGCTGAAGGTATAGTAATAACCGAGAGCGAAGAAGTTGGGCGCTACAAAGTCAATTGCCTCTGCAAGAATTGCCTTGATGTCAGAGAGTACACTTATAAGCTCCTGCACATTCTTGCTCTTATAAACAGGAAGGATCTTTTCGCACAGGGCAAGCAATTGGGTAGCATTCTCATCAACCACATAGGTCTGAACACTGTCCTTAGCAAGTGTGCGAATACGATTAAGGCGGTATTTCACGTCACTTGCGGCCTTCTTCTCAAGCTCGAATACAAGCGCGCTGATCTCCTCAACAGCCTCGATTGCTGCATCGTGAGCATCATTGTATGCGGCCTCTAAATCAAGATGCTTGTACTCAAATTTATCGAAGTTTTTGCACTTTGTATCTGTATCTACACCGGGCAAAACAGCATTAAGCTCTTCTTTTAAATTTTTAAGATAGGAATTAAAGGAAATTCTGCTTTCCTTCTGACGCGCCTTTCCCTTCAGGATCATAGCCTCTGTGAGCTGCTTACCGATTCTTGCAATGGGATTAAGGCTTGACATAGGATCCTGGAAGATCATAGCGATTTTATCACCACGAATCTTGTGGAACTCTTCCTCAGAAATCTTAAGCAAATCCTTGCCGTCGTAAATGATCTCGCCGCCCTCAATGATAGAGTTACCGGAGAGAATTCCAAGAATAGCCTTCGAGGTAACCGACTTACCCGAGCCGGATTCGCCAACTATTGCCAGCGTCTCGCCTTCGTTTAAGTCAAAGTTTATACCGCGAACAGCCTGTACCTTTCCCTCATTGGTGCGAAAGGAGATTGTTAAATTTCTTACGTAAAGCTTTGTATTCATATTAATCTACTCCTCTCGTCGACGGGTTAAAGGCATCTCTTAAGCCGTTACCAAACAGGTTGAAGCTTATCATCAGCAAAGCGATGAAGAGCGCGGGGAACAAAACAACATGGGGTGCACTAGTCATACATGCCTGACCCTCAGACAGCATAGCACCTATAGAGGTCATCTTCGCACTGTTAAGGTTGATAATACCCAAATAGCTAAGCGACGTCTCACTGAAGATAACGCTGGGAATTACCAGAATAGAGCCTGTGATGATAGTACCCATACTGTTGGGGAAGATGTGCTTGAACATAATACGGAAGTCGCTTGCACCGAGTGTGCGTGCTGCAAGAACGTATTCCTGATTCTTAAATCTGTAGAACTGCATACGAACTCGTCCCGCCATACCTAACCATCCTGTGAATACAAAGGCAAACAGCAGCGACGGTACCATACCGATCTTACTTGCCAAGTGTAGGCTGAACAGTACCGTTACAACCGTGAACGGAATACCGCCGATAATATCCGAAACTCGCTCCATGCACATATCAACGATACCGCCATAGTAGCCCTCGATAGCGCCGTAAATTGCGCCTATCAAAAGGTTGATGACAGAAACGACGATAGCGAGTATAAAGCTGAATCGAGCACCGGATGCCAAGCGTGAGAATATGTCAAATCCACGCACATTGGTTCCAAATACAAAGCTGGGCTCGAAATCGTACATATAGATAAAGTAATTATACGCATTAATACGCACGGTGTAGTTGTAGCCAAGATCTGCAGAGCCGCCGCGATTTGCATAACGCCAGCCTGCCGAGGGATTCTCCTCGGTATAAGGATCGTCGGGCAGACGAACCGTGCTGGTATAGTCATCTCTGCCGTCGGTTTTAAGGTAAGCATACTGGAAGTTACCCTCGCTGTCAAGCTTCGGATTACCCTTCTTGTCACTTACGAACCAAATGTTCTTGTTAAGCTCGTTACCACTGTTGTTGGTATTAACCATAGGAAGAAGAACCTGAATGCCTGTCTGGTCCTGCCACTCCTGAATATCCTTATACTCTTTGGTGGTAAGTGTTCTTACGAAGCAGTCAAGACTTGTATAGGTGTCAATGCGAAGTGTATAGGTCGTCTTGGTTTTTCCGAAGGGGTCGGTAATGGTTTTGGTGTCAATTACCTTCTGGATGATCGGGCGGCCAAGCTCCTGCTCCATAGCACGGTAGGTCAGGTATCTGATCTCGGTGACGTCCTCTACGACCTTAGTTCCATCCCAGAAGCCGGTTCCCTCAAAGATGCCCAGTCTGGGTGTCAAATACTGATATCTGTTGAGAATAGTCTGACTCGAGAAGGAGTCAACGTATTCCTGATTAACGAGAAACGGTCCTACAAGCGCGAAAATCACCAGCAATGCGATGATAAATGCTGCTACAACCGAGGACTTGTTCTTTGCGAAGCGCTTAAGAACGTCCTCAAAATAGCTCATCTGCTTGGTTTCAAGCTTTTTGTCATGGAGTCTCTCATTACTGTTTGTAAACTCAAACTTGTCCTGGGGGATGTTATTCATATCAAAAGTATTCTTTTCCTGCATATTATCTCGCCCCCATTCTAATTCTCGGATCAATAATACCGTAGCTGATATCAATAACAATTCCTGCAGCAAGACCGATGAAGGTATAGAATACGGTCAGAAGCATAAAGAAGTTATAGTCGGGAGCAGGCTGCGCCTGAATAGCGCCAATGTAAAGCTCTCCAACACCGGGAATTGTAAACAACTGCTCGATGATCAGTGATCCACTCATAATTGAAATAAACTCACCAAGTATCATTGGGAAAATAGGCACCATCGCGTTTCTCATAGCATGGCGAACGGTAGCCTGCGCTTTGGTGAGACCCTTAGTTCTGGCAAGCAACATAAAGTCGCTGGTCAAAACCTCGGTAAGCTCGGCTCTTGTATAACGGGCAAAGCCTGCGATAGTACCGAAGGACATCGACAAAATTGCGGGGACCGCAGAGCGAACGAAGGTCCAGCTCCACGCACCGGCAGAAACGTCACTTACTGCACCGAACCAACCAAGCTTGAAGTACAGAAGATACTGTACCAGGAATGCATATATAAATGAAGGCACGGAAACAAAGACCATAACACCCGTAGAGATGAGGTGGTCCTGCCATTTGTTCTTCTTAAGTGCGGCAAAAATGCCGAGGGCCAAGCCCAATGGAATGGAAATAACGATAGTGCTAAGGTTGAGCACCATAGTATAAGGTAAGCGGTTGACGAATACCTGCCAAACCTCACTTCCCATTTTATAGGTCTCGCCGTATCCGAAGTTACCCTGAACGGCGTATTTTAAAAATCTACCGTATTGCTGCATAATCGGTAGGTCGTATCCTAAAAGTTCGCGACGTTTAAGTATAAGCTCCATATCCTTTCCAAAGGCCTCGGCGGGGAGGTTGGGGAGAAGCTTAACTAAAACAAAGCACATTGTCATAATGACAAAAAAGACAAATAGCATAAGAGCTATTCGTTTAAGAATGTACTTAAATATATACATTTATTTCTCCTTTAGCAGTGCCTCGTTTCAACTGAAAAAAGGCATATTCTGTTTTTTTCGACTGAGACGAAGCATTGATTAAAGCCCACAAATCAGCAATGCCTTATCGGAGCACCCCATAAAGCATTGCTGATCGATGGATTTGCCCACACTGCCGTGTGGCAGTGTAGGCTATATTGTTTTTACGGTTTACTTATAGTTAAGAATACCGCCGTCCTGCGCTGCTGCATATGCCAAGAAGTCAGCATCATCCATAGCGTAGGTGTAGTACTGGATACCACCGCGGCCCATACCAACAACGTATTCCTCGGTCTTGTAGTTGATTCTCATACATCTGAGGGATGCAGAAGCGTCAGTCTGAACGGGGAAGATGTTGCTAAGGGTCATGATCTTGGTCTCGCAAGCTGCAAGGATCTTAACTCTTCTTGCTGCGGGATCGGAAGAACCTGCGGAGAGCTTAACGGTCTCTTCGGTTGCGTTACCCTCTGCGTCAACTACGGTTGCAGTGATCTCATCGCCCTGGAGGCACTTGCTTACCCAGTCGTAAAGGCTTGCACGAAGAAGCTTACCGTCGATCTCGATGTCAACCATAACGCTGTTCTTATTGGTGAAGGGGTCGTACTGAAGGCTGCCGGTGAAGCAATCCATCATCGAGTAAGGATCGAACTGAGCGCCACTGTAACCAACACCGAAGAGGATATCAACCTTACCGGTACGGAGGTACTCACCGAATGTGGTAGAACCAAGAGTTGCGGACTGAACGAAGGAGAGGTGTCCCTCGAAGGGAGTACCCTCAACAGCCTTAGTCCAGCAAGCCATAAGGAACTCATAACCATTGTTGTAGTAAGCTGCCTCTGAGGGCTTACCGATTATGATCTGAACCTCCCACTTACCGCTTGCGATAAGGTCAGCAGAGATCATACCTTCTGCAACAGCAGTTTCGTAAGCAGTGGCGAAGAGTGCCTTTGCACCCTCGGGGTCGTAACCGGTGATAGAAGCGATTGCATCGTCACGGGTTGCATACTCCTTGCCCTCGCCCCACTGATCTGCAAGGCCCCAGAATTCAAGGATAGCATCCTTAGCCTCATCCATAGCACGGTAGGTAAGACCAGACTCGGGGTCAGCAACGATGAATGCGGAAAGAAGACCCTTTGCAATACCGGATGTGGGAGAAAGGAGCATATTGAACTCGGAACGGTCAAGCGAGTAGGAAAGTGCCTGACGGAACTTATCGATAGAAAGAACAGTCTTAATAACTGTGTTACCCTGAGTTACGGGAGTAGCAAGTGCCTGGTTGGTTTCAAGAGTCTTGAAATCGGGGTTCATTGCAAGATACCAGGTAGACTCACTGTCGTTGAAATATGTGTAATCGGAAGCAAGGTAATCTTCCATATCCTCGGGCTGGAGACCGTAAGAATCAAGCTCGCCCTTAAGGAACATCTGAAGTCTGGTAGCTTCCTCGGTAACCTTTGTATAAACTACGCGGTCGGTCTGATATGTGCCTGCCTTATAAGCGTCTGCACCGTAGCCATACCAGTTAAGGTTTCTTTCAAGAATGAGAGAAGCGCCCTCAACGTACTGGGTAAGCTTGTAAGGACCGAAGCCTACGTAAGTGTCAATGCTGGTACCGTAGGTGTTGTTGTAAACACCGTTTTCATAGGTGATAAGGCTCTCATAGAGAGGAGCGTATACAAGGAAGAAGCTTGTGCAAAGCTCGTAACGGAGATAGAAGTTATCTTCCATGGGGTTCTTAAGAACGATAACGATCGCGTTCTCGTCAGCATCCTTGAAGAAACCAACGTTTCCGTCATAATTGAGCTCATCGAACATCTTACCAAGGAAAGCCATTTCCTCGAACTCAATGTAAGCGTAGTCACCAGCACTTGCTGCGTATTCTTCAACATTTGCAGCGCCGTGAAGCTGAGCAATCAAATTCTGAACATTAAGAAGAGTTGCATCGGTGAGCTTAACCCAACCGTTTTCGTCAGCTGCTTCTGCGAGTGCAGCCGCATCGGGATTAGTAATTACATACTCAAAGTCAACTTCCTTATCGTTGTAAATGTAGAGAGTCTTGTCAGCATTAAGACCAACCTCGATTGCATTACCCTGCATATCGTAGAAGTCCCACTTGTCTTCAGCATTTTTCACAGTGCTTCTCCAACCCATCTGCTCGCCACTGTCAATGTAGACAAGCTTGAGGTACTTACCAAGTTCCCAACCCTCAACGGTGTTGTCCTCGGTGTTGGTAACCTGAGCACTGAAGTATGCATCGATGTAATCGTAAAGACCGTTAGAGCCCCAGTTACCGCCATTGTTAAGGTCGATAACGATATCAAGACCCTTTGCCTGAAGGATACCATCAGCAGTCTTGGTAAAGTCTGCGGGCATTACGTACTCGTCGTCACCGTAGCTAGCGGAAACGAATTCGGAAAGACCGTAGCTGTTCTGCTTTACGTATTCCTCAGCGTTGTGAATCTTAACCTGACCGCTCTTATAAACGTTGTCAGCTCTGAAGTTCGCAGCCTTGGGATTAAGAAGAAGCTTCATAGAATCAACGAAGGACTGTGCATTAAGAGTCGCACCGTTGTCAAACTTAAGGTCATCACGAAGAATGATCTTGTACGCCTTGTTCTCGTCACCTGCAGAGATGCCGTACTGACCAATATACTCAGAAGTTACGTCAATGGGATAATCCTTCGCCATAGAGGGAACGATTACGTATCCGCTGAAATCGTCGTTGTAATCGAATGTATAAAGTGCATCACTCGAATAATCAAGAACGTATGTGGAAGAAGCGGACTGGTAGGTATGGAGGTTCCAGGAATCGGGAAGATCCGAGGGACCCATACGATAAGAATATGTCTTACCGTCGTCTACGTAACCTGTGGGGGTATTGTCGCCGCCGGGACCGGGCTTATTCTCCTTACCGTCATCAAAATCTGCGTTGCACTTGTCGCACTTAAGGTCATCGTTGGCGTCAATGTGACCGTCGCACTTCTTTTTGAAGAGACCACAGGATGCAAGCATTGTGAAGCACATTACTGCTACAAGCAGGAGTGCAATAATCTTTGTACTTTTCATGATAAAAAGTCCTTTCTGAAAAATTTTTTATATTAGACTACGTCAGACCGGAAGATCTAACATATAGCAAATATACTAAAATAAACTAAATATTTATTAAAACGCATTTTGCACCGAGCAGAAGTGTCAAGCCTCATGCCTTAGGTGCAATGAATAAATATCTTCTGTCTTGCGAAAATGAAATTGATGTGCCTATTATACAACATCTTTTTTCGTTTGTCAACCCCTTTTTGAATATTTTTTTCATTTTTTGAAGAATTTTTTTATTTTTCCTTCATTTTACATCAAAAAAGAGGCATTTTTTGCAAGAATTTGACATCTTCCTTCATTTTTGACAGTTTTTGACGAATATTTATGCATTAATTATGCATCTTTTATGCATATTCAATGCATATTCATTTTTGTGCATTTTAACAACTTATCTACCCATAAAACAGGCCTTTTTCCCTTGAAAACACTGGACTTTTATGCATTTTAAACAACTAGGAGCGTTTTTTCATGCATTTTGACCCCCGGTGTGACACTTATTTTTGCTTTTGTGACAGTAATAATAATGACTTTTTTGCAAGAATTTGATGCAAGATAGAAAAAATCTGCTATTTTTCTTATTTTTTTACAAAAACGGCCTCTGATAGGCGGATTTTTTCAAATCAGGCCCCTTCCCCACCGTCCAGTCAACCTGCCGAGCAATACTACCATTATATTATTACGTCGCAGGCGTGCTATTATGTTACTGTATTTAAATTATATTGCGCACGCATGACGCACGCACGTTATTAATATATAAGGTAGATTTCACCTTTTTGCCTTCTAAAAAAACAAGCTTTTTTATTGCAAGGCATATTTTTTAAGCTTAAAAAGGACAATCCTCGCCGAAACAAACATTAAAAACGCAGAATTGGTACAAACAAGTGTATCCTTTTCTGCGTTTTTTGGTTCAGGTGACGGAATTTAAATCCATTCCTCGCTCAACACCGAAACCTAATAGGTTAGTTTCCACCGGGTCCATCCCTGCGTTCACGGGTGTCGGGAACATCAATCTTCCCCTTTATTTCACCTGGCTTGGTGAGTGGCTTTTGATTTTTGGTGGCTTGCTCTTTTTTTACATGCTCGTTTCTGGACATATTCATTACTCCTTTCCACTATTCAGTTTTCACAGTTTCAAATCAATTCATTCAAGTCATTGGTTGGCGGCAGACAGCTATTGCCTCGGCATACATAATACGTGATCCTGTTATTTTTAAGCGGATATTCCTCTGTCGAATTTTGCAAAAGAAATACGATTGCATCATGTGGCAAATCCAAAGGCAAGGTGCTTTTCTCCTCGTTATCGCTCATTACCACCGTTATTTTCATTGGCGGCTTGTTGCAGTCCAGAAGTGCTGTTAAAAACATAGCGTGGTTTGAGGGATACTGTGCTGCGCTTGTCCCGAGAAAATCAAGCTGTCGCTGTGCCTCAGCTTTATATTTATCCTCATCGGTAAGGAAGGACAAGCGAACAAGATTATAAGCCATCAGAGAATTTCCGCTTGGAATTGCGCCGTCATAGATTTCTTTGGGACGCAGGATTAGCTTTTCATGATCTTTGCTGTATAAATAAAATCCGCCGGCAGTGTCGCCAAAATCTGTTATAACTTTATCGCATAATTTCTTTGCGAAATCAAAATATTCACGGTCCAGAGTGACACGGTACAGCGCCATTTGCGCATAAATATATGCGGCATAATCGTCAAGAAATCCTCTTACACCACGCTTCTCCATATGAAAGCTAACGTAAAGGGTGTTGTTTTCGTAAAGATAATTCCGTATAAACCCGTCGGCTCTTTTTGCAGCAGAAAGATATATTTCTTTCCGGCTCACAAGATACAGTTCGCACATAGCAGCAATCATCAAGCTGTTCCATGACGTTAAAATCTTTTCGTCACGGTGGAGAGAGTGCCGCTTTTTGCGATAATCATAAAGCATAGAGAAAAAAGGCTCAAACGTTTTATCGTTAGGATCGCTTTTTAACAGATTCGGGATATTTCTTCCTTCAAAATTACCCGCTTCCGTAATATCAAAGTGACCGTTGAAGCGCTCACCGCTATCCTTTCCGAGCACTTTTGTAATTTCGCTTGGAGTAAAGAGATAATATTTACCTTCCTCTCCTTCGCTGTCGGCATCCTGCGAGCTGTAAAATCCCCCTTTTGCAGAGGTCATATCCCTAAGAATATAAGCCGCTGTTTTTTCTGCAACGTCAAGGTATATATCCTTTTTCGTTACTGTATACGCTTTGCAATAGGCAAGAATCAAAAGCGCATTGTCATATAGCATTTTTTCAAAATGCGGAACAAGAAATTTCCGATCGGTAGAATAGCGGCAAAATCCAAATCCAATATGATCAAACATTCCGCCTCGATACATCGAAAGCAGCGTGTGTTCTGCTATATGCAGACATGAGACACTCTTATAGCGCTTGTAGTAATCAAGCAAAAACAACAGATTGTGAGGCGCCGGGAACTTTGGTGCACGTCCGAAACCGCCGTGCTTTTCATCATAGATTCGCTTGTATTGCGACACTGCCAAATCGGTTAAATCACTGTCGGAAATATTGGAAACAGCATCTGAGTTGTTTAAATAATTGATTACTTTATCCGAATCACTCAACAGTACCTCCCGCTCAGTGACCCATTTTTCGTGTATGGCGATTAATAGTTCACGAAAACCTATTCTACCGCCTCGCGAGGTTTTGGGAAAATATGTTCCGGCAAAAAATGGTTTTTGCTCGGCCGTCATAAAGATGCTTGTGGGCCAGCCACCGCTTCCGGTGAAGGCTTGACAGACCGCCATATAGACAGAGTCAATATCAGGACGCTCTTCCTTGTCTACCTTGATTGATATAAAATATTCGTTTAGTATTTTGGCGATTTCTTCATCCTCAAAGCTTTCGTGAGCGAGCACGTGGCACCAATGACACGCACTGTATCCGATGCTTAAAAAGATGGGCTTGTCTTCCTTTTTCGCACGCTCGAATGCTTCATTGCACCAAGGATACCAATCAACCGGATTGTCTTTGTGTTCGAGTAAATAGGGGCTTGTTTCATTTGATAATCTATTGCTCATATATTCACCTCCGTTATCCTTTTTATTCTTGATACTGTCATAGGGATTTATACGGCAGATTCATAAAATATTATGACAAAACGGCAAAGAGATTGATAGTACTGTAACATACGGTGAAAGAATACGGCTGCTGCGTAAAGTAGGATGTATATTTTTATGTAAAAATAGGAATAATAGTTCAGAATCTATAAACGGAGGTCTATATTTGTTATGTTTAAGCATGAAAAACAGTTATTTCATCCCGTAGAGGTCGAAAGAGCCAATCCACAGTATGCCGTTCTGCTTCAAGAACAACTTGGCGGCGGAAACGGTGAATTAAAAGCAGCAATGCAGTATATGTCCCAAAGCTTCAGAATTAAAGATCCCGAGATCAAGGATCTCTTTCTTGATATTGCTGCCGAGGAGCTTGGCCATATGGAAATGGTGGCGCAAACTATTAATCTATTAAACGGTCATGATGTGGATGCTACAAAGGTACAGGCGGGCGAAGTGCAGACGCACGTCTTGCTCGGATTAAACCCCGGACTTATCAATTCCTCAGGCTACTCATGGACGGCTGATTATGTTACAGTTACAGGCGATCTTTGTGCTGATCTTCTTTCCAATATTGCGTCTGAGCAGAGAGCTAAGGTCGTTTACGAATATCTCTACCGTCAGATAGAGGATAAGAAGGTTAGAGAAACGATTGACTTCTTGCTCAACCGTGAAGAGGCCCACAACCAAATGTTCCGCGATGCTTTCAATAAAGTGCAGGAAACAGGCTCCAATCGCGATTTTGGCACGACTAAAGCCGCAAAGATGTATTTTTCTTTGTCAAATCCCGGCAACAACGCCTTTGCAACGGGTGAAACTCACGCTCCCACTTTTAAGTAATTTTTTAAAACAGCTTTTGCAATTAATAAAAAAGTCGTATCAAAAAGATACGACTTTTTTGGTCTAGACGATGTCGCGCATTAAGAAAACGCTTGATAACCGTTTTTAGCGCGAAGTTTGAAGGCTTGCCTGAGAACTGTCCCATTGTACCAAAGCAAAAAGTATACAAAATCCTAATGGGTACATTTTGAGGGGAATTGGTGCAAAATGAGGTCGATGGGTTCGATTTTAACGATAGGCTGAATAATTTTATTTGAAGATTATTTCCTGTAGTTGCAGTGCGAAAAACAAAGCTATTAGCGGGATTTGTTGGATATATTAGGCAACGGATGTAAGGCTTCGGGGAAGGTATGATTTTTAGTTTTCCACTCACTTTATTGAAAATTATATTGATTTTTGTTACTCCATATGTTAAAATGTTTAAAAAGATTAACAAAAGCCTTGCTAATTAATTTAGCTATATTTAATAATGTGTGTTTATTAACGTTTAAATATGAATTTTCATAAAAGGAGTGCACATATGAGAAAAAGAACTTTGTTAAGTACTATTTTAGTTTTTCTTTGTTTAGCATTATTACTGTCCGGTTGTAACTACTTTCAACCGAATAACAGCGATCAAGACGGTAACGGAGGTGCAGTATTACCCGATGAAGACCAATCCAAAGGTAATACCGATAACAAGGATAACGGTGATCAGGACGGTAACGGAGGTGTAGTATTACCCGATGAAGACCAATCCGAAGGTAATACCGATAACAAGGATAACAGCGATCAGGACGGTAACGGAGGTGTAGTATTACCCGATGAAGACCAATCCGAAGGTAATACCGATAACAAGGATAACGGCGATCAGGATGGTAACGGAGGTGTAGTATTACCTGATGAAGACCAATCCGAAGGTAATACCGATAACAAAGATGACAATGATAATAACAACGAGAATACCGGAAACGAAAACGGTAAAGTAGATTTACCGGATGATTACGTTATTACTATGTCGGATATGGAGTGCTTCTTACTAACGAAAGATGAACAATATCCGATAACAAACGAATATGTTGAATTATACCAACAAGAAAGCGGTGGATATATCAGCAACGCTTTGAAAGCCGGATTAGTTGTTGATAAAGCGCAACATCTTCCATCACAAAAATGGCATTATTTCGAATCATGGTTATATTCGACAATTGATGAAGGAATGTTATGGGATGCTTCTGCCTCTGATAGATCATACGGCAAATTTTCTTGTCCGGAATTGTTATTATGGATAATTGAAGCTACAGGTGTTGATTCTGAAAAAGTAAGAGAGGCTAAAGATATTGCTATTGAAGGAAAAGAAAATGGCACAAGAGTATCTACAATTTGTGCTAATATTCGCGCTGCAGTACCTTTTAATACATATTTAAGACCTCTGATTATTGACTTCCTTGAAAACAACCCCGCCAACTATCAAACCCATACTCTTACTGTAAATGCCGATAGTGCATATCAATTATCAGCAGTAAATGATAAGTATAAGGAAAGAGAAACCGTTACCTTATCTATATTAATGACAGACAATACTAAAGAAATTGCCAAAGTAACGGCTAACGGCAAAATTTTAGAGGCTTCAAGTGGTACAACATATAAATTTTCCATGCCCGGTGAAGACGTAAAAATAGTAATAACGTTAAAAGATAAATCCATTATTACTCCACCGGTAGAAGCTACAAAGGATTACTATTACGATATAGTTTATCAATTACCCGGAAAACAAGCAGTTAAATTTACCGATCCAACAGACGCATACAACGTAATTCAATTTAATGGAAAACAAGAAAATATTATCTCGAGTGTAAGCAATATCACTAACATATATGGTGGCGGTAGAGGTGGTTCAGGTGATAATATTTGGTACGGTAATAATATGTTGAAACTAGGAACCACAAGCGTTACCGGTAGCATCACAATAGAATTAACCGAAAATGTTACCGGAGTAATTATTACCGGTTATGTAACTAATAATAAATGTAACATTCGTGTTGGCGATAGCAGTTCTACTATCTGGTCTGGAAATGGTGATGATGGTAAAACTACTTTAATAACAGCAAAAGATGATTATTTTATGAATGTTGCCGGTAAAGATACTGTGGCTGCAAATGCTACATCAACAATTCAAATTAATTTCCAAAGCACAAATAGCTTAACTATATCTACTGAAAAAAATGGCTCTGCATATTATGTTTTATATATAACTTCAATTGAGTTTATAGTAGATGAAGCAGCATAAAGATACACTAAATTCTTAAATAAAAAAGGATATCTTTCATAAATTGATATGATATCCTTTTTTATTTTTAAATTTTATCTAATTTTTCCATCTTACATTTTTCATTTTCTCCCTACAATAAAAAAGCGCACAGCAGAAACCGCGCACCGAAAAACGAGGTTTCGCTCATTGCGCCTACATAATTTCATATCGAGACGGATATGACAAGCAAAGCCTACGGTTTTACCAAACTTAGGCTGTTTCGAAATATTAAAATTGTGTAGCACGATTATTGTATCACATTTTAAGGGAAAATTAATATATAATAATGCAAAAAGCAAAAAGATCCCATCCACCTAGAGCGCAAAAAAACTCGGAAGATAGGCTCTTTTTATCGCAAACTATGATTTTTATACTTCAAAAGGGCAAAATCCCCCTAAAAAGCAATAAAAAACGCAGAATTGGCACAAATAATTGTATCCTTTTCTGCGTTCTTATTTGTGAAAGGACTATGAAAAGGATACAAAATCCTGATGGGTGCAAAAACGGATGAGTGGGTGCAAAAACGGATGATTTTTTCAAAAATGGGTTCAATTTTAACGAATGGGTGCATTTTTATAGTCTGCAGACGATAAAAAACATAAAAAAGTTTTTTAGAACCTTTTACATAGCGCCTTAATATATTTTGAATAATTTTCTTCTATTTGCCTTATTTCCTTAAACTTAAATTTAGAATCCGCCAACACTGCGCACATGGCAAGAGTATCAAGTGATAATGTTATAAAAACTCTTATCATCTGCTGACCATTTACGGATATCGATTCTGTAGAAGATACTTTATCTACAGTTTCTATATCCACCGGGGTTGCGCAGCCTTTTAGTAATTTGTCAAAATGCTCACCATGGTATAACACTTTTACGAACAATAAATTATTTCGAATATGCATTTTTAGTAATTCTTTGCACGCTTTGACATCCAAATTAATTAAATTCAATTTTTTCTGCGTTGAAGAATTCCAAAAATCAGAATTCATTTCATGTTCATTTGAAGCAATGCGTATATCTTCTTCGTTTTCAAATTCATTTGCAGTAATGATTATTTCTGCGCATGAATCAAAGAAATCTTCATTAAAATGAATTTGCATTGCTTTTTCATGTATTCTTATTATACATTTCTGAAATTGGATAATGTATGGGAGGATATCTATTTGCTCGTCTTGCTTTTTTAGAAAATCAATCTCATCCGTCTTCCATTCATCAAACTGCGCCAATAATCTATCACGTTGCGTATAAACTATATGTTTTTTTGCGCCCTCTTCGTCTACACTGTGGGAAACACTAGAAATTATATTTCCGCAATGCTGATCAAAATTCCTTAATCTATACATTATACGATATTCCATATATTTATCGTATTCATCAGCTTGTGCTTGCTTAAAACTTTGAAACTCCGAAGATTTTTTTCCGAATGTACGAGCAAGGTATGTCTCCCAATTGTCTACATATTTTTTGAAGTAAAATAAGTAGTTTGAAAGCGTTGTTTGTATTTTTTTATAATCATATAAGCTTCTCGCCTTATCTAGATTGTCAAGCAATATTAACAACTCATTATATTCTTGACTTACAGATTGAATTCGGTCATTATCCATTCGCATACTTGTTATTTTACGAATATGCTTATATAACTCTTCAAACTCATCCTCAGACATTTCCCTCTGAAAAATTAAAGATTTATTATTTGTGTCAATAAAATAGTAATGCAAATTATTTCTCCTGTACACCCTATATTCTAGGTTTTGCTCTCATTATGTATCATTTTCTTCCGCCCATTTTTTGTTGTTTTCAACGCACTCAATGATTTCTTCCTTGGTTCGGTAATATGCGGGGAAAACATCATTTACTTCTTTTATGCATAAAGGCATCTCCACCGTAGCTGTATCGTCATATTTGCAATCGGCGAAGCTCGTAATGTCTATGCCTTCATATTTCCACGAGGGGAATGGGTCAAAATAAAGTAAAAATCCAAGCGGATATGCAGTTATTTCACTTAACGCGATAGACTCACATTTCTCCTCTCCCATCATCAGAAGCACCGAAAGAGGTGCGTATTTAATCATATTGCTTTTGGTGAAATACATACACAGCTTGTACTTGTTTTTATCTAAGCCAACGGCGTCTTTGTCCAACACGAACTTACGTAGCGGCTCAAACCTCGGGTCATCGCCATTATTTATAGAGCAGAACATTGAAATAACCTGCTTAATAAAACGCAGCGGATGGATTTCACGAATCCCAATTCCGTTAACGTCAGGCTCAATAGGCTCACGTAATGTGTGGTTGATAATATGAGCCATCAGTTTATAATCATCACCATACCACGAGCCGGTGAGATTGTTGCAGGATTCGCATAGGGAGTATTTTCCCATCCCCCTTTGCTGATTGGTGTAAGGAAGTCCCTCTATCTCCCAAGGCATCCGATCGTCATCAAGCATAAGCTTATCACCGCTTACGGGTTTGGCAGGGGTGGAGTTAAATGATGAATGAGGCGGGATATGCTCAAATGAAAGTTCGCATTCATTGCGGCACAATGCACATTTACCAATATGTTTTTTCATAACTACCTCCCACAATGTTTTTCATAAGATAATTATATCACAAAAATGGTAAATCGTCAATATTTTGCATACTCGGCAGTTCTTAAAAACAAAACGGCAAGCATTTTTCGCTTACCGCTCTACTGCTTGACTTTTATATCTTTCCTGCTTGAATCGTTGTTTTCTGCTTTGGAATAGTCAATTTACATACTTTTTTGTGATCGGCATATAATAATTCAGCCTATTTATCTTGAAAAAAGTCTATTTTTGTAGTATAATGTAAATATAAAATATTTGCAAAACGGGGAGATATATGGACACCATAAATATAACCGATGATTTTTCTGCGTTTTGCAGAAATCTTGAAATTTCTAGTGATACACAGGAAACAGTAAAATCTCGTCTTAAAAGTATAGTAAAACGCATCAATTTAGACTTTTGGAACAGCGACTCAGACAACACTCACTTTTTAGTCGTTGGATCTTATGGTCGAGGCACCGCTATCGCTACTAGTGACATTGATGTTGTTATAGAGCTTCCATGGAGCGAATTTTCTCGCTTCGACAATTATTCAGGAAATGGTCAGTCTGCATTGCTCCAGTCAGTAAGAGAATCGTTATTAAAAACGTATTCAACTTCCAAAATATCAGGAGACGGGCAAGTTGTTGATATTGATTTTAGTGACGGAATAAAGTTCGAAATCGTCCCTGCTTTTAAACATACCAATGGTAGCTATACATATGCCGACACGAACAATGGCGGCTCTTGGGAAACAATGGACCCGTCTTTTGAAATGTATCTTTTTTCTGCGGCAGATTCGAAATACAATGGTAATTTAGTACGATTGTGCCGTATGTCTCGTGCGTGGAAAGAAAAAATGACGGTGTTGATGCCGGGTATATTAATCGATAGTATTGCTTACTATTTTCTTCAAAATTACAAATATGCGGGAAATTCATTTATTTATTATGATTGGATATCTAGGGATTTTTTTAAATATATCCTAGATCGCTTGGAGAAAGAACCTTCAGCAAACAAGTGGGACAGAATCATGCCATCAGAGAAAATAACTATGAAACACCCCGGTTCAGTAAAAACAGATTCAAAAAAAGCATATGACTTATCGTGTCAAGCCATTTCTGCTTGTGAAGAAAAATGGTATTACACGTGGCACGAAAAATGGAGGAGCATTTATGGAACAAAATTCCCAGACGCATAGAAACAATCTTCGCATGCAGCTAATGGAAGCATACGGTCGTGTGGTATATAGCTATATTGCGCATTGGAAAAAAGTAGACTTCCTCTCAAAGAAAAATAAAATAATAAAATATACACAAATTATACTCTCTGCACTTACTGCCGGAGGATTTATTAGTTCCGTGATAACCAACGAAACGGCACTAACCTATGTAAGCGGAGTTTGTTCTGCAATTCTCCTGGGTATAACATTATACTTCAAAGATTTTAATCTAAGTTTGGAAATCACTCGCCACTCCGCAGTAGCAAATGCTCTTTGGATAGTTAGGGAAGAATACATATCTCTTCTGACTGATTTTTCAAACTTATCAAATGATGAAATATGCGATAGAAGAAATCAGCTCCAAAAAAGAACGGCAGAAATATATGAGACCGCCCCCAAAACAGATTCTAAAAGTTACGAAGCAGCGCAAAAAGCCCTGAAATGTGAAGAAGAACAATTCTTTACTGCTGATGAACTATATCAGTTGTTGCCCATTCACCTGAGAGAAGAAATAACAAACAATACGCAAACCAACAGTTCGCAACAGTAGTTTTTTCTTCGCTTGTTGCAATTGCGCAAAATAAAATGCCACCTACACCGTTATGTTGTAAGTGGCATTTTTTATCGTTTCCGTGAGATTGTCGCAAAATTAAAAAATATTAGTTATCGTCAAATTTGGTTTTTAATAATCGATCACTACAACGATTTTATGGCAATGTTCACACTTATAAGCGGGAGACCCTGAAGCAAATAGCTTTACATCATCTTTACCTTTAAGAATTGTAAACTTGTCTCCATTTTTGCTCCATAAAGCTCTTTGACCATAAAAATAACCCTGTTCCATTTCTTTACCACATTTAGGACATTTCATTTCGGTTACCCCCTTTTTATAATTATTCAATTATAGTATAGCGTATTTTTATTCTCCATCTTCAAATGCGCCTGCTTCCCGTGCAAGCTCATTCAAATTCAATTAATCGGCTGTTTTGACAATGTAACCTTTCCATCGACCACCTTATAGTATGAGCCTGTGTGTACATAGTGCGTCGCAGGCTCTCTATGGTTATTTATTATTTGGGATCGTCATAAACTGTTTTTCCGGGTTCGGATATTTTGACCTTACCGTCGTCAAGTATTTCGTATTTTAAGCCCTTGTCAGCTCCGTTAGCAATACGATATAAATTTTGAGAAGGAATATAGGCAATCTCAAAAACACCGATGCAAACAAAGCCCGTGGTAAGCTCAAAAGTTTCTTGCGGAATCGTTAATGTTTCGGTATGCTCGTATTTACTACCGAAAATATTGTTTTCCACATCGTAATTTTCATTGTAATCATCAAGACTGATTTCTTTGACAAAATAAAGTCCTTCAATGTTTTTATAATCTTCAAAACGAGCTTCACCTAATGTATTGCCATATTTTGAATTGTAAAAGTAGACAGCAACACATACAATAGGGCAATCTTCTGTTTCTTCAGCACCCTCAACATAGTTTCCGATATAACCGCCAACTTCACCAACACTTCCGTCACCGTATGAAAAATCAAGGGTTACGTTATTAATATCAAACTCTGTTTTATCGCTTTTTATGCCAAAATGAACATCAGGCAATGTTCCAATCCATTTACCGTTAAAACCGATATTTATTCCTTTGGAATTAGAACAGGAAGCCATAGAAAAACAGAGCAACACCATACATATTGCCGATATAATTCTTAATACAATTTTTCTCATAAACAACCTCCTGTTCTTTTTTATTATCGTTTTTCTTATATAGAAACTTTTTTCATATCACATAAAGATATGTCGGTATTGACAGCAACCACACGAGAATTAGCGTAAACAAGCTATACAGTTCCATTGTCTTATATCCGTTTTTCTTCTTTAGTGTGATTGCTTCAAAAAGCACCAAGCCGAGGATGATGGGCAGAACGAAAACAATGGATACCATAAAGCCTCCGATACCCGTCCAACCGTCGTTGATTGTCAGTCTTTCCACGACCGCTATAATCATCATAACGATCAACCCAAGAGTCATAACACCGCATATCGACGAGTATGCAATGCTGATGATATTGTACTTGTTATATTTGTCCTTTTCCTTCTGACCGCCGATAAGTTCATCTTGCGGTATTTGGAACAGAACGGCAAGTCGAGCAAGATTGTCTTTGCTCGGATAACGGTCGCCTGACTCCCACTTGGATACGAGAGTGCGCGACACAAAAATTTGATTTGCCAAGTCCTCTTGTGTAAGATTGGCGTTTGCTCTTAGCTCTTTGAGCCTATCTTTTAATTCCATATTGAGATCACCTCCGCTATAATTTTACTACGCAACCTGCGATAAGACAAGGTATAACGGCGTGACATCTATGTGACAAGTAATAAATACGGGAAAATGCCTTATTCAGCGTAGAAATACATCGAATAACCGTCAAGGCTAATGGGCAATGTCGGCTCTTCCGAGCCGTCTGCGTATGTTGTCATAGCTACTCCGGCATAGCCCGATTTGCCGTCTATCGTGATTTGATAATCCGTTCCTTTGGGATTTCTGCCCGACACGGTATAAGTTCCTTCGTAGGTCTTTCCGTTCGTAACATCGGTAATCGTAATCTTACCGTCCTTTGCTACGAGAGTCATTTCGATAATCTTTGCTTCGGGGTGAGTTGTACTTTCTTCTGCCACCGCATCGTAAATAACTTGATTATCCTCTGCGTGCATAATCGTCCGCATTTTCCATTCATAATCTTCGATTTTAGGTTTTCCCATTCCGCAAGCGGATAGTGCGAAAATCAGCGTTACCGCCAAGAGAAGGATAGAAATTATCTTTTTCATTTAACGATCCTCGTTATTCTCTCATAAATATAGTCGCTTTTTTTGCGATTTGGTTTCACTTTTTCGCAAATTTCTTCTTGCAGATCAGACCTGCGATGAAGAACGCAAAGCTCGGCAGAAGATACTCAACTGCATCCACGAGCGCATAAACGTACAGAGGTGCCGAACCCAAGTAACCGCCGGTATTGTATTTATAGGCATCCACACCAAAGGCAATAGCAAAACCCACAAATAACAAGGCAGCCACGATATATAGAAATTTATAGATATTTTCTTTTTTCATTATGATACATCCCCCTAAATTCGTTTTGCTTTATTCTAAAGGGTCTATTGTTGTTTCGGTAATATTGGAAAATTGAACGATTATACTGCCTTGCTCCAAATCCGCTTTGGTAATCGTGTACTTTGTATTATACGAAGTTTCTTCTCCGTGAATAACGAACGTTAATTCTCGCTCTGTAAGATTTTTAAGCGTAAACTGTCCGTTAGAATCCGTTGTATAACCTATGGGAAGATCAGTATTATTTACATTCATAGCAGAAACAAAGGTATCCACGATTGGCTCATTGTTAGCATTTACAACGGTAATCTTGACATCCGCTTTGAACGGTTCTTCTTTGTTAGTATTACAACCTATCATAGAGAAAAGCAAAAATACAGCAAGTAATAGCGATAATGGAAGATAAAATATTTTTTTCATAACATTTCCTCCTTATTCAAAGGGGTTATATCCGCTATTGCTACCGCCTTCTTCATCAGGTGCGGGCTCTTCGGCAACAAAGTCATAATAAGTTACTTCGCCCGTCTTGGTATTATAGCTTGCGTGATTTTTTTGCGTTGTTGCGGCGTGAGCTATAAAAGGTGTCGCAACAAGGGTAAGCAACATTACAAATGTTAGTAATATAGCTCCCAAAGTAATCTTTGCTTTTGAAATTGTTTTTGCATTATTCATAGTATAAACCTCCTTTTTGGTTTCTACTATTTAGATGCTTTTTCTATTCGCTTTTGTTGGTATTCTGTAAGATTTTATATAAATAATCGTAAAAAGGGAAATTAAAACCGCAAAAATAACGGCAAAAATTACAATAAAATAATCAAAAGGAATATGTACCGTCTGTCCGGGAATTTCGGGGACTGCTTTTAATTGTTCTATGTAATTGGTGAGTCTTTCTACAAATCCAAAAGCAGAAACAAATATAGCCAATATTATTGACGAAAGCATTACCTTTAATTTTTTTACCGAAGTATTATATATCCATTGAATTGTTCCGATAGGCTTGCCAAGCATAACCGATATTTCCTTGTGGGTATATCCACCCAACACTTTTAGGGTAACAACCTGTTGTTGCTCATCTTTGAGTCCCTTTATCATCGAGTAGTACATATCCATATCAACAAAGTCGTGTATATCTATATCTTCGGAGATAGGCTCTTTAACATCCTCAAGAGAAATAAGCGGTGTTCTATTACTACGCAAAAACATTAAGGCTTCATTTTTTACAACCTTGTATAACCAAGTTAGCTCATTAGACGAGGGAAATTTACTCGTTTCCAATAGCATCAACTTATAAATGACGTTATGTACAATATCTTGGCTTATATCTTCCTTTTTAACGATTGAAAATGCCACACCATACATTTTGTTGTAATGATGCTTATATAGCAATTCAACTCCGTCATGTTGTTGTCCGCTTCTTAACAAATCAAATATTTCGGTTACGGTTATTTGCTTGCTTTTTGGCATAGTATATCACCTCCTTATTTTATTTAGATGCAAAAGCGCGGGGGTTTTGTTGGTGTTTTTTAATTTTAGTTCCAATTAGTATAGATATGCAAATAAGTTCTCATCAAAAGATTGCTTTTAAATTTCTTTGTTATATCGACATTTGAGCAGATTTCTTTTAGCAAAAGATACTTAGCCAATGTTATGAGAAAATGAGTCGCATCTGATATTTCATTTTCTGCCAAATACTGATTATGGGGATTTTCTTCTATATAATGTGATAAAAGGTTTCGTGTGTTTGCGCATTTTTGAGAATAAAGGTTAATATCAACATTTTCTTTGATTTCAACGCCCAAATATTCCTGCCCCAATAATATAGCATCACGTATTTTTTTATCCAAGTTGATTCTTTTGGGAGATGAATAAGAATCGATAGGTTTTAAATCGCTTTCTATTCCTTCCACTTGCTTTATCTTCGTTCTCAGGCTTTTGAATTTATCTTTGTTTCCTTTTTCTTTTTCTGTATATTCATCATGCTTGATATAATACATAAGACTTTCAATGGTAGTTACAGCATTTTTGAACTTCCACTCCAAACTGCCTATGAAGTCAATAAAGTATACGGTCGCCAGATAATTAGGCAAGATATATGTGGTGATTATTTTGCTTTTGGGGGAATACAGCAAAAAGTCTAATATGGAACCAAAATCATTTCGGATTTCTTCAAAAGACACTTCCCAAAATTTTCTTTTCTGGGACAAAGGTAATTCAGTGGGTGTTTCAGACGGAAAATCGAAAAACTTTTCATATGTTCGATTATCGATAATAATCCAATCTTCGCATTGACAAATATCCCCAACACACATAGAAATGAAAGAAATCAAAGTATTAATATGGTTTTTTATTTTATCTTGACTCAAGCTTTCGGCATATTCTATTTCAACTTCCCCTAAATTGTTGGCGCGAAATTTGTCCTTGCCAGCGTTGAAAACTACGTCGGGGCAAAATTCCATGTCATATCGTAAACATTCTTGGTTTATTTCTTCAAAAGTATTTCCACTCAACTCAATTTCTCTTTTTGCGTATTTGAACCAAGGCAATCGGCACTTAATTTTGAAAGCGACTGTCATTTTTTTTACCTCAAAAATATCTATATCCATGTTAGTTTTTTATATTAGCCTCATTATACCATATTTTTCGTATTTTTTCAACCTATTCACGCATCCCTCGTGGAATAATCGCCTCGTGGTGGTCTTCAAGCAGATAACTTTCGCACTCCCCGCGGTTAGGAACTTGCTTTCCTGTAAAAAAATCAGCGATGTACGTCTTTTGCAGAAGCACATCGCCATAGTATTTTTCGTTATTCAGTATTTTGCGGATGGTTTCGATACCCCACACGTTGCCACCTCGTGGAGCTTTTATATTCATCTCCACAAGACGGCTTGCAATGGTTCGTAAAGATGCTCCCTCGGATCTCCACTTATATATCAAAGTCACCACGGCGGCGGCTTCGGGGACTATTTCCAAAGTGCCGTCGAGAGATTGCGTATAGCCATAGCAAGGGCGGCTATAAAACTTTGAGTTGCCGTTCTGAAAGCGCACGAGATGTCCCCAGTGAATAGAAAAGCTTTTTGTCTCGCTCTCGTTCTGATATACACTTGCGTAAACGGTAAGCATACGAACCGCCTTGGGATTGCTTATATAGAGTTTCTCCACTTCAAAATACACGTCAACGCCTAGGGAGTTAAACTCATTGCAAGCCTGTAAGAATTGCACGGTATTTCTCCCGAGGCGGCTAATTGATTTTACTAGGATTAAGTCAATCTTCCCGGCACGGCAGTCTGCCATCATACGCTGAAACTCTTTCATCTTGAGATTGTGCCGCCCCGAGGCTTGGTCTGCATATATTCCAACGAACACCCACCACGTCCGTTCCGATATGTATTTTTCAAAATGCTCCCGTTGTGCCTCCAAGCTATGATACTGTATCTCTTGAGCCGTGCTGACACGACAGTATGCTGCCACTTTCTTATACCGCTTTACAAGATATTTCGGGTGTACGGGAATGACTTTTACCTTGCCCATAAAAATATCGCCTCCTTTGCGTTTTGTGGTTCATATTACCATAAACTTTGCGCAAATGAAAGCGATATTGCAATTATTTTTTAGTTTTTAATTCCTGAACCTTATCAAAGACCTCTTGCGTGATAATCATCGGGTACTCTTCAGATCCAAGGTAGTGCGGATTTGAGAGAATGTTCGACAATGCTTGTTTACCCCACGTAGGCTTATTCTGCGGGGAAGGTATGCCTAATCCTTCAAGGATAGCCTTGATTTGAGACAAACTGTTACCCTGCAAATAATAGTCGAATATAAGCTTAACGCAAGCGGCTTGCCCCTCGTTGATGACAATGCGGTTTTCGTGGCGGTTATAGCCGAAAGCTATTCTTTTTTGTTCGGATGTCGGATTCATAAATATACCTCCTCGACATGGATTCTTACACATATATTATACCAAAAATCCGATAAAAAAGCAATAGCCGGAAGCCCCCTAAATTTATAAATTCACATCAAAAAGCAAAATGTTTTAACGTGGTCTGCGGAGTATATTTTAACGATTACTCCCCATAGTTTTAACGATTACTCACACAATTTTAACGCTTACCCCCATAAATTTAACGGATACCTACAATTTTAACGAATACCCATAATTTTAACGAAAGCAAAAAAGAGTGCGTCCGACGTGGGAGAAAACCTCTCCGAAAGACACACTCTTTTAATCAAAAACAGTATTTTTAATGTTGGAGAAAGGCAAAATACTCCTGAAAAAGCAGTAAAAAGGCAGATTTTTTGCCTTTTTTATCAATTTTTGCCCTGAAATATTAAAAGTGGACAGCAATAATGCCGTCCACTTAATTTGGTGCGGACGACGGGACTTGAACCCACATGAATCGCTTCACTGGAACCTGAAACCAGCGCGTCTGCCAATTCCGCCACGTCCGCATATTTGAGGCCTCGCTTTTGAGGCCTCGATTATTATATCACAGACAAATGTAATTGTCAAGCGAATTTTGTTATTTTGCCTGAGAGTTGTAAATTTCTCTGAACTGAGCAATCGCAGATGCAAAATCCTCGATTGCGCCGTCAACAACGGTGGGGTCGCTCATATCGATGCCTGCAATAAGAAGGCTCTCAAGAGGCGACTTGGAGCCGCCGCACTTAAGGAACTCGATATACTTACCAACATATGCCTCGCCCTCGGTTTCAATACGCTTAACGATAGCGCTGGCAGCAGAGATACAGGTAGCATACTTGTAAACGTAGAAGTTGCTATAGAAGTGAGGAATACGCATCCACTCGTAAGCAATCTGCTTATCCTTCCAAACCTTAGGACCGAAATAAGCCTTAATAAGCTTCATATACTCCTTATTAAGAACCTCTGCGGTGAGAGGCTCACCCTTTTCGGCAAGTCTGTGAGCATTGCGCTCAAACTCAGCAAACATGGTCTGGCGATAGAGAGTGCCCTTGTATGTTTCCATAAGTCCATCAAGAATAGAAAGCTTCTCGGCATCGCTCTTGGACTCCTCAAGCTTTCTGTGTGCAAGAAGAAGCTCGTTTACGGTAGATGCAACCTCTGCCACAAAGATAGTGTAATCGGAGTTATGGGGCTCGTTATACTTTCTGGAGAAGTAGGAATGCATAGAGTGTCCTGCCTCGTGAGCGAGGGTGGAAACATCGTCAAAGGTCTCGGTGTAGTTAAGAAGAATATAGGGCTCGGTGCCGGGGCAACCGGAGCTATAAGCTCCGCCACGCTTACCCTTTGAGGGATAAACGTCAACCCAACCGCGCTCCTTAAGTCCCTCGGTAAGGGTGGAATGATACTCCTCGCCAAAGATCTTAACGGTTTCAAGAACCTCCTCAACAGCCTCCTCATAGCTGTACTTGCTCTCGCACTCCTCAATAAGGGGAGCGTAAACGTCATAGAGGTGAAGCTTGTCAAGGCCGAGAACCTGACGCTTAAGCTCGTAGTAATCGTGAATTACGGGCAGAGATGCACGAACCGACTTGATAAGGTTGTTGTAAATAACAGGGGTAACCTCATCACGGAAGGTAGACGCCTCAAGGGAGGACTTGAACTTACCGATCTTAGCAAAGGTAATGCGCTCCTTAACGTAGCCCTCGTACATGGTAGCAAAGGTGTTGCCAAACTGACCGTAGGTCTTGTAAAGGCAGTTGAAGGCCGCACGTCTTACATTTCTGTTGGGCTTCATAAGTGTGGGCACATAATTTGTGTCGGTGAGCTGCATATACTTGCCGTTTTCGTCACGAATCTTGCCAAATTGTAAATCAGAGTTTGCAAAAATGCCACGAATGTTGCTATGAGAGCCAAGAGCATCACCCATGCTGGCAACAAGCTTTTCGCACTCATCGCTAAGGGTATGGGACTTATCACGCATGATCTTGAAGATCAGTCGACGATAGGTTTCGAGGGCGGGCTCTTCCTTATACCATTGCTCCACGGTCTTCTCATCAAGGCGAAGGATATAGGGACCAACAAACCAGCCTGCAGCAGATGCAGCTATTGCAAGCGAGCGAACTCTGCCGGATCTTGCCTGGGCCTGATTATTGGAAGCATCGGTATCAAAGTGAAGATGAGAGTATACCCAGAGCTTACTGATAATATATTCGATTTTTGCATTATCGTTAAGAGCATCAAGAAGCCCCTTAGCGCTATTACAAATAGTCTTTTCATGGGCGGGGAATCTGTTTACGATAGCCTGCGCCTCGTCATAGTCCGCCTTAAAGGCCTCCTCGGTAGCATATATTTTTGTCAGATCCCATTTATATTTGGGATCAATGTTCTTTCTATCAAGCATAGTTTATCTTTCCTTTCTGATAATATAAAATAAGTTTAGCACAAAAAAAGACAAAAATCAATAGAAAAAGAGAGGTTTTTAGGCCTCTCTTTCCGTTTTCTATATATTATTTGCGTCTAAAAAGGAAGTTAACTGCATCGCCAACAGATCTGATAGTAGCATTTCGCTCCTCAATAACCTCCTCGGCAATCTCCTCAATAGCAAAGTAGGACTCACGTGTTTTCTTTTTAAGATAAGAGCCTGCGCCGGGGCCGTACATATCGGCAAACTCCTTAATTGCGGCTCTGAGTCCGGATTCGTCGTCGACAACAAGATTAGCAATGGTATCAGAGGCATCACACATGCCCGATGCGCAGGTGATAATATGCTCTATCGCATCCTTTGCGGCACGCTTGTCTGCCATAATGCTGTTAAGATTGCGATCGTCAACACGCATGTCCTCAAACTGCATCTGATATCTGGTATAGATGCCGTCAAGGTTAAGATTTTCACCCAGAAGATAGTTCATAAGAAGCTCGTAGGTAATAGCAACCTCGGCATCCTGCTCATCGGGGGAATAATTATTTTTTCTGATATAATTTGCAATATCCTTTTTCACCTCATCGGAATCAGGGAGACTGCAGGCAAGCTTGAATGCCCCCTCGGTATCACCGGCAGAACATTTGCTTATCATACTGAGATAGCAGGTGATAAGCCTGTATTCAGCACTTTCTGCAACCGAGGGATTGACCTCGGCGTATTTTGTGATCTGCTCTACCCCGCTGCTTCCCTCGCCCAGCTTAAATACGTGGTGAACCGTATATCTTACGGCGGGATAAATAATTATCTGACGGAAACTCGCCAGGGTATCTGCATCGAGCTCGGTCTCTGCCTGCTTATCCATATTAAGAATATCCCAAAGATAGGAGGGATACACCGCCACGGGAATAAGCGAGAAGCGATTTATAAGCGACGAGAATGGGCTGTTTTTCATGCCAATGGATAGATTGTACGCACGAAGAAGCTTCTCAATACGCTTGTGGGCGGGATATGCCGCAAGAACCGCTACAATAAGATCCACACCGGCAGACTGATTAAGGGCATGCTTAAGCACGATATCCTCGCAGAAGCCGGGGTTATCAACCATTATAGCCGCCATTCTTCCATCGCCCGAAACCAGGCTATAGGTAAGAGATTCGGACAGTCTCTCGGTCATGAACATAGATATGTCACGGTTGTCACGACCGATACGGCGGTTGATGAGATTAACAAGCATGGTGCTGAGCATGTCGCACTCGGGTATCATCTCAAGACAAGTGTTGCATACCTTCAGCTTTTGCGCCGGATTTAAGGCTGCATAATGACGGTCGAGGAACACCACAATCTGATTCTGAATCTCGGGGGTACGGATAGCGAGCAGGAGCTTGTCGAGAATAATATCTCTGGTATGCACAGGCTCACGTCTGAAATACAGATCAAAGAAGGCCAGGATGTTCTGCTGCAAGAATCCGCCGTAGAACACACGGCTGAGATTAGAGATAATAACCGCCTTAACACCGTCGGTTTCGCCCATGTAATATCTGCTGATAAAGCAGAACAGGCTATCTCTCATCAGGTCAACGTGAATAAGATTTAACAGCACGTCCAGGGCAACAGCCTTAGCCTCTACACACTCGGTAGGATAGAAGGTGGACAGGCGGGAGAACACGCTGTCGGGAATAGCGATCTGTGCCTTAGCATATCTGTCGAGGCATCTGTATGCCTGAACCCTGTTCTCGGTCGAAATTCCCTCACGGTACTTGCCGTAGGTGTCAAAGAAGGTGGCAACAGCCTCATCGTTAGGAAGAATAGAATCCTCCACGTAACGGCCGCTGCACTGCCAGAAGATGAATATTATCTCATTCAAGGATTCGATACTGAAATCAAAGGGTCCGTAGGCCTTTACAATTCCCTCAACGAAGCTATGGAACTCATTTCTGATAGTTGGATAATCAAAGAGCGAGTGCAGGAATGTAACATGAGCTATGCTGCCATTGTACTCTGCCGACTGACCGGTTATCACACCGGTGGAAAAATCGTAGAACACACCTCGCTCGGGCGCAATGGCCGTAACGTTACTGCCCACGCACTTAAGATTGTATCCCAAATATGCCTCTGGGGTGGTGATGAAGCTGACAAAGGAAAGTCTTTGTCTGAAGCTATAAGGAAGAATACTCACAACCGCATTAATAAGCTCAAGAGCGCTTTCAGATGCCTCGCTGTCATCACATGGCAGACGGAAGAACACCTCTCTGCGGTCACCGATTATAGAGGATATAACAGAGAAAATAAAGCTTCTCATCATATCCGGGTTATATTTTGCCATAACAGCCCTGCCGTCTGAAAGAGGACGTGGGTTATAGGCTCTCTCGGTAAGGTTGGGATTACCGATAATATTTCTGTCGTTAAAATTAAATGCTCTTACGTCGGTAAAGAACATCTCGGGTGTATAGGGATCAACGTCGGGGCTGAAGAATACCCTCTCCCTCTCCTCCTCTGTAAGCACCAGAGTGTGCGCAAGGTAGGAGCTTCTCTCACCGGTAAAATCCTTAGGAATATAACTGATTGCGGTCTGCGCCACGTCGCCGGTGTCGAGCACCGTCTGGCTGTAAACACGAGGAACAGCGCCCTGTCTGAGCTTAACAGGATCATATATATCCAGCTTATCAATATATGCAGGCGCAAGAGAGCGAAGGATAAACTCCCTCTCAAGCAACAAGGAATGAGCAAAGGTGTCAAATCCATCTCTCTTATTAAACAAGCTTACACGTGCAGGAACACGAGAATAAAAATGCTGATGCGACATAAAGACTCCTTTCTCCTATTGTATAGCTCGATTTTGTAAATAATACCTTGCATTTTAAATGCAAATTGAGGTTATTATATATGTAACTAATTAATTATAACAGACAAATGTTGTTTTGTCAATAGTGATTAATTTCTGCGTTTTATCAGAAGCTGCTGATTGGCAGATCCTCGTTATCCTGCCCCTTGGTGATTTTCCTTATCTGCACATAGTAGGACAGGCTATCGCTTACCTTAACAAGTACACGGTCGCCCTCCCTGTGGCCAAGAATGGCCGAGCCGAGGGGGGATTCCTTGCTGACATAGCCCTGCAGGGCGTTCTGGCGCAGCGTGGTAACAATCTGTATCTCCTTTTCGGCATTCATTTTCTCATTGAAAATAAGCACCCTGTCAAAAAGAGCAACGCTATCCGCGGTCTGCTTTACCTCAATAACCTTAGCTGTTCTGATCATATTCTCAAGATAGCGGATACGACCCTCGTTCTTACGCTTCAGGTGCTTCGCCTCTTTATATTCTGCGTTTTCCGACAGGTCGCCGTACTCACGGGTGCGCTTAAGCTCTGCACCAAGCTCGGGAGCGAGAACCGTCTTGCGATAGGTGATCTCCTCCTCCATCTTTTTTATGTCTACTTCTGTAAGCTCGTCGTACATTTATCTGCCTTTCGATCAGCCGTAAGGTCATTTTCCATACGGCTGACAATCGGGCTGTCAAAGCGACAGCCCGTTGTTTAATAATTAATATAAATAATTATGCTCTGCCCTCAACGATTGCAAGGGTATCTCTTGCAATAACAAGCTCCTCGTTAGTAGGAATAACGAATACCTTGATGGGGGAGTCGGGAGTAGAGATCTCTACCTCCTCGCCACGGATGCAGTTCTTCTCTGCGTCGATCTTTACGCCGAGGAATGCAAGCTTCTCGCCGAGCTTAGCTCTGTAATGACCTGCGTTCTCACCGATACCGCCGGTGAATACGATAGCGTCAGCGCCGCCCATAGCAACCATGTAAGAGCCAACAAACTTAGCGATCTGGTGAGAGTACATATCCTCGCAAAGATTTGCTCTGTGGTCGCCGGACTCTGCAAGGCGGCCGATCTCCTGGTTGTCGCTGGTCTTGCCGGAAATACCGAGCATACCGGACTTCTTGTTCATCATCTTGTCAATATCGTCTGCTGTGGTAAGCTCGCCCTTACGCATAAGATAAGGAATGATAGCAGGGTCGATGTTACCCGAACGGGTACCCATCATAATACCCTCAAGAGGAGTAACACCCATAGAGGTATCAAGGCACTTGCCGCCCTTAACTGCTGCAAAGGATGCGCCGTTGCCAAGGTGACAGGTAACGATGTTGCACTGATCTGCGGGCTTGCCAAGGTGTGCGATAGCTCTCTCACTTACGTAGCGGTGAGATGTACCGTGGAAGCCGTAGCGGCGGATCTTGTACTGCTCGTAGTACTCGTAGGGAATAGCGTACATGTAAGATGCCTCAGGCATGGTCTGGTGGAAGGATGTATCAAATACTGCAACCTGGGGAACGCCCATAAGCTGCTCGCATACAACGATACCGTTAAGGTTTGCGGGGTTGTGAAGGGGTGCAAGGTCTGCGCACTCAGCGATGATCTCCTCAACCTCGTCTGTAACAAGAACGGAGCAAGCGAATCTCTCGCCGCCGTGAACTACTCTGTGACCAACTGCACCGATCTCGGCAACAGACTTGATTACGCCCATATTCTCGTCTACAAGGGTGTCGAGCACAAGCTTAAGAGCCTCTGCGTGGGTAGGCATATCTATAGCAGCCTTATAATCCTCTCTGCCGGGAACCTTGAACTTGAAGCCGGACTTGCCGCCGATCTCCTCGCAGATACCCTTAGCAATAACCTGCTCGTTCTCCATATCGATAAGCTGGAACTTGAGCGAGGAGCTACCTGCATTGATAACTAAAATTTTCATTTTTATGTCCTCCAAAAATATATAATATTAATTTATTACTTTAAAAACAATTCGGGGAAAAGGAAGTAAGAGGCAATCGCAATCACTCCACCGAGAACAGAGCCGAGCACAACCTGCAAGGGTGTGTGTCCAACGAGAACCTTCAGCTTGTCGGTCTTGATCTTGTCATCATGCTCAGAAAAATAATCGTTAAGCAGCTCGGCAATCTTAATGATAGAAACAGCCTGCTTTCCGGTCTCACGTCTTACGCCGAGAGCATCGTGCATTACTATAATAGCAAATATCATAGCCACGCCAAAGGTGGCGCTGTCAAAGCCATTCACTAATCCGCCGGTAACAGCAAGAGCGGTTACGGTTGCCGAATGTCCGCTGGGCATACCGCCATCACCAAACAAACGGTCAAGCGAGAATTTCTTATTAACGATTGCGTTAATAATTCCCTTTATTAGCTGGGCAATTATCCAGGAGCATCCCGGAATAATCAAAACCGGATTAGTTATTATCTGCATGAAAATATTCATATTAGAAATACTCCTTCCAATTAATTCCATACATAATTATTTTATCACCTTTTTTTAAAAAATTCAATAGTTTTTTTAATTTTAATATAAATTAATAATATGTATTTTTCCTTTTTCTAATGATTGCCCCTATCCGCTCAAAAAAGGAAAAGCACCCGAAATTGGGTGCTTATAAGCGGATTACGTCGCTCGTAAAGAAAACGCTTAAGAAGCGTTTTTAGAGCGAAGTGTGAAGGCCTGCCTGAGCACCTTTATCCCCAAGTGAGACACACGGATTACGGGTGAGCAGACAAAAACAACTGAGTGTTGTTTTTGTCGTAGCGAATGCGCAGAAACAAGGAGTTATGGGAGCGAGGCCTGTCCTCA
>JAGCLY010000078.1 GCA_017646745.1 Clostridia bacterium
AAAAAAAAGCGGCTGAAGCTAAGAGAAAGGCCGAGGCCAGCAAAAAGGCCGAAGAGAAAAAAGAAGCCGAGGCTAAGAGAAAGGCCGAGGCCAGCAAAAAGGCCGAAGAGAAAAAAGAAGCCGAGGCTAAGAGAAAGGCCGAGGCCAGCAAAAAGGCCGAAGAGAAAAAAGAAGCCGAAGCCAAGAGAAAGGCCGAGACCAGCAAAAAGAACGAGGAAAGAAAAGAAGCCGAGGCTAAGAAAAAGGCCGAGGCCAGCAAAAAGGCCGAAGAAAAAAAAGCAGCCGAAGCTAAGAGAAAGGCTGAGGCAAACAAAAAGGCTGAAACCGTAAAAAAGAGCAAAACCGACACAAAAACCGCTAAGAAAGCACAAGACGAAAAAAAAGAACCCGACGAAAACGAAGAACCGACTGAAGCAAAAATCGAAAAAGAAAAAGAGCAAAAAAGCGATACAAAAAAGAAGTCGGGCAAGTCAACTAAAAAAAGCACAGAGAAAAAAGCACCTACAGAAAAGAAGCCGAGTGAAAAATGGAGCATAAAAAAGCTAGGAGGAGCACTCTTTGCAAAAATGCTTCGTGGCGGCGCATCAGAGCTTAATTCAAAGGCCGAGGAGGTTAACAAGCTTAACGTCTTCCCCGTTCCCGACGGTGATACCGGCGATAATATGTCAATGACTATCAAGAGCGGTGTATCCTCGCTGGAAAACATTGATACAGACGACCTGGCAGAAGTGCTCAGAGTTGCATCCAGAGGTATGCTACTTGGCGCCAGAGGAAACTCGGGCGTAATTCTCTCACAGTTCTTTGCCGGAATGGCAAAAGGTCTTGAAAACATTGAAACGGCAGATGCCAAGGAACTCGGCAAGGCTCTTGAAATGGGTGTACAGCAGGCATATACCTCTGTTATGACACCTACAGAGGGCACGATCCTCACGGTTGCACGAGAAGCAGTTGAATATGCAGTATCCAGAGTAACCGCTAAGAGTACCGTTCAATCACTCTTCTCTGACCTTGTAAACGAAATGAATGTTTCTCTGCAACGCACACCCGACATACTCCCCGCCCTCGGCGAGGCAGGCGTTGTAGACTCAGGCGGAGCCGGGCTTTTATACATCATAGACGGTCTTAACCGAGTTTTGAACGGCGAGGACGTTGATGATTCTGAAATGGAATTTGAAAAACCAAAATCCATTTCTGTAGATGAAGGCAACTTTGGCCCCGATACAGAGATGAAATACGGCTATTGTACAGAGCTGCTGGTACAGCTTATGAACAAGAAGCTTGCCGAGAGGCCATTTGATCTTGAAACTCTTAGATTACATCTTTCCACCCTAGGGGATTCTATTGTAGTATTCCAAACCGAAATGATCGTTAAAATACACATTCATACCTTAAGACCCGACAAGGTTCTTAGATATATGCTTAAGTTTGGAGATTTCATTTCGGTTAAAATTGAGAACATGTCGCTACAGCACACAGAGCTTGAGAACAACCGTGTTAACGTGGATTCTGCCGAAAGCGCACCGAAGAAAAAATTTGGAATAGTTGCAGTAAGCAACGGCGACGGCATATCTAATCTTTTCCGCGAGCTCGGAACCGACGAGGTTGTTGAGGGCGGACAGACCAATAACCCATCTACAAACGATTTTATTGATGCATTTGATAAAATCAACGCCGAAAATATTTTTGTCTTCCCAAACAACGGCAATATTATTATGGCAGCAGGACAAGCGGCTGAAATATATGAGAAGGCAAAGGTATATGTTGTTCCCACCAAGAGCATTGGTGCAGGCTACGTTGCTATGTCCACCATGAGCTTTGACCTTGGCGAGCCGGACGACCTTATGGCAGAGGCTGCTGATGCAATTTCAAGAATAACCTCCGCCTACGTTTCCCCTGCTGTACGTGATGCTGATATGAACGGCGTACACGTTACCGATGGCGACACCATTGGTATAATAAACAAAGAAATCGTTATTTCCGGCCCGGACAAGATGGTTTCCACCTACGGTCTGATTGATATCATGCTTGCGGATGAAGCCAAGTTTATGATCACAGTATTCCATGGCAAGGATGCCAGCATTGAGGAGCGTGACCGTCTGGCAGAATATATGCTGCAAACATATCCCATGGTTGAGGCATATTACGTAGACGGCGGTCAGGATATTTATCCCTTTATGTTTGTTGCCGAATAACAAAAACAATAAATAAAACCAAGCAGAAAAGAGCCTGTCGCAATCGACAGGCTCTTAAAATTTTATTAGATCAAATCAACTTATCCTTTGATTCGATAAAGTATGTTGCCTCGCTGTCAGCCGTTGACAAAGCAAAGGCGAGCGGAAACATCTCAAATGCAGCCGCAACGTTTCTTGCATCCTCGGTTGAGGAATAGCCCATATGATATCTGATTGCAAAGGCCTCCTCACGTGTCAGCTTCATATAACCCGAAATGATATACACGCTTTTTTCGCCGTGACCGTAAGGCAGTCTGTCATCATACTCAAAGGTATCAACTCTCTGCCACACTCCCCTTTCGTCCTTTACGTTACGATAACCCTTCTTATAAATGTTTACCTTGCAAAGATCATGCAACAGCGATACGATTGCAATGCTCTCGTCACTGTATTCAAATCCGAAGTTTTGTTTTACTCTTTCGGATTTAAGATAGGAGTCAAGACACTCGTAAACGTTGATAGAATGGTCACAAAGTCCGCCCTCATAGGAGCAGTGAAAGCGTGAGCTTGCAGGGGCAACGAAGAAATCCGATGCGGGCGAAAGAAGATACTCAAGTAGCTTATCCGCGCCCTCACGGGTGATATATTTATTATAGATCTCTATAAATCTTTCTTTTCCGGTCATAATGTTCTCCTTTTATTAAAAGATATTTAAGGAAGTTTTGTTTCAACACCTGCACCTGCATGTGCTAATACAAAGTCGGGTACATCCTCTGCCGAGATCAAATAATCTGCTATTGTAACCTTATTTACAGAGTCATAGTAGAACAGACTTGAACTGGTATCAAACCTAGAATAATCGGTCTTGGTATCAGGCTTGCAGTTATTGCTTACAAACTGATCTCTGGAGGTTGCTATGGTGGCATTGTTATTGCTTGACGAAACAAAGATGTCGCCGTAGGATTTAACAGTACCTCCGCTTACATCAAACGGCTTGTTAGATGAGTAGAAATAGTTTGCCTCACTAAACAGATAGCTTGACGTTCTGACACTGGAGCATGTATCGCAATCGTTAAAATAGTTGTTAAAGCTATGAATGTTAGAATTTCTGCAGAGAGGAAGCCTTGATCCAACCTTGTTAAAATAATTATGGTGGATAGAGATGTTCATGCATCTGGAGGAGTCGGAATTGCCGACCAACATTGTCTTTTTACACTCATTAAAGACATTGTATGCTACACTAACATTGTGGACAAATGCCATGTCTATGGTTCCGTCACCTGCGAACTTATCACGCTCGCCGGTAATATCCCAGGCATTGTATCCCTTATTAAAGGTGTTGTTATGAACCCAATAATTACCGAATGCATTAACGCCCTTATCAGATCCAACCATAAAGTTAAGCGCATCTTCGGGATAGTATGTAAACGTAAGATTCTTTACCTCAATAGAGTTGCACTCCTCAAATCCAACGCCAAACTGGAAGAATTCAGCATCGCTTCCAATACCCTCTATAGTAATGTTGCTAGCGGCCTGAACCTCGATTACGTTGATAAAGGAATCATCGTCATATACTTGCTTTCCCTTTAGAGCGGGATAATCACTTCCCTTATAGTATGTGGTAGACGTGCTACTACCGGTTACTTTAACCTCTCCAAGTCCATCGGGAGTAGTCTTATAGGTGTAGGTCTTACCATTCTTCTTATCGGTGTATCTAACCTTAAGGTTAGCAAGGTTCTCACCGTACTCAGTAGAGAATGTGTTCTCAAAGAAATCGTCGGTAGCATTACTTCCGTCTACAAGACGGGGCTCGACATTCTTATAATTCCACTGATTGGTGGTAATCTGTCCGATAATTCTGATAAGAACCGGAGTATCGCACTGATGAAGTTTCTGCATAATGTCTACAAGGCCAACGTACTCGGTGCCCTTGATCGTCATTGTTATAGTATTTTTATTCTCGTTGGTTACGTAAAGGATAACTGTCCCCTCCTTTACCGTACCATCATTATTATATGCACCTATGCCCTCAGTATAATTGAAATGAGCATAACCGCTACGATCCTGCGCAGCAACAGCGATTTTCTTATATGATTTAGAAGCGACACCGTCTGCGGATTCTGCCTCGATTTTTATATCATATTCTCCACTTTTTATGCCAAGAATATAACAGTCAATAGCATCGGACTTTCTGATCATAAGATCGCTATCAAGCTTAGTAAAGTCAGCCTCATCGCTCCTCTTGTAAAGAACGCTGTATTCAAATCCCTCCGTTGCATTAATGCCTACATAAATCTGTTCATTAAGACCCTTTACAGCGCTGACAGAAATAACACTTTCCGGAAGCTGATTATTAACATCGGGATTTTCGGGAGTATTAGGAGTCTGTGGATCATCAGGCAAGGTGGGATTAACAGGTGTGTCGGGAGTTACGGGATCCTCCGACTTATCACCAGGCTTATCCTCAATATCACCGAGATTTCCACCGGGATTAACACCTGTATCTTCTCCGCCGAACGGAAGCAATTCGCATGATACAAGGCATACAAAGAGAGCAATTATGCTCAATAAGAAGACTATTTTTTTCATAATTTCTCCTTTATTTTAAAATCTATCAATATAATTGTATCATAAAATACGTTTTTTTTCAATAGGTAATTTTACAAAGAAAAATATTATCTTCTATTCAATATAATCCCATATAATGTCTGTCCCGTCTCCGCTTAACAAAAAAGCAGACCGTATGGTCTGCCTTCTTGTTGGTGCGGGAAATGTCGTGCATTAAGAAAACGATTGATTATCGTTTTTAGCACGAAGACCGAAAGCCTGTCTTGAGGTCTGTCCCGTTTTCGCTCAACAAAAAAGGCAGACCATTTGGTGTGCTCTTTGTGGTGCGGGAAATGTCGTGCGTTAAGAAAACGATTGATTATCGTTTTTAGCACGAAGACCGAAAGCCTGTCTTGAGGTCTGTC
>JAGCLY010000079.1 GCA_017646745.1 Clostridia bacterium
ATGCTAAGGATTCTGATACTAACTACGGTGATGATACCGTATATCTTAAGGATCTTCGTATCGTTGCCGAGGATGATATTAATGATCCCACTTACATCTATCGTTTCGCTGCAACCAATCCCGATAACTTCGGTATCTATCAGGATTACGTTGATGTAGTGCTTGCCTCCGACGGTTACTATCACGTTGGATCTGTAGATGGACCTATCCTTCTTGCTGATCTTATGGGATATACCAGATTCAGCAGTACTAAGTCTGCTTATATGATGGCTGGCGAGCTTCTTGCTGACGGAAGCATTACAAACGCAGAGTACAACAAGATCGTTGAGTATTGTAACTACGCCTCTAACTCTAACATTTACGGTGTATCTCCCGTAACCGCAGAGCTTAAGGATATGCTTATAATTCTTTCCGGCGGCGACGTTGAATATGATTGGCTCAGATTCTGCTGCTATTACGATGCTTACGGCACAGACGGTAAGCAGCTAGAGGATCCTATCAAGGGTCTTGCGCTCTTCTCAGCTTATGACACCATCATCAGCGACCTTGGCGCAACCGATTTCCCCAATACTATTGTTTACAACAAGGTTATTATGCCCAGAGGTCTTCTGTATAAGTTCACTCCCGAGGTATCCGGAACTTATCTTATCACCTCTAATGCTCCCGATCCTAATAAGCCCGGCTATGGACTTGAAACAAACGCATGGGTGTTCACCAGAGAAGGATTCGGCGAGAGAAGCACATGGTATACCTACGAAAATGTTGACAGATTCAATAACAAGGATCTTAACAACTGCTATATGATGCTTTACTTTGAGGCAGGTAAGGATTATTATATCGACATTGCCTTCTATGATGTATATCAGGAGGGTGAGATCTATTTCCGTGTTGAACATATCGGCGGCGAGGGATATCACAGATTTACCCTTGCATCTCCCGGCTATTTCACTACTCTTGAAAATCCCAGCGGCGAAATGGCAAGCTGGTTTATCCACGGCGGCATCGACGTTGTTCTTGGTGAGGACGGCATCTGGCGTGAAAAGCGTACCGATGACAGAGTTGGTTCTATACTTTACGCTGACTTTACGATGAAAACTCCTATTTTCAGCCACTCTATTGTCGATATGATTGAGCTTGGAGCATTCAACTTTGCACGTTCTGAGGGAGATCAGTACATTCTCGACTTCCTTGCGTTGAACGATAATGACGTTGAAAAGTGCGACGCTTATCTTCGTGAGCTTTGGGGCGAGGATTATGAGACCTATGCCGAGATCTATAAGATCGAGGAGGTTTACGCAGGCATCTGGCACGGTGAGGGCATTGACTATACCGAAACTGTCAAAGCCTACCTTGCAAATATAATTCAGGTTGGCTATAACGAGCAGCTTGGAGAAACCATTGAAGAGGGCGATGCAAGACTTGGTTGCGTTGTTGTTACTGCCGAGCTCGCTGAGATTCTTCAGCTTCTTATGGATAAGTACACCATAATGAACGGCGTAGAGCCCAATACCTGGAGTGTTGAGAACTCCTGGACCAAGCTCTGCTACTACAGCCACTATTTCTGCGCTGCAACACCTAAGTAATTTGTCAATAATTGCCGAATGTGGCAATCGCAAAAAGAGATGCATTCGGTGCTAAAATGTCACCGAATGCATCTTAAACTTTACATTCTAGAGCTTTTTCGCTCTATATAGGAGTAAAAATGGAAAACAATATAGAAAAAAACAGCGAGGAAATTGTTGAAGAGGTCGCTGCAACCTCTGACAAAAATCCTGAAGATGAGGCTGTAAAAGTAACAGCCAAAAAGCCTTTCCCGATATGGCTTATTCCCGTTATCGTAGCCGTTGTGATTTCTGTTGCAATGATTATATTGCTTCCCACCTTGCTTGGTAACAATAATACCGGCGGTGGCGGTACCGGCGACGGTGGGGATGTCGGCGCAGTTACGCCCGATGAGCTCGACTATCTTAATTATATTGTACGTGTTGTTGACGTCCTCGATAACCCTGTTGCCGACGTTATCGTTAGATTTACCGCAAAGGACGGTACTGTGAAGACACGAGTTACCGGTCAGGACGGTATTGCGGCATATAATAATGCTCCCAAGGGTGATTATACCGTTACTCTTGAAAAGGGCTTTAGCACCGCCGTTATTCTTCAAACCGAATACGCTATTACAGCCGAAAGCAATGAGATATCTGTAGTTGTTCGTGATGAAAACAATATCGTAGCCATCAGCGGCGATGAGATTGCCGAAGGCAGCTTTGCGTATAAGGTTGGTGTAGGTGTGAGTAAGATCATATCCGAGAAGGATAAGATCACCTATTATGTCTTTACTCCTACTATGAACGGACTTTATCAATTCTCGCTTGCGGCAGGCTCCTCTGCTACCTTGAATTATTACGGACTGTCGGATGCTGTTCAGTCCGCACCTGATTACGCTATTAGCGCGGATGAAACAAGCTTCCGCCTTAATATTACTCATCTTTCTTTCTCCTACGTTATTGGAGTATCCTCCGACAGCTCATCTGCAGATCAGCTTGTGATAGAGCGCATTGGAGATCCTCTGTCGGAGCTGTTCGGCTCTGTTCCTGATCATACATATGCAAAGGTAGTTGGTGTTGGAACACATACTGTTAGTACAGAGGAAGAGCTTGATGTATATCTTGTATTTACCGCTTCCTCTTCGGGAATTTACAGATTATCGTTTGAATCGGATGATCAGGGCATGACCATTGGTTATTACGGAATTCCTATGTTCGTTCAGGATACCCACCGTGGTGACGGAGAGTATGACGGCAAGACCTTTGATATGATTATTTATGATAATTCTACACCCTATGTTATAGGAATAAAGGCGACAAAGGCTACGTCTGCAGATGTTACTATTGAGAGATTAGGCGACGCCCCCGTTAATCCCAATTACTTGCCCTGGACAGAGGTAAATGCAACTATGGCAGGTACTAAGTGCGATGTTGGCGATAAGACTCTCGTGGACTTCGATATTAGCGACAAAACAATAACCGTTTCTCTTGGCAGCGACGGATATTATTACACCAATGACGGTAAGCTCGTATATATCCGTATCACTTCCCAGACGGGCTGCGGAATCATACAGAATTTTGAGTTCCATCCTGTTATATCTGGCTCTCTTGCTCTGTGGGCAGGTCACGTTGACGAGGACGTTGGCGTTAATATCGGCGGATATCTGTATGACGAGCAGGGTAATTTTGTTGACAAGTACAGCTATAATTCGATGATCGGCGAATATATGAATGATGCCGATGACGAGTACGGTGTTGTTCCGCTTACCGAGGAGCTTGCCGAGTGCATTAAGATTCACGGTGAGTCCAACGGTTGGTTTGACCGTAATGGTTACGGTTATTTGTTTACCGATATTCTTGTTAATGCCGAAAACTCATGGCTCTTCCTTTGCATGGTTGAGCAATAAATGATAAAAAATGCGTGATCGAAATGATCACGCATTTTTTTATATTTGCTTGTGTACGCTCTTATACTCGTCATAATAGCGATAATACGGACATTCTCTTGTGGAGCCGCCGAGGAAATCAATCATATCATCCTCGTCAAGGCTGAGGTTGCAGCCGTAAGTGTCTGTGTACTCGTCGTACTGATAGAACTCACAGCTGTCACAGCTCGCCTTATGCTTGTATCCGTATTTTGAGAAATCAAGTGCCATATCAGTGCTTCTTGGTTTCGATCTCGTTTACAACCTTAGCGATAAACTCGTCAACGGTGAACTTGCCGCCCTCGCCCTCGGTTCTCGCTCTAACGGTAACGCTGCCGGAGTTCATTTCGTCCTCACCAACTACGATCATGTAGGGAACCTTAGAGAGCTGAGCCTCACGGATACGGTAGCCGAGCTTTTCGTTTCTGTCGTCAAGCTCTGCACGAATACCTGCCGCCTGCATCTTTTTAGTTACCTCTGCCGCATAGTCTGCGAAGTCTGCAACTACGGGGATAACTGTAACCTGAGTAGGTGCAATCCATACGGGAAGTGCGCCTGCATACTTCTCAAGAATAAGTGCCAGAGTTCTCTCGTAGCATCCCATGCTTGTTCTGTGGATGATATAAGGAGTCTTCATGGTATTGTCACGGTCAACGTACTCCATGCCGAACTTCTTAGCCAGAAGCATATCAACCTGAATAGTTACGATAGTATCTTCCTTACCGAATACGTTCTTGATCTGAATGTCGAGCTTAGGACCGTAGAATGCCGCCTCGTCAATACCGATAACATAGTTTTCACGGCCAAGGTAGGTGTCAAGAAGTTCGCCCATGATAGACTGTGCTTCGTTCCACTGCTCGGGTGTACCCTCGTACTTGTCGGTACGCTTGGGATCCCACTGGGAGAAGCGGAAGGAACAGTCCTCCCAGAGACCAAGGGTCTCGAGGCAATACTTTGCAAGGTCAAGACAACCCTTGAACTCCTCTGCCAGCTGCTCGGGACGAAGGATAAGGTGACCCTCGGAAATGGTGAACTGACGTACTCTGATAAGACCGTGCATCTCACCGCTGTCCTCGTTACGGAATAGGGTAGAGGTCTCGCCAAGTCTCATGGGAAGCTCTCTGTAAGAGCGCTTTTTGTTAAGGAATACCTGATACTGGAAGGGGCAGGTCATAGGACGCATTGCAAAGCATTCCTTGGTCTCGTCGTGGGGATCGCACATAACGAACATACCGTCAAGATAGTGGTCCCAGTGGCCGGAGATCTTGTAAAGCTCTCTCTTCGCCATAAGGGGGG
>JAGCLY010000080.1 GCA_017646745.1 Clostridia bacterium
GTCTTTCGTATATAGCCTGACTTTCGTTATTAACGAAACCGAGACGTCCGCTTGACCTGAATTTATTAGAGCCGATATTCGATGTCATTATAACATAGGTATTTCGGAAATTGATTTTACGCCCGGTTGCATCTGTAAGAATGCCACTGTCGAATACCTGTAAAAAAAGCGAAAGCACGTCTGGATGAGCTTTTTCTATTTCATCAAGAAGAACTATGGAGTAGGGGTGCTTTCTTAATCGCTCCAGCGCCGAGTTCTGCTCGTCATATCCTACGTATCCGGGTGCCGATCCTATAAGCTTTGATATCGAATAGCTTTCCGCGTATTCCGACATATCATATCGCAAAAGCGAGTCCTCGGTTATAAACAGCTCCTTTGCCAATGCCTTGGCCAGCCCGGTCTTTCCAACACCGCTTTCGCCGAGAAAAAGAAAAATACCCCTCGGTCTATCCGGTGAATTAATACCGGCATAGCTTCTTCCAACTGCGTCAGCTAGGGCAGTAATAGCCCTTTCTTGTCCAAAAATGACAGAGGCCAGCCGTTGCTTTAGCCCCTCGTTATCATTTTGTCCTTTTGAAATATTTATGCCCGTAATCTCCGAAATAACGCTGGCAACAGATTCGTCAGTGACCTTAACACGGCCCAGCTCGCTTGCTTTGGTACTGATCTCAAGGCTTAATTCATCGCTATACAATCGCTCAAGCTCCCTGAGGTTTATTGCCAGCTCAAAATCCTTGCTATTGACGGCCTGCTTCCTCTCGTCGTTAATCTGCCGTATTTTATCCTTGATATTTAAGACTTTATCACTGTCAAATTCTGAATATACACTTGCCAAAGCACAAGCTTCATCCAGTAGATCTATGGCCTTGTCGGGAAGAAATCTGTCTTGTATATACCTTTCCGAAAGTCTGACTGCGGCATCGATTGCAGCATCGGTAATGCTTACCCCGTGATGTGATTCATAGCTATTCTTAAGGCCCTTTAATATCTGTATTGTTCCGTCAACAGTGGGCTCTTCTACAATTATAGGCTGAAATCTCCGTTCGAGGGCGCTGTCCTTTTCTATAAATTTATGATATTCGGCAAGAGTTGTCGCGCCTATAAGCTGAAGAGTCCCTCGTGACAGCTCCGGCTTCATAATATTTGCCGCATCTATTGCGCCTTCTGCCGAGCCTGCGCCAACGATTGTATGAATTTCATCGATAAACAGTATTACGGATTTGTTTTTTGCGGCCTCGCCCATAATACTTTTTATACGTTCCTCAAAATCACCTCGATACTTTGCGCCCGCAACCATAGAGGTAAGGTCAAGAGATATAATTTTTTTGCCTAAAAGAGAAGGGGGGACGCTACCTTTTACTATTCTGCTCGCAAGTCCTTCAACAATAGCTGTTTTACCGACTCCTGCTTCTCCGATTAAGCAGGGGTTGTTTTTACTTCTGCGTGATAATATTCTGATAAGCCTGTCGGTTTCTCTTTCTCGTCCTATTACAGGATCCAGCTCGCCTCGCTCGGCTAGTGCGGTAATATTTTTGCCGTATTTTGTAAGATTTGGAAGCACTGCATCCTCCGCCGGCTCGGCATAGAATACTCCACGCTGTGAGGATCTTAGAAATGCGGTTAGGCTATCTCTTATGCCAACCATATCTGCCTCGATTTTTGTCAAGATTTTGCCGGAAATGCTTTCTTTTTCTTCAAGAATTGCAATCATCAAATGCTCGGTGCCAATTCTCTCAGAGCCGTATTTTCTCATAATTTTATAAGAGCTCTCAATCAGCCTTCTGCATTTTGGAGTTGTGTCCTTAGAGCTAAGCGTGCTTTTAACACCAACACCTGAGTATTCCTTTACAGCCTTTAAAATAATGTCAAAGGTAACCTTGTGTTTTTTCATTATAATAGACGCACAGCAGGTCTGATCCTCTGCCAGGGCTAAAAGCACATGCTCTGTACCAATATAGGTGTGTCCCAGCTCCTCAGCAAGAGAGACAGACCGATTAAGCGCATTTTCAGCCTTTTGTGTAAAATTATTACTCATCATTAACACTCCTTTAGCAAATTCCTGTTTAATTATTCCCGCACAAGCTGTAAATACGCAAATTATGTGAAATTATTTACTCTGTTTATAGAGTCTTGGTCCGAAATCATTTTTAAATAGAAAATTTCGTCTATAAAATCTTCATCCGACAAAAGATATATTCCTCTGAGTATTTTTACAGCCTTTGAAGTTTGATCGGAGTAAAAATTGCTTTCCCTTATTGAATGGGTATGTCCGTAATAATCTAAAATTCCGGCAAGAGTCCGGTTAATTGATACCAAGGCTGAATTAAATTGCCCGGGATACAATGGAAATTTAATAAAAGATCCTACGGTCTCGTTCAGATCCGAAATATCATTGTTTATCCTGTACCTTTCGTAAAGCAGAGTAAAGGTCTCATAGTCTACAACTCCGCTGGGATTAATCCCGATTTGCTTTTGAAAGGCTATAACGGCCAGCCTTGTGTTTTCGTCATAAACGCCTGTTGGAGCGACAAAAATATTGGCATCTAATGCCTTTGACAAATATATTTGCACCTGACGTATAGCTTCTTCCTTATCATATACTCTGTACATTCGATCCCTCTCTACGATATATTATTTCCGGGAAACTGTCCTTCGTTTACCGATCCGCCGGTGTACAAATCGTCATAAACGCTGGCTATGGCATTCCATATCGGAGCGTTGACACGACCGGATTCTCCGGGAAGATCAAATATTACCTTAAAAATTCGCACCTGCTCAGCGGTTTGGGGGCCGAAGACTCCGTCAACGTTAGTCCTTGGGATTTCTGTGTATGTATTTGATATATAATTCAAATATTCCTGTAATACCCGAACGTCATTTCCTTCAATCCCCTCGCGAAGAACACGGCCGGGAAAGGGAAGTATTCTGCCACCGTAAAATTCATAATCGATCTCTGATACTATTTCGTAATACACGTTTTCCATTCTATCCCAGGTTGCTCTGTCTACAATACCGTTTTCGGGCAGACCGTATGTGCGCTGAAAGGATTTTACTGCGTTTGTTGTCGCGGGACCAAAGGTGCCGTCCATGGCGGCCTCAATAACGCTAGGAACAAAAAGGGCAATGTAGCTCAGATAATACTGTATCGTCAGCACTCCGTCACCGGTCGAGCCCTCCTGCAGAGTATCGGTGTACCTGGTCTGAACATCGGTTATGCGTATTCCTTCGGAATTCACTGTATAAAGCTTTTTAACCGCATTATATACAAACTGTATTTGATTCCATGTGGCTCTGCCAACAAGGCCGTCCTGTTCCAGGCCGAATACCTCCTGAAATTTTCTTACCGCATCAGTGGTCGATGGTCCGAAAAATCCATCAGCGGGGTAGATTTTTGGTATTCCGGGGTAATTTGCAGATATTCTGTTAAGCTTTCTTTGTATAAGCTCCACGTCACGGCCGGTATCCCCCTCTCGCAGTGTAACCGGCGGAGCGCTTGAGGGAATGTTTTGCACTGGCACATTTTCCTCCAAAACTATATTGTTGCCGTAATAATTCTGTAATATAGAAAAATAATCTCGCCCCTGGTTTGCAAGCTCAACGCTGCCCCATTGAGACAGTCCGTCACAGCTTACCTCAACGCCGTCACAAAAGGTGGCAAAAAGCGGCTCTATATATTCCTGTCTGCGAATATAGCTGTCAAATATCTCGTCAACAAGCTCGGAGATATTGCCGAAAATGTCACGGCCGTATACAAAGGTCTGGTCATAAGCCGGGGAGCTTGTAATGTCGAAATTATAGCCTCTGCTTCGGTAAAATTCTGTATAAACACGATTAAGCGCAACAGAGATCTGAGCCAATATATTTGCTCTGAGCGCCGCCTGTGGCCAGGATGGGAATATCTCGCTGGACGCCACGTTTTTTATATAATCCGCAAAGCTTAATGAAACGTTCATAGCATCCGAATCAGGTGCACCGAGATGGACGACGATCTGTTCGGGTATTGTTGGGTTTGGCATGCTTTCCTCCCTTACTGTAAATCTTGATTTTCGGGAATAATGTAATTTATATTACCCCTAGGATAATCCTGTATCACATTTCCCGATCCGGGGATCATATCTATTAGCTGTATGGAATTAATTCCCGAGAAAACTGTCAGCCCCCGAATGCGCTTTGTTAAATATCCCCTCTTACTTATTTCAATGTCATATACAGAGTAGGGGAGCTCGGCGGGGCTTGGTGTAAGCGAATACTCAACCGGTGGGGCGGGAAGCATGAATCTGTCGCTTAGTCCGTCTCGGTCGGTAAGGCTTGAAAAGGAAACAAGTCGGTTATCCTCTCCTGCGCCCAGTACACGTACTACAGCCCCTTCAACCGGCAGAGCGCCCCCGGCCGTATATGCCCTTACCCTTAGTGTTCCGTATGAATCCGGCATAATTTTATCCTCCAAAACATATATTTTTAATTTATAATAAAATATTGACTTTTGACGAATTATGTTTTATAATGTATGTGTCAAAAGATGTACATAATCTTTTGATACCAAATAAAATATTTCTTGGAGCGAAAAATGAAGGATACTTTATACGGAGAACTTAGTGTAATTGGCATGCATGGCTGTGAGGATTTCGCCTCTCAGGTTGATTATTATCTTAAGGAATGGCGTCATCACGACAGCGACGGAAGCTTTCTTGTTGATGCGCACTGCCCCAGATTTGGCAGCGGCGAGGGAAAGGGAACTATCCAGCAATCTCTTCGCGGTAACGACGTTTATATCATTTGCGACGTATTTAATCATGGCGTAACCTATGATATGTACGGTATGACCGTTCCTATGAGTCCCGATGATCATTTCCAGGATCTTAAGAGAACCATTGGCGCTATCGGCGGTAAGGCACGCAGAATCAGCGTAATTATGCCCATGCTTTACGAGGGCAGACAGCACAAGAGAAGCGGCAGAGAATCGCTTGACTGCGCTCTTGCACTTCAGGAATTGGTTAGAATGGGTGTTACCAATCTTATCACCTTTGATGCCCACGATCCCCGTGTACAGAATGCTATTCCTCTCCACGGCTTTGAGGACGTTCGCTCCAGTTATCAGATGATAAAGGCTATGCTGCACAGATATCCCGATATCGAGATTGATCCTGATAACACTATGATCATTTCTCCCGACGAGGGTGGCATGACAAAGTGCATGTATTATTCCTCGGTTATGGGCATTGACCTCGGTATGTTCTATAAGCGCCGTGATTATTCTGTAATCATTAACGGCAAGAATCCTATCGTTGCTCACGAATATCTTGGCAGAGATGTTAAGGGTAAGGATGTTATTATCGTTGACGATATGATCTCCTCTGGCGACTCTGTTATCGACGTTGGTAAGCAGCTTAAGGCAAAAGGCGCTAAGCGTATCTTCGTATTCGCAACCTTCGGTCTGTTCTGTAACGGTCTCGATAACCTTGATGCTGCTAATGAAGAAGGTATTATTGATCAGATCTTTACTACAAATCTTGTTTACAGGACTCCCGAGCTTCTTGAAAGAAAATGGTACACCGAGGTTAATATGTGCAAGTATGTTGCATACATTATTGATACTCTTAACCACGACAGAACAATCAGCCATCTTCTTAATCAGTCCAAGAAGATTCACAATATTCTTGATAAGCACAAGAAAAATCAGTAATTAATATATGAATTCGGAGCGTTGCCCGGTGCGATGCTCCTTTTCATAGCCAAATGGAAGGAAATAAAATGAGAATTACTCTTGAAAGCGACTACGCTTTAAGAATTCTTACCGCCATGGCGGAATATAAGGACGTTACAGATGCTAAGACCATAGCAAATGATACGTCGGTTACCATCAGATTCGCTCTTAAGATTCTGCATAAGCTTGTGCAGGGCGACCTTGTTCAGTCATACAAGGGTGTGAACGGCGGATATATGCTTAGAATGAGCCCTGATGAAATTACATTGAAAAGGGTTATAGAGCTTATTGACGGTCCCATAGCCATTGCCAGATGTCTTGACTCCGGCGAGGGCTGTTCGCTTAACTGTGACAAATCTGCCTGCGATTATCATCACATTTTTGATATAATAAGCATTGATCTTGCAAATAAGCTGAATAAAATTACTATTAAAGACGTTATTAATAAAAACTATCATTTAACATAAGGAGAGTAGTATGTATACCTCTAAAATCTCTTTCCCGGGACTTGGCATAGACGAATTTCTTGTTAAAAACGTAGCTTTCACCATCCCCGGCGTTGATCTGCCCATAATGTGGTATGCGCTTATCATTACCTTTGGTATGATATGCTGTATCTTTTACGTTGTGATGCAGGCTAAAAAAATCGGCATAACATTGGACGACGTTATCGACTATGCGCTCTTTACAATTCCTATCGGTGTTATCGGCGCAAGATTGTATTATGTTATTTTCGATAATGAGCACACTTATGAAACAATCATTGACGTATTTAATATCCGTCAGGGCGGACTCGCTATTTACGGCGGTATTATTGCGGGTACTCTTACCGTTGTTGCGGTTTCTTATTTTAAGAAGATTAATTTCTTTGCCTTCGGTGACTGTGTTGCTCCCGGTGTTCTTCTGGCGCAGGGCATTGGCAGATGGGGCAACTTCATGAACGGCGAGGCATTCGGCAGCGAAACCACATCCTTTATCCGAATGGGCCTTCAGAACTTTAATACCTATGGCAAGCTTATCTATGTTCATCCCACATTCCTGTATGAATCGCTTTGGAATCTTACAGGTGTGCTTCTCGTATATCTTTATGCGAAGCTTATTCATAAGAAATATGACGGGCAGCTTATTTTGCTTACCTTCGGCTGGTATGGTCTTGGCAGAATGTTTATCGAGGGACTTCGTACAGACAGCCTTTACATTGGTAATACCGATATCAGAGTTTCCCAGGCGCTCGCAGGTCTTATATTCTTCACATTCCTCGGCATGCTTATTTTCTTCCATTTCAAGAAGCCAAAGAAGGCGCTTTATAACAAGCCCGCACCAGCTCAGGGTGAGGAGAAAAAGTCCGATGTGACATTCGCTAAGATTCTTGATAAAATTAAGGGTGTTTTCGCTTCTAAGAAGGTTGAAAAAAATATCGAGGATTTGGAAGACAGAAACATAGAAGAACAGAACGACGAAGAAAATCAGTAATAAACCATGGCAGAAATCATAAATGGTAAAATTGTTTCCGAAAAGATACGTGCTGACATAAGGTGTGAGGTTCAGAAGCTTAAAGCCACTGCCGGCATAATTCCCGGTCTTGCTGTAATTGTTGTTGGCGGCGATCCCGCTTCCGCGGTTTACGTTAGAAACAAGCACAAAGCCTGCCTTGACGTTGGCATTGAATCCTATCAGATTCAGTATCCGGATGGTATCAGCGAAGAGGAGTTGCTTCGAAAAATTGATGAGCTTAACCTTGATGACAGGGTTAACGGCATTTTAGTTCAGCTTCCTTTGCCAGATAATATTTCTGAAAAGCGTGTTATAGAAAGAATCTCACCCGAGAAGGACGTTGATGCCTTCCATCCCATAAACGTCGGTAGGATCACCGTCGGTAACTACGATTTTCTTCCTTGCACTCCTGCAGGAATAATCTCGCTTTTGGATTATTATGGAATTGAAATTTGCGGCAAAAGATGCGTTGTAATCGGCAGAAGTAATATTGTTGGCAAGCCGATGGCCTTGCTTATGACAGAGCGCAATGCTACCGTAACCCTTTGTCACTCGAGAACACTAAATCTTGATGCTATATGTAGAGAGGCTGATATAATCATCGTTGCTATCGGTAAGGCTGAGTTCCTTAGGGCTGATATGGTCAAGGATGGCGCCGTAGTAATTGATGTTGGAATCAACCGTATGGAAAACGGTAAGCTGGTTGGCGACGTGGCATTTGACGAGGTGTCTGCAAAGGCATCTATGATCACTCCCGTGCCCGGCGGTGTAGGTCCGATGACTATTACAACTTTGCTCAAGAACACACTTTTAGCGGCAAAATTACATATTATGGGTCATATTTGAATTTTTTAAAACTTTTTTAAGAATTAGTCTTGACAAAAGTGTTAAAATGGATTATAATAATCAAGTAAAAAATTTTGAGATTTTATCTCTTTGCAAAGCGAAGGGAGGGGAATTAAGATGGCAGAAATCAGAGTTAAAGAAAATGAGACTCTCGACAACGCGCTTCGTCGTTTCAAGAGACAGTGCGTTAAGTCCGGTATCATGACCGAGCTTCGTAAGAGAGAGCACTATGAGAAGCCCAGCGTTAAGCGCAAGAAGAAGGCTGAGGCTGCAAGAAAGCGCAAGTATAAGTAATTTAATATTTGCTAAGCGGACTGTTACTTAGGTAGCAGTCCCTTTTTTTACCTTTAATATTTGTATCAATAGTTCAAATGATATAGATGAGGTAATTATGAAAAAGAAAATATTGATTTCAGCTTTATGCTATTTTTTAATTTGCTCATTAATTATAATGAGCGTCTATGCAGCGCCATCTGACAGCCTGCATTGGTTTATTAAACGAAACAAGGGTGGTATCCCCTTATTTCCACCCGAGGCAGATCAGGTCAGCGAATATAACGGCTATTTTATCGACAGCAGGGTTACCGAGGAAAGCAAAAGGATATATCTTACCTTTGATGCGGGATATGAGAACGGTAACGTGGAAAAGATTTTGAATGCCTTGAAGGAGGAAAATGTTCCTGCGGCCTTCTTTCTGCTCGACAACATTATATTAAAAAACACTGATTTGGTTCTACGTATGGCCGATGAGGGACATCTGGTATGTAATCATACGAAGAACCATAAGAATCTATGCCGGTCCGCCAAGGATGAGATTGAAAGAAATCTGACTGCCCTTGAAAAAATATATGAGGAAAAGACAGGCAGGCAGATGTCGCCATATTTCCGTTTTCCTGAGGGGGCGTACAGCATGGATGCCTTGAAATGCGTAAACGATCTGGGCTACAAAACCATATTCTGGAGCTTTGCCTACGATGATTGGGATGAGGGACGACAAAGCTCGCCGGAGAAAGCCCTTAAAAAGGTTATCGAAAACACTCATAACGGAGCAGTTATGCTTTTCCACCCAACGTCTAGCACAAATGCAGAAATATTCCCACGGCTTATAAAGGAATGGAAGGCTATGGGATATAGCTTTGGCACACTCGACGAGCTAACGCTTCAAAATTAATTCAGGACGGCAAACGCCGTCCTTTTTTCATATATTCCGATCCTCGCTAATATACTTTACTACATTAATATCGGAGGTTTATATGAAAAAGATTATTTCCATAATGTTAATTATTATAATAACATTTAGCTTTAGCGTCCTTTCTTTTGCTGAAAGCAAGGGAAAAAGCAGGGCAGACATCGATTCCTTTTACGCAAATGCTGATATTGACATCAGCGGCAGAGCCAAAGCTGTATATCTCTGCGAGGCAACAACCGGCAAGGTTCTTTATGCTGAAAATGAGTTTGACTCGGCCTCTCCTGCATCTGTAACCAAGATAATGACCCTTCTTCTTGTATGCGAGGCGATTGATGCGGGCAGGTTTTCCTTGACAGACACAGTGAGAGTCAGCGCACGTGCGGCTTCTATGGGTGGTAGCCAGGTCTTTCTCGAGGAGGGGGAGAAAATAAGTGTAGAGGAGCTTCTAAAAAGTGCAGTTATCGCAAGCGGTAACGATGCCTCAGTAGCACTTGCCGAGCTTACGGCTGGAAGCGAAGCTGCTTTTGTAAAAATGATGAATGCCAGAGCGGCAGAGTTAGGCTTAAAAAACACCAGCTTTGAAAACGCAACCGGTCTTGACGATACCACCGTTGACCATTACAGCTGTCCTGCTGATATAGCAGCGATGTCACGCGAGCTGATAAAGCATAGCTATATATTGGATTATAGCTCCACATGGCAGGATAGTATAAGAAACGGCGAATTCACTCTGACCAATACAAACAGGCTGGTGCGATATTACGACGGCTGTAACGGTCTTAAAACCGGCTCTACGGATAAAGCGGGCTATTGTATAAGCGCTACTGCAAAACGTGGTAATATGCAGCTTATTGCCGTTGTAATGGGGGCAGAGAGCAGGGATGTGAGAAATGAGATTGCAAGAGAGCTTTTAGATTACGGATTCGCAAATTACGCCCTTTATGAACGAGCCGAGCAGTTTGTGGAAAGTGTCCCTGTTGTAAGGGGTGTGTATGACAGCGCACAGCTGTATTCAGCCCGATTCAGCATTGTGATAGATAAGGCTAAAATATCAAAAATTGAAATGATTTATGATATTCCCGAAAGGCTGGAAGCACCGATAAGCAAGGGAAGCGAGGTTGGAAGCATAATATATAAGGTGGACGGTGAGCAAATCGGCACAAGTCCTATCTACGTTAATGATTCTGTAGAAAAAATCAGCATGCGTGTGGTGTTTTCGAGGATTTTACAACGAATAATTTGCGGATAAATATAAAAAAATACTTGCAAATTACATATTAATGTTGTATAATATATGAAGAAAATTTTTAAAGTTTTTAAGGATGGATAAAAAATGAGATTAAAGTTAAATGAAAGATTTCTTTCCGGCTTTGTATCCTCTTCTGAAGTGGAAAATCTTGCGTCTGCTGCTAAGGCTGCGCACAAGACACTTCTTGACGGTACAGGCGCAGGAAACGATTTCCTCGGATGGGTAAAACTCCCCCAGGATTATGATAAAGAGGAATTTGCAAGAATTAAGATTGCGGCAGAAAAAATCAAGCAGAATTCTGATATTCTTGTTGTAATCGGCATTGGCGGTTCTTATCTCGGCGCACGTGCGGCTATTGAGTTCTGCAAGAGCCCCCTCTACAACAATCTTAAGAAGGACACCCCCGATATCTATTTTGCAGGCAATAATATTTCTCCCACAGCTCTTACCGAGCTTCTCTCCATCTGTGACGGCAAGGATATTTCAGTAAACGTTATTTCTAAGTCTGGTACTACCACCGAGCCTGCGATTGCATTCAGAGTATTCAAATCTCTTCTCGTTGATAAGTATGGCGAGGAGGGTGCAAAGGAAAGAATCTTTGTTACCACCGACAAGGCAAGAGGAACTCTTAAGCAGTTCTCCGACAAGGCGGGATATGAGACCTTTGTTGTACCGGATGACGTAGGTGGCAGATTCTCTGTTCTCACAGCAGTAGGACTTCTTCCTATCGCATGCGCAGGCATTGATATTGATGGCCTTATGAATGGCGCAGCTGATGCTATGGAAAGCTTTAAGAGCGATGATGTTAACAGCAATGTCGCTATCAGATATGCAGTTCTTCGTAATATCCTTCTCGGCAAGGGCAAGAATACCGAAATCCTTGTTGGCTATGAGCCCTATATGCTTATGCTTAACGAGTGGTGGAAACAGCTTTACGGCGAGAGCGAGGGCAAGGATCAGAAGGGAATTTTCCCTGCATCTGTTGTGTTCTCAACCGATCTTCACTCTCTCGGTCAGTATATTCAGGACGGTCAGAGAAATCTCTTTGAAACCGTAATCAGCGTAAACAATCCCGGGGCCTTCTTTGTTATACCCGAGGATGCTGCAAACGTTGACGGACTTAACTTTATAGCCGGCCGTGAGCTTGATTACGTTAACAAAACAGCCATGAAGGCAACTCTTCTTGCGCACAACGACGGCGGTGTGCCAAACATCCTTCTCGAGGTGGAGGACAGAAGTGCATATTCGCTTGGATACCTTATGTATTTCTTTGAGTTTGCATGCGCAATCTCCGGTTATATTCTCGATGTTAACCCCTTTAATCAGCCCGGTGTTGAGGCATATAAGAAGAATATGTTTGCCCTCCTTGGCAAGCCCGGCTATGAGGATATGAAATCCGAGCTTGAGGGCCGTATTTTAGGTTAATTATGCACATATTTTCTTGTGTAATTTACACAAAATCATTGAGTTTGCAATAATTTTATAAATTAAGTATTGCATTTTTATGATATATAGTGTAAAATGTATACAGAGAGATATACAAATCTCAAATCACAGGAGGATTTTCAAAATGATAAAATTGTTCATCGGCGGCAAAGGCTCCGGCAAAACCAAGACTCTTATTGAAATGGTAAACAATGCTGTTAACGAATCCAAGGGAAACGTTGTATGCATTGAGAAGGGTGATAAGCTCATCCACGACATTACATATAAAGCAAGACTTATTGACACCGACGCATATTCTATTTATGATGCAGATGCACTTTACGGCTTCATCGCCGGTATCCTTGCATCCAACTCTGATATTACCGATCTCTTCGTAGACTCTGCGCTTAAGATCATCGGCAATGACGTTGCTGCATTTGAGGGTATGCTTAGTAAGCTTGAAAAGATCACCAACGACGTGAATCTTGTAATGACCTCTTCTATTGCAGTTGAGGATGCTACCGACGCTATCAAGTCTTACACCTGATTTTAATTTAATAATTAAAGCCTATGGGTTTTCCATAGGCTTTTTTTCACGTATTTTTGTCAATTACATAGAATATTATCAAGGCATGGGATAATACCTTGCCACATATTATAATCATAAATTGCATAAGGAATGGTCATAACAATGCAAGAAAACAGAAACGCATCCTTCTGTAACCCCCAGGGCGGCTTAAATGCTCAGAATGGCGGCAGCGGAACGGTATGCATAGACACTATGAGAGTCCTGGACAGTTGCCGTGACAGAGACTGTTTCGAAGATGCCAGGGTTTATCTCACTCGCACGGGTGAAGATATTCTTGCGTGCTCCAGCAACGTCAGGGCACGTACTGCAAGGCTTCTCTGGGCATACGTTGGTGTAGATGAGGTTCCCTTTAATTGCGGATTCTACCGTATAAAAATTCGTTATTACATTGAGATTGAATTTGAGGCTTGTTTGGCCGTAGGCAGAAGCCAATGCTTTAAGGGACTTACCGCCCTTGACAAGGAGGTAATTCTTTACGGCGGCGAGGGCAGGGCAATAACCTTTACCTCCGACACAACAAGCGGATATTGCGACGTATGCAATGTAAAGGCTGGTACTAACGATCCTGTTGCCGTTGTTGAAACTGTAGAGCCCATCATGCTCGGCACCAAGGTTTCGGACTGCAACTGTCCTTGTCCCTGCGGCGGAGTAGAATATTCTGACATTCCCGATGGTGTTAGAAATTGCCTCGGAGAAGAGCTGGTAACCAACTCCACAGGTCCGAGAATCTTGATTTCCTTTGGTATATTCTCTGTAATAAGAATGGAGCGTCCTGCTCAGCTTCTTGTTCATGCAACCGACTACAGCGTACCTGACAAGGAATGTAACGGAAGCCCAGATAACGATAACCCCTGCGCACTCTTCAGAACAATATCCTTTCCCACAGCTCAGTTCAGGGGCACTGCTCATCCGATAGAAATTCCAACTAAAAGCAACAACGGCGGCTGCGGCTGTAAGAACTGAATAAAAATAGCCACCTTCGCATAGAGGGTGGCTAAAATATTACTTTAATGAATTCTGCCTTGAAATTTCATAGGCAAACATCGTTGTTGCCGACGCTGCAGACAAGGAAGCTCTGAACTCTCTTTCATATCCAATCTTTACAAGCATATCTGCAGAGTCGATAATTGCCCTGGAAATTCCACGCTTTTCTCCGCCTACAATAAGTAAAATAGGAAGCTTAAGCTCGCATTTGCCAAGTATATTATCGGTGTTTTCGTCGGCGCAAACAACTGTATATCCACGGGATTTGAATATCTCTACACAACGTACAGGATTGGACTTAAATATATTAAACATCTCTGAAGCACCGGCCGAGCTACGCGCAACAACACCGGCAGCGCTCATCCAGTTTCGCTCAGTGAGTATAATACCACTACAACCCATGGCATATAAAGAGCGAAGGGAATAACCGAAGTTATACGGATCCTCAATGCCCTCGATCATAACATAAAAACCGCAGGGAAGTATGGGAGAATCTGATTCAAGGTAGGGAAGATTTCGTTCCTCTGCAATAGCAACAAGACCACCGTGAGAGTTGCCAAGAGTCATTTTTTCGAGTTCCCCGCTGTCGCTTTCAAACATTTCATATCCATACTTTGATGACACTGCCTTAAGATATCCTACCTCTTTTGATATTTTCTTGAGTCTGTCCTTGTCGAAAAGTATCTTAGTAATCTTACGGTCATTAACGCCCTCATCAACACCTCTGAGTATTGCTCGTATTGACGTCATGCCCTCAAATACGGTAGAATCCTGAAATTTTAATTCTTCTTTTTGCATTTTAATTTAACTGCCTTCATATATTAGAATAAAGAGTTTTGCCGGAGGAATATTAAAGTTGATCGATGCATTTAGAAAAGAACGCTGTGAGCTGATAGCCGAATATGTAATTGATACAGGCGCAACGGTAAGATCGGCTGCAAACTATTTCGGTGTAAGCAAAAGCACCGTACACAAGGACTTAACATATAGATTAAAATACATAAATCCTGGGCTGCACAGGGCGGTAAAGGGAATATTAGAGCGAAATAAATCCGAAAGGCATCTTCGAGGCGGAGAAGCCACAAGGATAAAATATCTAACAAAGCATAGATCTGAGTGGAAAATTTGCAGGGAAAAATAGGGAAGTACCCTACCCCTTTTTTGTCCTTGATAATCCTTATTTATTATACAATGTTTTATCTGTCTTTTCAATAGATTTTATCAAATATTTATTGTATGATATATTAATAGTAATTTCTTATACTTAAGGATAAAGAATATTTAGTCCATATCATAATACATAGTAATTAAAAATAACTAATATAACTATGCGGAAAAATATCTGTGTAAGACATATATATTATAATATTATGTAGATAATATATCTATAAATACAATTATATATAAATATAGATATTTACTTTAAAAACAGATAATCTACAAATTCAAGGGATAAATTATGGCAATATAGGCCTTAACTGTTCCCTGTATTATACAAAATTTACCTTTTGTATAATTGGATATATATTTCCCTAACAAGCTACACAGCACAATTCTAGCAGATTTGGCCGTTTTGTGGCTCAAGCGTAGAAAAAGTGTTTTTAAAGGATTATCCTCTGCTGTTATAAAGAATCCTTAAAAAAATACTAATGAGTCATCCGAGAGTTTACTACTCTGCCCTTCATTTATATTAAAGCACGGCAAGGATAGATGCTCCCTGCCGTGCTCTGTTTTATTTTACAAATTCATTATATATTGCGTTAAGAGCTGTAATATAGTCGTTAGCATCAACACCGATAATAATGTTAAGCTCGCTAGAGCCCTGGTCGATCATACGGATATTAACGTTCGCACGAGCGAGAGATGTGAAAATACGTGCGGCAGTTCCCTTCGCTTTAACCATTCCACGACCCACAACTGCGAGCAGAGCCATATTTTCCTCAACGAATACGTTTTCGGGATTTACATTCTTACAGATACCTGCAAGCACGTCGGCACGCTTCTCAGAGAGTGACTTTGTAGATACAATAACCGTCATGGTATCAATACCGGATGGAAAATGCTCAAAGGAAATTCCGTTATCCTCGAGAACCTGAAGCACCTTACGGCCGAGACCAAGCTCGGTATTCATCATCGCCTTCTCTATCGTTACGCTGGAGAATCCTGTTCTGCCGGCAATACCTGTGATAATATAATCGCTCATATCATCGCTTTCGGGTACGATAAATGTTCCCTTATCCTCTGGGCGATTGGTGTTTCTTATATTGATTGGAATCTTAGAATATCTTACCGGGAAAATAGCATCCTCATGAAGAACAGTAGCGCCCATATAAGAAAGCTCACGAAGCTCCTTATATGTAATAGTTTTTATGGGCTTAGGATTATCGATAATTCTAGGATCGGCCATCATAAATCCGGATACGTCGGTCCAGTTCTCGTAGAGTGTTGCGGATGCAGCACGAGCAACAATAGATCCTGTAACGTCAGAACCGCCACGTGAAAAGGTCTTGATTGTTCCGTTAGGCATCGAGCCATAGAATCCGGGAATAACTGCATATTCATGCTCGGAAAGCGCCTCTCTGAGCACCTCATTGGTCTTTTCGGAATTAAAGCTTCCGTCCTCGTTAAAGAAGATAACCTTTTTTGCATCTATAAACTGGAAACCAAGATACTTGGCAAGAATCATCGCATTAAGATACTCTCCTCTTGATGCAATATAATCTCTACCTGTATTGTGAAGCAGTGCCTCACGGATCCTGTCAAATTTAGGTGTAAGATCAAGATCAATTCCGAGATCGTTAATTATATCGTTATATCTCTGCTTAATTTCATCAAATACCTTTGTTACGTCCTCCTCGTTTGCAGCAAGCGCATAACACTTGTACAGAAGGTCAGTAACCTTTGTATCATTTCCCTGCCTTTTTCCGGGCGCAGAAGCAACAACGTAATGTCTGGTAGGATCGCTCTTAACTATCTCAGCTACCTGTCTGAAATGGTTTGCATCAGCAAGCGAGCTGCCGCCAAACTTTAATACCTTCAGGCTCATACTAAAGAATTTCTCCTATAAAAAAGTTTCTATAATATTATATGAAAAAAAACAATGTTTGTCAAGTATTAATGATAAAATATAAGCATTATAAAGAATAAAATGTAATATTTTTTTAGAAAAATGCGAAAAAACATTAAAAAATCTATTGACTTTTTAATACTAGTCTGCTATAATATAGGAGTCGCACGGAGAGATGGCCGAGTTGGTCTAAGGCGCACGACTGGAAATCGTGTATACCCTAACCGGTATCAAGGGTTCGAATCCCTTTCTCTCCGCCAAATTAACCACCTCATTCGAGGTGGTTTTTTGTTTTTATTTGACGAATAGAAGGCATAATTTATCCGTCATACTATAACCGGTTTTGAAACAGCCGGAGTGATTACGTTGGTTGCCACTTTTATGTTTTACAAATCCCCTATTGCCTTTTATGATTATCTATGATATAATTATCCTGTATTAAAATCAGGAGGTACGTATGATATACACCGACCTTACCAAAATGGCATTAAAGCTCTGTTTTGAGGCACACAAGGATCAAAAGGACAAGACCGGGCTACCGTATGTCTTTCATCCATTCCATTTAGCTGAACAGATGGATGATGAGATTTCCACCGTATGTGCCCTGCTTCATGACGTTGTTGAGGATACAGAAATCACCCTTTCCCAGCTTCGAGACATGGGTTATCCCGACCAGGTTATAGAGGTGCTGTCACTCCTGACTCACGCTGATGACACACCGTACATGGACTATGTCAGAGAGATTGCGAAGAATGAGGTTGCAAAGAAGGTTAAGATTGCAGACCTTACTCACAACAGCGATCTTACACGTCTTGACTATATAGATGAATACGCAAAAATTCGTAATAACAAATACAAGGAAGCTCTTGATTTCCTTACGAAATAACCCTGTTTACAACTAAAAGAAAAAGCACCCATACGGGTGCTTTTTTTCATGAATCTTTATATGCTATAGCAAGAGCAGCGGCAGTAATATCCTTACAGCCTAAGGATCTGACGAGCGCAGCCGCCTTACCGACAGAGGCGCCGGTTGTGATAATATCATCAACTATAATAACACGCTTCCCTGTTAAATCTATATTCTTCGTTATGTAGAACTGAGCATTCTTAAATCTATCGGCTGTTTCCAAAGATTTTTGCGCAAGCTTTGCTTTGGATGCTAAGAGCGGGATATACCTTGCTCCAAATCTCTTTGCAACTTCCTTAGCCAGCAAAGCCGACTGATCTATGCCATATTTCACAATAGCCGATTTACGCCTGGGAACGTTAATGAAAACACAATCAGCCGGATTGTCAACAGAGTTGCTTATAGCCTTACACAGCAGATCGGCACAGGCGTCTAAAACATCCTGGCGGTTATCTCTTTTAAGACTGTATATCAATGTATTCCCGGCAGAGGCCTCCTTGCGATCAAGATAGCGGTAGCACTTTATTACACGGCGCACATAATGAGCTCTCAGAAACTCGTTTGAGCAGCTGCATTTGTCAAGAGGTTTTGCACAGAGAGAACAGTTCCGCGACTTAAAATCTTCAAAAACCGAAGAACATTTAAGGCAGAGTGCCTTTTGTCCATAATCAAGCTTGGATTTGCAGCAGGTACATTTAGGAACGGACAGGGCGAATAACACCCTGTCCATTAATTCTTTTATTTTCATTATTTATTCTTCGGGAAGGAATCCTTAAGACCAACAATACGGTTAAAGGTATTCTCGTGCTTTGTATCCTTTACGAAGTAGCCTGTTCTTACGAACTGGAATCTCTCACCTGCAGATGCAGACTCAAGCGCGGGCTCAACCTTTGCATTTGCAATCTCGGTAACAGATGCCTTGTTAAGATAATCGTCGTATGTCTTGTCCTCGGGAATATCGGCTGTATTCTCAATATCAAAGAGGAAGTCGTAAAGCATTACAGTCGCATCCTTAGCATGCTCGGCAGAGAGCCAATGAATAGTTCCCTTCACCTTTCTACCGTCGATAGGCATACCGTTACCGGTTTCGAGGTCGGCAGTACATCTGATCTCTACAACGTTGCCCTGCTCATCCTTAACGATCTCGTTACACTTAACGATATATGCACCCATAAGACGAACCTCACCGTCGGGCTTCATTCTGAAGAACTTAGGCGGAGGAACCTCTGCAAAGTCGTCAGCATCAATATAAAGCTCACGTGTGAAGGCAACCTTTCTGGTGCCTGCATCGGGGTTGGAAGGATTATTGGGAAGGTCGAAATATTCAACCTTATTCTCGGGATAGTTGGTTACAACAACCTTGATGGGCTTAAGAATAGCTATTCTTCTCTCAGCGGTAGTATTAAGCTCCTCTCTGATACAATGCTCAAGAAGCTCATAATCAACAACACTGTAGGACTTTGCAACACCGGCACGGGCAACAAAATCAAAGATAGAAGCGGGAGTATAGCCTCTGCGACGAAGACCGCAAAGTGTAGGCATTCTGGGGTCATCCCAGCCGTCAACAAGCTTTTCCTCAACAAGCTTACGCAGGTATCTCTTACTCATTACTGTGTGAGTAACGTTAAGGCGTGCAAACTCACGCTGCTTGGGCTTTTTCTCAAAGCCGATATTATCGATAACCCACTCATAGAGAGGTCTGTGGTTTTCAAACTCGATGGAACAGAGAGAGTGAGAAATCCCCTCAAGTGCATCCTGAATGGGATGAGCATAGTCATAAAGAGGATAGATGCACCACTTGTTGCCCTGTCTGTGATGGCTAATATGAACGATACGGTAAATAGCGGGGTCACGCATGTTCATATTAGAAGAGGACATATCAATCTTAGCACGAAGGGTCTTAGATCCGTCGGTAAACTCGCCATTCTTCATTCTCTCGAAAAGATCAAGGTTCTCCTCTACACTTCTATTACGGTAGGGGCTTTCCTTACCGGGAACAGTAAGAGTGCCACGGTACTCACGCATTTCATCTGCGTTAAGGTCGCAAACGTAAGCCTTGCCGTCCTTGATAAGCTGGATAGCATATTCATAGCACTTATCAAAGTAGTCGGAGCCGTAGAAAATACCTCCGGAGGGCTCGCAGCCAAGCCACATAAGATCCTCGTATATAGATTCAACGTACTCGTTATCCTCCTTAGAGGGGTTAGTATCATCATAACGAAGGTTAAACTCTCCGCCGTATTTTTTAGCAGTCATAGCGTTGATCCAAATAGCCTTTGCCGAGCCGATATGAAGATATCCGTTAGGCTCAGGGGGAAATCTGGTATGAATCTTAAGCTCGGGATTTGCAGCCAGGTCCTCATCAATTATATCATGAATAAAATTACTTCTGAGTTCTTCCATTTTAGTATTCCTTATCTTATAAGTAAAGTTTATATTCTCTAATAGTTGTGCTATTACCGTGACCGGAGTAAACACGTGTTTCATCGGGCAGATTTATAAGCCGCTTAATTGATTCTCGCATCATAACAAAATTGCCGGTGGGAAGGTCAAATCGGCCGTAACCGCCATTCTCAAATATGGTATCACCTACAAAGGCATTGCCATCGCAAAGATATGTCACACTGCCAATAGTATGTCCGGGACAATACATTAGACTGATCCTATCATCACCAAGGGGGAGAACACCGCCGTTTTCGATAGCAAAGGCATCGCCGTAAAATCCATTATCGCTACCGTTAAAAAGCTTGTAGCAGTTGCGCATGGGATCGCTGAGCGCATCTTTCTCGTCTATTGAGCAGATAACCTTAGCATCGGTGTTAGCCACCCAGCTGTCGATATCTAGGATGTGATCAAAATGGGCATGAGTTAGCAAAATATACTTAAGCCTTCCCTGACAAAGCTCGGGGCTGTACGGCACGGTTGGATCAATGATTGCACATTCACCGCCCGATGATATCATATAACAGTTGGCCGCAAACGAGTGCGGTGAGTCCAAAAGAGTGATATTCAGCATACGTCCCTCCTATATTTTTTAAATCACATAATAGTATATCATATATATTATAAAATGTCCAGCATTTTTTAGACAAATATTAACTTTTTTCCTTTAAAATCATAAAATAAAAACAGAGGTATGATGATGCTTCCCTATGATTATATCTCAAGGATAAGGAGTGAGGACTTGAATAAAACGGTATTTTTGCTGGACTCTGTCAGTTATGCTATAAAGCTTAGGCGTTTGCTTTCACGTGAAAATATAAAATCCACTCTTGTAAAGGTGGTTACCTCAGCCCACGGCTGTAGCCACGGTGTTGAGGTTTCGGACAATGATTTTTACCGTGTTATAGTCATATTAAAGGATAACGATATGCCATATAGGATAGAAACCAAAACGAAATGATTTATCTTGACAATGCGGCGACGAGCTTTCCTAAGCCACGGGCTGTAATCAGAGATTTAAATTTCTGCCTCAAAAAATATTGCGGAAATCCGGGAAGAAGCTCACATAAGCTATCTATTAAAGCGATAGAAGAGATTTATAACACACGTGAGCTTATAGCCGAAATGATTGACGCAGAAGGTGCTGAGCATATAATTTTCACCTACAATGCGACCTATGCATTGAATATTGCGATTAAATCCTATGTCAGTGAAAAATGTCATATTATCACCTCTGACTTTGAGCATAATTCTGTTATTCGTCCCCTAGAGAGCTTGAAGCAAAGCCTTGGAGTTGAGTACAGCCTTATTGACACGGCCAAAGATATTAGAACCGAGCTTAACAAAGCGCTCAGACCTGATACAAAGGGAATAATTTGCTCTATCTGCTCTAATGTTTTCGGCAGATCGCTTCCCTTATCCGTCCTATCAGAATTTGCAAAAACCAACTCGCTTTTTCTTATTATAGATGCCTCGCAGGCGTTGGGTCATATGCATATAGATTTAAAAAAGACCCCTTGCGATGCTCTTTGTGCACCGGGCCACAAGTCCTTATTTGGAATTCAAGGCTGTGGCTTTGCCTATTTCAAGGATAAATATCGTAGAAAATGCCTGATCGAGGGCGGTAGCGGAGCAAACAGTATCGATAAGGAAATGCCAATGCTTTTGCCCGAGGGATATGAGGCCGGTACACTGTCTACGCCTGCTATTATATCACTGGGTGCAGGAATACGGTTTATAAATAAGATAGGACTGGATGAAATAAGCTCAAAGCTTAACGCAATGACACAAAGCCTTTATGATCGGCTGAGATATATTAAAGAAATTGATGCTTATCCTGTCGGATGCGGACTTTTATCATTTAATATAAAGGATATTTCATCATCCGTTATAGCAAAGGAGCTTGATAACGCCGGAATCTGCGTACGTGGTGGATTGCATTGTGCCCCCTCTGCCCATAAAATACTCGGAACGCTAGGCCAAGGTGCCGTCAGAGCATCATTATCCTATCTTAACAGCCAGGGGGATATTGAATATCTTTACAAGGTGACGCGGGAAATCGCAAATAAAATATAAAAAAGGGTTACTCAGGAAAATTTCCATAAAGTAACCCTTAATATTATTTCTGCCCTGATTTATTCAAGTATTTTTCAATTTTATCAATAGCCTCTCGCTTGTATTTAGCAAAGTATGTACCATTGCAATTTACAGTTATATCGGCATATTTTTCAAAAAGAGGGGCTCTCTCGTTATAAAGATCCTGCATGGTCATACCTTTTTTAAGCACAACGCCACGCTGAGAAAAATCAACCATACGGTTTGCAATAACCTCAGCAGATGCATAAAGGTAAACGACTATTCCCTTTTCCTTAAACTGATCCATAACTGCCGGATAATATACTGCGCTGCCACCGGGGGTGAAAACAATGTTGTCCTCTTTTATAGTAAGAAGAGTTTCCTCCTCAATAGCCTTAAAGCCGTCAAGACCGTCCTCATCCATGATCTGCTGAAGACGTCTTCCTGTGCGCTTTTCAATAACCTTATCACCATCAATAAGCTTCATACCGAATTTTTTAGCTATTGCTCTGCCCATAACAGATTTACCAACAGCAGGCATACCTATTAGAGTAATGGTCATAATACATTTCCTCCGGATATCTCAACGTGGGTGTCTAAGGAAAGCTTATATACACCTGCGCCAAAGGCCTCAAGTGTAAAGGAAATGGATCTTTTGTTATTTAAAAGATCAAGTCCGTCGTTGTCAAAGCTGAATATGAGGGCGCTATCGGTATTGTTAACAATAGTAACAAACTTGCTTTCTCCGGCGCATCTTGAGAATATAAGAAGATCCTTATCTAAATAACAAAGCTTAAACTCGCCCTCTTTATATACCTCGTTGGCAATACGCATCTGTCCGAGGCGCTTGTAATGCTCAATGAGACGCGTGTCCTCCTTGCCCCAAGGATAGGGCATTCTGTTGAAGGGGTCACGGTAACCCTCAAGACCTGCCTCGTCACCGTAAAAGATGGTAGGAAGTCCGGGCATAGTAGCAAGGATAGTATATGCCGTCATAAGCCGCTTGATAGCGTAATTTCTCTTGCCGGGATCCATACGAAGCCTTGCAAGCTGATAATTACTCATTCCCTCGGTGCTCTCATCACCAAGCACGGTAAGAATACGCTCGGTATCATGAGTTCCGAGAAGGTTCATCTGATTATGAAGAACACGGTTCGGTGCATTTGCCGTAACGTCGCACATTGCATATGCCAGCTTATCGGTGCCACGGCCTGTAAGGTAATCAATAATACCCGATCTGAGCGGATAATTCATTACTCCGTCAAGCTCGTGACCGAGATAATAACGTCTTCTGCTGCCGTAAGAGCTCTTGTTAGACGCATCCTCCCAAACCTCGCCGTACAGAATTCTATCCTTGGAGGGAGCGGAAAGCTTATGCTTGATTTTAGCTATAAAATCGTCCGAAAGCTCGTCGGCAACGTCAAGGCGGAAGCCGTAAATACCCATCTTGGCATACTTGTCAACAACGCCGTTGTCACCTACAAAATAATCCCCACATTCGGGTTTGTCGGGGTTAATTCTCGGCAGAATTTCAATTCCCCACCATGATGTATACTGCGTGGGGTGCTGCTGAAAGTCATACCAGCTGTAATACGGAGAACTCTTGGACTGGTAAGCACCAAGCTCCTTATATCTGCCGTAACGGTTAAAATATATGCTGTCAGAGCCGGTATGATTAAACACACCGTCAAGAATAATCTCAATTCCCTTCTCATGCGCCGCCTTAAGCAATGCGCAAAAAGCCTTCTCGCCACCAAAGATCGGATCAACCGACATATAATCTGCGGTATCATACTTATGATTGGAATATGCACGGAATATGGGGCTAAGGTAAATTGCAGAAGTTCCCAGAGATTTGATGTAATCAAGCTTTTCGATAATTCCCCACAGCGTACCGCCCCAGAAGGTGTTGTTATAAAGGGGTGCGCCGGGGTATTCGGGATATTCGGGAATTATCTTCCAGTCGTTACGCATAATCCTTGCTCCGTCCGGAATGCTATATTCCCCACCACGGTTAAATCTGTCAACAAATACGTGATAGATCACACCGCCACGTATTTTCTTCGGTTCCTTATACTTAAAGTCACAGATAGAAAGCTGAAGCATATTTGTAAGCTCTGATTTAGTATCAAAGTAAATTCCGCCTGCCCATCTGTGGCCGTAAAGCTCTGCTCCAAGCACCAAAAGGCGCGGTCTCATAAAATACAAGCCCGTGCCCAGGTTATATTCACTTAAATCAAAAATATAGCTGTCGTATTCGCCAGAAAATCCAGTCCACTCGCCCTTAAGATCGGCAAGCTTAGAACAAACGCTCTCGTCATAAATTTCCATATATGCGTCGATTACGCCGATAGCTCTGGGAATAGAAAGGTGTATCTCTGCTTTTTCGTTAATTTCGAAGGCGGTTGAGATGCTCGCCTTGCCGTTATGAATATACTCATACTCAGCTCGATTGTGCTGCATCTCAACCACCGAAAAGTGATGTGGTTTCACAAAAACCTCTTAAAAAGTTATATATTACTTGATCTTGTTAATGGGAGTTGCATGCCAGATGTTCTCTGCATAGTTTCTGATAGAATTATCAGATGCAAACACACCGCTGGTTGCAGTGTTCATAAGCGACATTCTGGACCACTTGGTTCTGTCTGCATAATCCTTCATCGCCATGCGATAGGTGTGAGTATAGGATTCGAAGTCAGCAAGACACATGAAGGGGTCTGCTACGCCGTTAACTGCATTGATAAGGTAGTCAGCAATATGAGAGAAGTTCTGACCTGCGATGGGAGAATAGAATCTGTCAACAACACGGCGAAGATGCTCGGAGCTGTGATAGTACTTTCTCGCATTGTAGCCGGATTTCCAGAGCTCGTCCACCTCGTCGCTGTTAAGACCGAAGATGTAGATGTTATCCTTGCCGCATGCGTCATAGATCTCAACGTTAGCACCGTCCATGGTACCCATGGTGATCGCACCGTTCATCATAAGCTTCATACAGCCTGTACCGCTGGCTTCCTTACCTGCAAGAGAAATCTGCTCAGAAATATCTGCCGAAGGAATAAGAACCTCTGCAAGAGAAACGTTGTACTCCTCCATGAATACGATCTTGATCTTATCACGGGTGAGAGGATTTCTCTCAAGCTCCTCAGAGAGGAACCAGATAAGCTTGATAAGCTTCTTAGCCATAACGTAGCTGGGAGCAGCCTTACAGCCGAAGATGAAGGTCTGGGGAGGAATATCAGCATTGGGGTTGTCCATAATCTCGGTGTAAAGCGACATAATCTTAAGCACGTTAAGAAGCTGACGCTTGTACTCGTGCATTCTCTTGATCTGAACGTCAAAGATAGAGTTAGTGTCTATGCGCTTGCCGGTCTTATTATATGCATAATAAGCAAAGGTTTCCTTATTATGATGCTTGATATCTGCGATTCTCTCAAGAACAGCCTTGTCATTCTTATAATCAGCGAGGCCGATAAGCTCACGACCGTCATCCTTGAAGCCCTCACCGATAAGCTCGGTAAGAAGGTTGGTAAGTCCGGGGTTGGAGTAGTTAAGCCATCTTCTGTGAACAACGCCGTTGGTAACGTTAGTAAACTTCCAGGGGGTCATCTTATAGAAATCATGGAAAATGGTCTTCTTAAGAATATCGCTGTGGAGCTTGGAAACGCCGTTTACGGTATGAGAGCCAACGATAGAAAGGTTAGCCATTCTTACCTGGTTGTATGCTACGATAGCCATTCTGGAAATTCTGTTCCAGTCACCGGGATAGAGATTCCAGAGGTCGGCGGTAAAGCGGCGGTTGATCTCGTTAACGATCATAAGAATTCTGGGCAGCTTCATGCCGAAGAGATCAATTCTCCAGCACTCAAGAGCCTCGGGAAGGACGGTGTGGTTGGTGTAAGAAACAGACTTAACAACAACGCTCCACGCATCATCCCAGCTATAGCCGTACTGGTCCATAAGGATACGCATAAGCTCAGGAATGCAAAGCGCGGGGTGAGTATCGTTGATGTGAATAGATACGTTGTCCTCAAAGCCTGCAAGGGTTCCATGCTCTCCAAGGTAATCGTTGAGAATGTTCTGCAGAGATGCAGAAACAAGGAAATACTGCTGGGTAAGTCTGAGAAGCTTACCGCCGTCATAGTTATCCGGGGGATAAAGCTGCTTGGTAATCGACTCGGCATTGAAATCGGGAGAGAAGTTCTTAACGTAGCTGCCCTGAGTTGCATAACTGGAAGCAGGCTGAGAAACGGGCTTTGCTCTCCAAAGACGAATAACGTTTACAGCATTAGTATTAGTACCGGGGATAAGAATATCGTAAGGTACTGCGTTTACCTCATCGTAGTCATAGTTGTTTACGGTATACTTACCGTTTTCCCACTTTTCCTCAATCTTGCCGCCGAATCTTACGGTAAGAGTTCTGTGAGTTCTGGGAACAAGACGAACGCCGCCGGAAGCAAGCCACTCATCAGAGAGCTCAACCTGCTCACCGTCAACTATCTTCTGACGGAAGAGGCCGTTCTCATAAAGAAGAGAATATCCGTGAGCGAAGTAATCCTGTGCGGTAAGAGAGTCCATAAAGCAGGCTGCAAGTCTGCCAAGACCGCCATTACCAAGGCCGGGGTCAACCTCACACTCATAAACCTTGTCAAAGGATGTGCCGAAGTCCTCAAGAACCTCGCAGAGCTCGTTATAAATACCAAGGTTCATAGAGTCATTCTTAAGCGCACGGCCTACGAGGAACTCCATGCAGAGGTATACGATCTTTTTGCCACCCGATGCCTTGGTTCTCTTCTTGAATGCCTCGCGGTACTCAAGCATAATGTCCTTAATAGCGAGGAAGGATGCCTGATAAAGCTGCTCGGGAGTAGCCTTATGAGCGTTAAAGATACCTCGAGTAATGAGCTTAGCTTCAATTCTTTCTTTAAGCTCCTGCTTGGTGATCTTTTCCTTCTCACCTACCATTGAATTTGCGATTGTTTCACTGTTCATTGCTAAATTTTCCTATCGAATGTTTATCATAAATTATTATAAATCGAAATATATTCCTTGGCAGAATTCTCCCAAGTGAAGTTCGACTTCTTTGCAGATGCGGTAAGCACGTTCCACTTCTTTTTATCCTGATAAAGCTCAAGTGCCTGCTTTAATGTAAACAGGAGCTCGTGAGCATTATAGTTATCAAAGCGGAATCCGTTTGCCCCCTCCTCGCCATAGGTTCTGATGGAGTCATAAAGGCCGCCAACCGAACGAACAACGGGAATGGTACCGTAGGAGCAAGCGATCATCTGGGCAAGGCCGCAGGGCTCGCTCTTAGAGGGCATAAGGAAGATATCCGCACCGGCGTACATCTTCTTAGAAATAACACGGTCAAACTTTATAAGCGCCTAGAAATTGGGATGGCGTAATTCCATAGCACGGAATGCATCCTCGTATTCCTTTTCGCCTGTGCCAAGCACGATAACCTGCACGTTCTCACAGAGAAGCTCATCCATAATATGAAGAACAAGATCAATTCCCTTCTGAGAAGCAAATCTGGTGATCATGACAACAAGAGGGGTATCTGCCTCGACAGGCAATCCAACCTCAGCCTGAAGCGCAGCCTTGTTTTTAGCTTTACCTGACTTGTATGTGCGATTATTATAGCTTGCATAAATGTCCCCGCCCTTTTCGGGAGAGAAGTAGCCATAATCAATGCCATTGATTACACCGCACATCTTATGACGGGAGTCCTTTATAATATTGGACAGGCCAAAGGCAAAGAAATCATGCTCAAGCTCACGAGCATAATTGGGGCTTACGGTGGTAATAAAGTCCGAGGAGATTATCGCACCCTTCATAAGGTTGATGCAGCCGTCAAAGTCAAGGATACCTCTGTATCTTGAATCAATGCCAAACACGTCGCCGAGGATATGGGAGCCAAACTTGCCCTGATACTCGATATTGTGAATGGTGTATACCGTCTTAACCTTGCTAAGCAGTTCAATGTGAGCGTACTCGGTCTTTAAATAAATGATAGCAGGAGCTGTCTGCCAATCGTTGGCGTGGAGAATATCGGGAATATTGCCGCTGTGAAGCATAAATTCCACTACCGAACGGGAGAAGAATGCAAATCTCTCTGCATCGTCAAACTCACCGTAAAGTCTGCCACGGTCGAAATAATAGTGATTTTCAACGAAATAATAGGTCACGTTGTTATGGACGGTCTTATAAACCGATGCTCCGGTATGGCGCCATGAATGATTGAAGCTCATATCAAGCACAAGCTCAAGCTTTTCACGGTGCTCAGGCTTCATGGTATTATAGAGAGGCAGAATAACCTCACACTCATGGCCCATAGCGCTAACCGCTGCAGGAAGCGCACCCATAACGTCCCCAAGTCCGCCACTGGCGGCAAAGGGATTGGCCTCACTCGTTACGTACAAAATTTTCATTGGTCAATTCCTTTGGGATTAGATTTTGCGTCCCTTCTGAATATAGAAGGGCATATTGTGATTACCGGAAAGATTAACATTCTCGGTAACGATAACATCCTTGTCGGAAACAATGCAGTTAAGATGCGCATTCTTGCATACGTGTGTACCGTGGAAGAGTACGCAGTTCTCAACAACAGCGCCCTTCTCTATGGTTACATCTCTGAAGATAACCGAGTTAATTACGGTACCCTCAATGCTGCACTCATCAGCGATCATAGAATTTTCCACCTTAGCACCAGGATAATGCTTTGTAGGAGCAGAGTTATGAACTCTGGTAAATATAGGAGCCTCCTTCTTCCAAAGGAGAGATTCTCTTGCCTTCTCGTTATTAACAAGCTCCATAGAATACTTATAGTAATCAAGGAAGCTGGATACACATGCGGCAAATCCGGTGTACTTATAACTCATATAGTTAGAGGACTTGCAGTTCTTAAGAAGAAGAAGTGTAAAGCTGTTGAGATCGTACGCCTCAGCCTCGTCAATAAGAAGACGAAGGTAGGAGGTCTTCATAACGTAGATACCAAGAGCGAGCTCGGGGTGACGCTCGTCATAGGATGCACTCATGGCGATCTGAGTAACCTTACCTGCAACAGATGCGATCATAGCTCTGGGATTCTTAGCGGTATAATCTGCGGGAACGTCGGAGGTAACGATAGTAACGCTTGCGCCGGTGGACTCGTGGGAGCGAATAACATCGGTAATATCGATGGTAAGCGCTGTATCGGAATCCATAAGTACAACGTACTCTTCTTTGATCTCGTTGATGTACTCCTTCATACTCTTAAGAGCCTCCATATGAGTGGAGAACATTTTATTATCGCTGTTATGAGCGGTCTGGAAGGGGGAGATAAAGGTAATACCGCCCTCACGTCTTGCAAGATCCCAGTCCTTACCGCTGCCAAGATGCTCGAGCAGCGAGCGATACTTATAGTTTGCAACAACGTAAATGTTTGTCATATTTGCGTTAACCATATTGGAAAGCGCAAAGTCGATCAGTCTGTAACGGCATGCGAAAGGAATTGCCGCAACCGTTCTGTCACTGGTCAATCTGGAAAGTGTATTATTATTTAAACTGGAAAAAATAATTCCTGCTGCACTACTTGCCATTCTATTAATCCTCCCTTTCTTATGCCTTTGCAATAACGCTGCCGCTTGCGATAAGAGCGATTTCGTCCTTACCTGCATTTTCTTTACCTACGGTAGCGCCGGACTCAACGACTGTATCCGAGTCAACTATTGCTGTATATACACACGCATCCTTCTTAACGAGAACGTCCTCCATAACAACAGAATCCTTGACGATAGCACCCTCTTCAACGATAACACCGCCGGAGATAACCGAGTTGATTACAGTACCGTAGATTCTGCATCCCTCAGAGATGAGAGAGTTTTCAACAACACCACTCTTGCCTATGTACTGAGGAGGACGTGCGGTGTTCTTGGAGTAGATACGGAAGTCCTGATCCTCAAGAGTGAGAATAGGATTCTCGCCGATAAGGTCCATATTAGCCTCCCAGAGAGAGGAAATGGTTCCAACGTCCTTCCAATAACCGTCGAAGCGGTAGGAATAAAGCTTTTCGCCGTTGCCAAGAAGGTTGGGAATTATGTTCTTACCAAAGTCGTTAGAGGAGTTTTCATCATCCTCATCGTTCTCAAGATACTCGATAAGAGTCTTGGTAGAGAAGATATAAATACCCATAGACGCCTGATTGTTCTTGGGATTCTTGGGCTTCTCCTCAAACTCGTAGATAGAGCCGTCAGGATTGGTGTTACAGATACCGAAGCGGAATGCCTCCTCCATGGGAACGGTGATGGTTGCTACGGTACAAGCTGCGCCGGTTGCCTTGTGCTGCTGAAGCATCTTGTTGTAGTCCATACGGTAGATATGGTCGCCCGAAAGGATAAGCACGTAATCAGGATCATACTGCTTAATGAAGTTTATGTTCTGGTAAATAGCATTGGCAGTGCCCTTATACCAATCAGAGTGCTTGTTTCCCTGGTAAGGGGGGAGCACGTAAAGACCGCCTCTGATTCTGTCAAGATCCCAGGGCTGGCCGTTGCTAACGTATTCGTTAAGCGCAAAGGGCTGATACTGGGTAAGCACACCTACGGTGTCGATACCCGAATTAATGCAGTTGGAAAGGGGGAAATCTATGATTTTATACTTTCCTCCGAAGGCAACCGCAGGCTTTGCAATCTGCTTAGTAAGATCGTAAAGACGAGAGCCCTGTCCTCCTGCAAGGAGCATTGCTATACATTCTTTTTTACAGTACATCTTTTTTCTCCTTTATTATATATCAATTTTTTTGTTTTTAGTAACACGTCTGAAAATTACGCCCGAGAAGGGTGGGACGGAGATATTAGCATTATATCCACCGTCAACCTTGTTGATCTGTACGCTTCTCTGCTCCGGGCTAAGTGTGCCGGTGTCGAAAATAGATTCAAGCCTGATTCCCTTTTCGGTAGGAATAGTAATATCCTGAGTACAGCCCGAGAAGTTAAGCACAACGGTAACCGATCTGCCCTTCTTGTTAAGTCGGTTGAAGGCGACGAGATTCTTATCCGACTCGTCGGGAAGCAACCATTTGAAGCCGTCCTCAAGGAAGTCTATTTCCCAAAGCTCGCTGTTTGCAAGATAAAACGCATTAAGCGATGCAACGTACTCTCTGAAATACTTATGAGCAGGATAGTCAAGCATAAACCATTCAAGCGAGTTGTCGTAATCCCACTCTCTGAACTGAGCGTATTCTGTGCCCATGAAGAGCATCTTCTTGCCGGGATATGTCATCATAAGCATCAGCGAGGTGCGTGCCTGCTTGAACTTGTCCTCGTTACAGCCGAACATCTTGTTGATAAACGAGCCTTTGCCATGCACAACCTCGTCGTGGGAGATAGGCATGCAGTACTGCTCTGTAAAAGCGTACATGAGAGGGAAATTAAGCGCTGTATGATGATATTTTCTGTAAATGGGATCTGTGCTTACGTACTTATAAAAGTCGTTTGCCCAGCCCATATTCCATTTCATATTAAAGCCCATGCCCCCCATGCTTACCGGGTGGGTAATACCGCCAAAGGAGGTGGACTCCTCTGCAATCATAAGGGCATCGGGAAATTCCTCAAATATAGCTGTGTTAAGCTTACGAAGGAATGCGGTAGCCTCCAGATTCTCGTTGGTGCCTAGATGATTGGGATGCCACTCGCCGGGCATTCTATCATAATCAAGGTAGATCATGGATGCAACGGCATCAACACGGAGTCCGTCGATATGGAACTCACGAAGGAAATAAAGTGCGTTGGAGATAAGGAAGCACTGTATCTCTTCCCTGCCCAGGTCGAAAAATCTGGTGCCCCAAGAGCGTGACTCCTGCCTATCCTTACCCTGGTATTCGTAAAGGGGAGTTCCGTCAAACTCGTAAAGTCCCCAGGCGTCCTTTGGAAAATGGGCGGGAACCCAGTCCATAATTACGCCGACACCGGCCTTATGAAGGCTATTGATAAGATGTCTGAAATCGTTGGGAGTTCCAAAACGGGAGGTAGGCGCATAGAATGAGCAAACCTGGTAACCCCAGGAGCCGTCAAAGGGATGCTCCTGCAAAGGCAGGAACTCAACGTGGGTATATCCCATTTTTTTAAGATACGAAGGAAGAATATCAGCAAGCTCTCTGTACGAGTAATATCTGTTATCCTCCTCGTGACGCATCCAGCTTCCCATATGCATCTCATATATATTAACGGGAGAGGAAATGTAATATTTGCCGTCGGAGGAAATCGCCTTTTTGCGATGATTCATCCAACGCTTGTCCTCCCACTTAAAGCTTGTATCGGTATAGATAAGCGACGCGCCGTCTGCCCCTCCTCTGGAGAATCTGGCATAGGGGTCACCCTTATCCTGAAATCCCTTGTGAGATTCGATGCGGAACTTATAGGGCTGAAGTTCAAGCGAAACATCAGATGTGTAATTAAGCTCCCAGATACCGTTATCGGTCACACGAGAAAAAGGAACGGCATAGGACCACCCGCTGAACTCTGAAACAAGACCAACCGACTTGGCATTAGGTGCCCAGGTTCTGAATGTGTATTGGTACTTACCGTCCTTGATATTTAGCGAACAACCTAAAAATTCGTATGCGCGGAAATTAGTGCCTTGATGAAACAAATAGCTTCCAAGCTCAATGTTAGACATAAAAAGCGCTCCTTTTCTAGTAATCCACAAGTATTTTATCATTTATTTATTATTTTGTCAAGTAAAATACTATATATTTTTTACTTTTGTTTTATTTATTTTAAGAGAAAGGATTATCCGACGCTTAAGCAGTTTTATCCCGGCGCAAATTATTCGTATCGGAATGCAAAGGGCTCGTAGTAATAGCGAATAAATATAGGACAGCAGCTTTTTCAAAAAGTTAAAAAATACAATATTCGACAGATAAAGCGAGGCAAAAGAGAAAATAAGCATGTATAAGCGAATCTCACCGTCAAGAGCAATGTATGAAGTAAGACTAAAGCCGATACCGAAAATTAAAACATATAATAGGATTATAAGAGCGCCTCCCTCGCTCCTGTCATACCCACCAAAGCCCGGTAAAGGAAATATTGTATCAAATTTTACTATACTTTTAATATCCGCTGAAAGTCTGCGGATAACATTTACTGCAAGGCCGATAAGAGCATATACAGCAGAGCAAATAATGCCGAGCAGAGATGCGGCAACGAGGGAAAAAGCAATCTGCGAAAGGCTGAAGCTTATCATCCGAGCAGCCTCGCCAATCCGCCCTTTGCCTTTTTCTCCTTTGTATAAAATACGCCATTTACTTTCCCTGTAATCTCTATTTCCCCGCCCTCGCGGCTGAGGCTTTCGATCTTTAGTCCCTGCCCCTCGATACACACTCTGCCGTCTCCAATATCAAGGGTTACATAGCTCTCATCAAAGCCGATTACATTACATACGCCGTTTAATATTATCTGATTTCGTTCCTTCACTCTCAAATCGGTATGCTTTAGCAACTTCTCCATATAAAGCTCCTTTAAAACGGCAAAAAAGCGCCGCATATTCTACTTGAGAATATGCGGCACTCACATGGTTTATGCTTCTGACTCCGAGATGATTTCATACATGCCGGAGGCTTCAGTTTTTTTCGTAGTATCCTTTATTTCCAGCACCCTTACCGTAACTGATTTGTTACCAAATGCAACTGTGATAAGATCGCCAATCTTAACTGTATAAGAGGCCTTGGCGCTTTTTCCGTTAACAGAAATACGCTCGCTGTCACATGCATCGTTAGCAACGGTGCGACGCTTAATAAGCCTGGAAACCTTTAGGAATTTATCAAGACGCATCTAATTAGCCGTTAAGCTGATCCTTGAGAACCTTGGATGCGGAGAAAGAGGGCTTCTTGCAAGCGTCAATCTTGATAACCTCACCGGTCTTGGGGTTACGGCCTTCTCTAGCAGCAACTTCCTTAACCTCGAAGGTACCAAAGCCGATAAGCTGAACCTTGTCGCCGTCCTTAAGGGCGTTAGCGATAGCAGCGAGAGTAGCGTTTACTGCTGCCTCGGAGTCCTTCTTGGAAAGATTAGCCTCTGCAGCTACTACGTTTATGAGATCTGTCTTGTTCATTGGTTTTACTTCCTTTCAAATTAATAGTATTTGCGCATCTTTATTATATCAAGAGCATTTCTCCAAAGTCAAGCGCAAATAACGGAATTTTATAATTATAATTACAGTTTTCGTCTTATTCTATAATTTTATCACGACAATTTTGTATATTTTGCTATTTCGCGTAGCTTCACCGGGCGCAGTTGGCCACCAATAACCGAAAATCCAAGATATATCAAGGCGGCAAGGGCTATGGATAGCAGAAGAGACAAGCCCTCTGACAGGCTGAATACAAGTCTTTCATACAGCATTCTTGACAGAATAACCGATATAAATGCATAAAGATGCGGCACAAGGCTTTTTTCAAATATGGGAATCCGCCTGCAGAAGCATTGGGTGTACATTATCACCGATGTAAAGAGTGATACAGCATATGATACCACCGTGCCGATCGGGGCGCCGAGAATACCGAGATTTGTACGTGTTATTAATATGTAGCTTACGGCTATTTTTGCTAAACCGCCAAAGGACATTGCCACCATAGGCGCACGTACCCGCCCCGCCGCCTCTAGGGACGTATTTACGACAAGTAAGAGCGAGGATAATATTATTGCCGGGGTAAGTATAAGTAAAAGTCTGGCGCCAATATCAGTAGCAGAGTTTTTAAACAACAGATCAAGTATTTCCCTGGCATAGACCGCAAGGCCTATCATCATCGGTGCGCAGACAAGCGACGTAAGAGCAATCATGCTGTTTTCGGTATTAACGGATCCTTTGACATCTCCGAGAGTTATTGCTCTGGTAAGTGTCGGCAAAAAAGCCACCGAAATAGGAGATACGACGGATATAGCCAGATTGAGCATTGGCACAGCGAGGGTTGTATAATTTCCAAATAGCCCCCCTGCCGCCTTTTCACTGTATCCAATCTCCATAAGACTTCGCATTATAAGTGTGAGATCGACGATGCTTGTAATGCTCATTATGGCGGCGCTTACTGTAATCGGAAGAGAAATTTTGAATATACGACCTCTGATGCCCTTGTAATCAATTTCTACATTCTGCTTAGTATTTTCATTTGTTTTTAGAGCTTTATTACTTACGAACAGATAAATTGCACCAAGCAGGGAGCCTGTTGTTACACCAAGAATTGCCAAAGCGGATATGATTTCCAGTGGCAAACCAATTCTCTTACCAACCATGGCAAGGGCAAGTCCAAGAGCTAACTTGCACACCCCCTCTACAATCTGAGAGATGGCAATTTCACCAAGATGTGAATCAGCGCTTAGTGTGCCCCTGAGCACACCGGATATAGAAACAAAAAGTATGGAGGGAGCAACGGCAAGCATTGTATAAAATGACCCGCTATTACCTATAAGCCTTGCAATCGGTGCGGACATGATAAGGAAAAACACCGTTACGCCAAGCCCGATAAATACAAAGGTTCTCATAGCGCAGGAATAAATGCTTCGCTCCTCATCCACCCTTCCCCTCGCCTTTGCCTCAGAAAGAAGTATCATAATTGCCTTTGGTACCCCTGCCGTGCATAAGAGATAAAAGAATCCAAACACCGTATAGGCCGAATTAAAGTAGCCCATGCCAAGGTCACCGAGAATAGATGATATTGGGATTTTATATACAAGGCCTATAATTTTCACAACGATAGCCGACACGGTTAAGGACAGCGCTCCGCCGATAATTCCTTCAAAAATTCCACTTTTTTCACGCTTTTTGTCAATAATTCTGTACATTTTTCCTCCAAATAGAAAGAGAGATCCACTAAACTATATTAGCGAACCTCTCTACATATTATATTGATAAGGAAAAAAGTATTTAAAATATTTTATTATTCTTCTATGCCAAAGAATTTGAATATCTCGCTTCTGTTCTTTTCACGGCGCTCGTTAATTCCCTCGGAATTTTCCTCAGCAAGATACTCATAAGGGTACTTGGGACGGAACAGACGAAGGATCTGAGAATCCGAGTTATATCCGTTTTCAAACTTAACAAGCTTTGTTACAGCACCTGCGCCTACAGCAAAGATATGCTGAAACTCCTCCATCATATACACGTTATAAAGTCCCTCGTGGCCCTCGATTGCAAAACCAACGTTCTCAAGATTGCCGACGGTATTCTTCTGTCTGTACATATAATAAGGCTTGTAGCCGGCAAACTTGGTCTTTAACTGAGAATATGCCACGCTCTTTGCCGCATCGCCACCTGTGAGCGAATATACGCTGGAGTTGTTGCGAAGGGCATCGGAGGCCTTCTTAACACAGAAGGTGTGAACAGTAATATTGCTGGGCGCAAGATCAATAATCTTGTCAACGGTTTCCGAGAAATTCTTAAAATCATCACCGGGCAGACCTGCGATAAGGTCTACGTTAATATCACGGAAGCCGATCTCACATGCAAGATCGTATGCACGGAAGAAGTCCTCTACAGTATGCTTTCTGCCGATTTCCTTAAGAATATCATCATTAAGCGTCTGGGGGTTAACACTGACACGGGTTACACCGTGATTTTTAGCAACAACAAGCTTTTCTCTGGTAATAGTATCCGGTCTTCCTGCCTCAAGAGTAAATTCAAGCAAAGCGGACGGATCAATATTCTGATTAATCTTGGTAAGAAGCCTGTCAAGCTGCTCTGCACTGAGTGTGGTAGGTGTTCCGCCACCGATATAAACGGTAGTAACACGAAGACCGAGCCTTTTAATAGTATTGAAGGTATCATCAAGATCAACCAGCAGCGCCTCGAGATAATCGTCAATCATAGAAAGCAATCTCTTGGTCGTATAAGAAACGAAGCTGCAATAAGCGCATCTTGAAGGACAGAAAGGAATTGAAACATAAAGCGAGCAGGTATCTCTGGGAGTTTTCTTCATCATCTTCCACTCCGCATTAGCAACAGAAACCGCAAGAGCAGCCTTCTGAGGATTTAAGAAATACTCGTCACGCAGAACCTTTTTTGCCTTAAGAATACCCTTGCCAGAGCGAAGGATAGAGTTAGCAACCTTGGCAGGACGGACACCGGTGAGAATACCCCACGGAGGTGTATGACCAAGCAGCTCCTTACCTGCCGCAAAAACAGCTCTGCCAACCGCAATAGCCTCGTGAGTGGCAAAGTTAATCTCCTCATCAAGCGAAACGCTCTCGGTAGCCTCACAGAGCTTATCGTTAAGCTTAATAGAAACATATGCCGTCACGTTGGTATTGTCGCTGTCACGGTAAAGATCCACGGTGATTTCAGGCACGTCCTCGCCGGGCAGCTCGTTTTCACCGAAGGTTGCGCCGGGAAAGAATACCATACACAGTGTCTGTACGTAATATTTATTTATATCGCCGTTAATTTTTAAGATCATAAAAATGCATCCTTAATTTACTTTCTCAAAACAGAGGAATCCATAACGATTGTTACAGGGCCGTCGGTAGACATCTCGGTACGCATATCCGCACCGAATACACCGCACTCACATTTTCCAATGCGCTCTGATAGCTCGGAAATAAAGAACTCATAGAGCTCGTTTGCGACAGAGGGATGAGCCGAATTAAGATAATCCGGGCGGTTGCCGTGGGCATAGTTTGCGTGCAGAGTGAAATTGGACACAACGAGCGCCCTGCCCCCGACGTCCTTTATGGAAAGATTCATCTTCCCCTTTTCATCAGAGAAAATACGCAGCTTGGAAATCTTCTCTGCGAGGAGGGTGGCATCCCTTTTGTCATCGCCAACCTTAACTCCCAGCAGCAAATAAAGCCCCTTGTCAATACTGCCCGACAATACGCCGTCAGCAAAAACAGTAGCCGAGTTTACCCTTTGAATAACACAAATCATAATAACCTCTTAATGTGTAAATCCACGTCTGACAGAAATAATCTTAGGCAGCGATCTCAGACGTGCAACGATAGAATCATAATGAGAAACATTGCGGCAGCCAACAACAATATTAATAATAACGTCGCCGTTCTTATCGGTTTGAGTGTTGATCTGAGTAATAGACACCTTCATATCAGCAAGAGCCATAGAAATGCCTGCAAGTACACCGATCTGATCCTCCGCCGTAATCTGAATTGTAGCCTCGTAAAGGGGGCTCTGAATGGACTCGTTCTGCTCCCACTCTGCCCTTACCCAACGGCCGAGATTATCATCGTTGCCTCGGGAGGCTATAACGTTAGGACAGTCTGCCTTGTGTACCGAAACACCAAAGCCACGGGTGATGAATCCAACAATGCGGTCACCGGGGAGCGGATTACAGCACTTGGCAAATTTAAGCTGATAACCGGTGTCACCGTCAATAATAACACCGCCTGCGCTCCTGTGCCTTTTACTTACCGTAGTAAGCTTAACCTTGGCAAGCTCATCCTCGGGAGTCTGAGGCTCGTCGATAGCACGAAGCTTTTCGATCTCATCCTTGATCTTGGGAATGAATCTGGAAAGCGAAAGACCGCCGAAGCCAATGGTGTTATAAAAGTCCTCTGCATTCTGAATGCTAACCTTCTTTGCGATTCCGGTGATGATCTCTTCAATCTGCGCATCGGTAATCTGCTTGTAAAGGCGGCGCATCTCACGCTCAACCTCATTCCTACCTACCTCAATATTCTCGGCTCTGGACTCCTTCTTAAACCACTGTCTGATCTTACTTCTCGCCTGACCGGTCTTAACTATCTTAAGCCAATCTCGGCTGGGGCCCTTGGAGGATCCGGAGGTGATAATTTCAATAATATCACCGTTACCGGGGATTCTGTCAATAGGAACAATGACGCCGTTAACCTTGGCGCCAACCATCTTGTTACCTACGGCAGAATGTATAGCGTAGGCAAAGTCTATAACTGTAGATCCAAGCGGCAAGGAAATTACATCGCCCTTGGGAGTAAATACAAAGGTTTCGTCATGGAATATATCGGTCTTAAAGGAGTGAATAAACTCATCGGGGTCGCGGGTGCTCTCATCAGACTCAAGAAGCTGGGATATCCAGCGAAGCTTTTCATCAATATTAGCACCGGATTTTTCGCCCGACTTATACTTCCAGTGCGCCGCAATACCGAACTGCGCCTCCTCGTGCATCTGCTTAGTACGGATCTGTACCTCGAAGGGTATACCGCTGTTGCCGATGACGGTGGTATGAAGCGAACGGTAAAGGTTAGGCTTGGGAGTGGAGATATAGTCCTTAAAACGTCCGGGAATGGACTTGAACATCTCGTGAACGTAGCCGAGGGCGGTATAGCACTCAAGCTCTGTGTCAACGATTACACGAACTGCATAGAAGTCGTAGATCTCGTCAAAGGCCTTATTCTGGCTGTACATCTTACGGTAAAGGCTGTAAACCGACTTAACTCGCCCCTCGATCTGGCAGAAGATTCCATGCTCGGCGAGCTTACCGGAGATATGTGCCTTAGCATCCTCGATAAAGTTACCGCTACGGCCAAACTTCTTATCAATCTCCTCGGATACCTCCTGGTAGCCTACGTTATCAAGATAGTAAAGGCTGATATTTTCAAGCTCCTGCTTAATACGCTGAATACCGAGACGGTGCGCAAGAGGAGCGTAAATATACATTGTTTCAAGAGCAATAGCTCTCTGTCTGTCCTCCTTCTTTGCAGAAAGAGTACGCATATTGTGCAGACGGTCGCAAAGCTTGATGAAGATGACACGAATATCCTTTGTCATAGCGAGAAGCATCTTACGGATATTCTCAATATGCGCCTCCTCCTTATCGGCAATCTGAACCTGAATTATCTTGGTCAGACCGTCAACAAGCAACGCAACATCCTTGCCAAACATTTTTGCCAGAGTTTCAAGATTCGTCTTGTCTGCGCAATCCTCAACGGTATCGTGAAGAAGCGCCGCACATATAGAATCGGTATCAAGCCCCAGCTCGGCCACGATTTTTGCAACCGCAACCGGGTGACTGATATAGGGCTCACCGCTGAGTCGCATCTGTCCCTCGTGGAGGGCATCTGCATAATAATACGCCTCTGTTATCTTGGCAAGGTCAAGATTTCTTTCGCTCTTCTCGAGATGATCGAGAAGATTTTTCATTTCCACGTACATAAAAAATACCTATCGTCCACCCGGTCAGCCTCTGCGATTCATCTGAGAGCGAAGTCTTCTGAGAATACTTGACTTGTCAAGCTGAACCTTCGTGGTGGAATAATGTAATTTAAATTTGTAGGTCTCATCGTCCACGTCCTCGATCGAAACAATATTAAGCTCCTTAAAGACCATAATAATGACCTTGAGCTTTACGTAGCCGATATTAACCCTTTCATCGGAGTTTTTGATTTTAAATATAATATCTCTGTGCTTCAGCAGGTCTGTACCCGAACGAACAGAGTTCTGAATAAGTCTGTATACTGCGGCAAAATCATTTCTGTCGGGCAGAACGTTATCATCGGCACTAAAGCTTGCCCCGTTCTTGATCTCCTCAAAAAGTGCAAGCTCGCTCTCGAGAATCTCCTTTTGAGTTCGGGAGGGCTTAAGGTCACGGATAATCATCTGCACACTTTCTCTACCGCCCCACTCGTTAACATCGAGGTTAAAGAGCACGTCTACCTTATCGCCAACGTAAACGCCGAGCGAATCGGGAGAGTTAGAGAAATACATAGCCGACAGAGTATATCTGCCGTTGCCGAGAGAAAGTCTGGTGTGCTTTCCGTCGCTGATGCCGTTTATATCGTTAACGGTAACACCGCGGAGAACAAATCCGGGAATAGGATTGGAAACACCGTAGGGCTCAAGCAGCTGTATGTTCTTCGCAAGAGCCAAATTTACGTCGGTAAAGTTAAGAACGCAATCGGCCTCAACGGTCTGAACCATATCTGCATCGGTAAGGTTGTTAAGAGCGTACTCGTTGATAAGGCGTCTGAAATTATCAAGCTCGCCACGGGTAACAGAAAGTCCGGCCGCCAGCTCATGACCGCCAAATTTTACTAGATGGTCGCTGCAATAACAAAGCGCATCAACAAGATTCATGCCCTTGATGCTTCGGCCGGAGCCCTTACCAACATCATCTGCAGAGGGGATCTCGGACTCGTTGCCCTCAAAGGAAACGAGAATAGCAGGACGGGTATACTTCTCTGTAATACGTGATGCAACTATACCGATAACACCGTGATGCCAGTTATCTGCGTCGAGAACGATAACAGGATTTTTCTCAATATCATAGCTCTCGATCTTCTCATAGGCCTCCTGCATGATCTTGTTTTCCTCGGCCTGGCGCTCCTTGTTGGTATGGCACAGCTCTTCTGCAATCTCCTTTGCCCTCGCTCTATCCTGAGAGAGGAAAAGCTCAACAGCAAGAGAGGCGGTTTTGATTCTGCCGGCTGCATTGATTCTGGGAGCAATAGTATAGCCTATGTAGCCGGAGGTGATCTTAGCCTTTTTCTTACGCTGATTAGATCTCTGCGCATCATTCTTTGCTGATGCAGCCTCAATAAGCGCCGCTAGTCCGATACGCTCGGTCTTTTCGATCATAGAAAGACCGTATCTTACGATAATACGGTTCTCCTCCTTAATGGGCATAACGTCGGCAATAGTACCGATAGCCACAAGGTCTGCATAAAGCGAGAATATACGCTTAGCAGCATCAATACGGCTTCTACCCATAACTCTTTCCTCATAGGCGCAGATAAGCTTAAAGACTACGCCAACGCCAGCAAGCTCCTTGAAGGGATACTCGCAATCGGGTCTGTGAGGATTGATTACCGCAAGTGCATCGGGAAGATCCGAGCGGCACTCGTGATGGTCGGTTACGATGAATTTCACACCGATGCTCTTGGCATACTCAACCTCCTCAACGGCGGTGGTACCGGTGTCAACGGTGATAATGAGGCTTCCGCCGTTTTCCTTGATGGCATCAATAGCCTGTGTGGAAACGCCGTAGCCCTCGCCTGCTCTGTTGGGGATATAATAATCCACCTTAGCTCCAAGCGATTTAAGATAGAGATAGAGCGTACAAACAGATGTAACTCCGTCAACGTCATAGTCTCCGTAAACGGTGATACGCTCACCTGAGGCAATAGCGGCTCTGATGCCCTCTATGCCCTTGTCAACATCCTTCATTTTAAAGGGGTTGAGCAGCATTTCGCTTTCCATATAAACGAAAGCCTTTGCTTTGGATACGTCTGTGTATCCTCGGTTGTAAAGAAGCTTGGCGACAATCGGATTAATACCAAGGGCCGATGCAATCTCGGTTATCTTGGCAGAATATTCGGGACTGTCGATGGATTTAATTAGCCAGTTCTTCTCCTTTTTTTCTTTGATTTTTAGCATTATTTTAAAACCAAGTGGGATTTCTCCCGCCTTTCATTTTATTATGCGTAAATAAGCTTGGATCACCGTCATCCGCACGGTATACCCTCCAAGGGAGGCGCAGTCTATGTTTCACCTGCGTAAGATTTAATGCACAATGCAAAATGCAGAATGCAAAATTATTTGTGGAAATTTTTCATAAGCGCAATGGCGGTTCTTACACCGTCGATCGCAGCGCTGGTAATTCCTCCCGCATATCCGGCACCCTCGCCGGCGGGATAAATATTATCATAGCCTGTTGCCAGGCGAGTTTCGTTGCTACGAAGAATTCGTATGGGAGCACTGGTTCTGGTTTCAGCGCCGGTAAGAATCGCATCGGGAGATGCGAAGCCCTTGATCTTCCTGTCAAAGGCAAGTACAGCGGATCTTATGCCGTTGCAAACAAAGTCGGGTAAATAGGTCTCAGGCCTTGCGAGCTTAACGTGGCTGCCGGACATATAGCTGGGCAGAATTCTGCCGGGATCTGTTTTAAGGGAATCTCCCATAAAATCGCCAAAGGTAATAATAGGTGCGCTATAATCGCTACCGCCGGCCTTAAATGCCGCACGTTCTATATTTCTCTGAAATTCAATAGCCTTAAGAGGTGTTGCGCCGTAATCCTCACGGAAAACGCTGGTAACAACAGCACTGTTAGAGTTCCTGCCGTCACGGCTGTGATAGCTCATGCCGTTTACTACCACGCCGCCCTCCTCGCTCGCCGCAGGAACGACTATGCCACCCGGACACATGCAGAAGGTATAGGTACCTCGGTTCTTGGTGTCGTGCGAAAGTGCATACTCTGCGTGACCGAGCTTGGGATCAAGCTCTCTTTTGCCGTACATACCGTAGTCGATATCCTCAGTCAGGTGCTCAATACGCATTCCGACAGAAAAGGCCTTAGCCTCTATATCGAAGCACCCCTTTATCATGCTCTCATAAGTATCTCTTGCGCTGTGACCGATTGCAAGAACAAGTGCGCCACAAGGAATCTCACCCTTGTCGGTAAGCACAGCAGTCACGTAACTATTATGAACTATGGGCGAGAGGTATTTAGTGTGATAAAGAATTTTACCGCCGAGCTGACAAATGCGCTCAATCATTTTGTCAACCACCACCGAAAGCACGTCGGTGCCTATATGTGGTTTTGCGATATATCTGATCTCCTCGGGTGCGCCGAACTCGATAAATCTCTCCAGCACGTATGCACTCATGGGATCGTTTATTCTGGTCACAAGCTTGCCATCGGAAAATGTTCCCGCACCGCCTGCGCCGAACTGTATATTTGTATTGGGATCGAGAATGTGATTAAGCTCGAAATTACGGACAGCCTCGTTTCTGTCCTTTACCGACCCACCTCGTTCTAAAATAACGGGAGCATATCCCTGCTCGGCAAGAAGAAGTGCGCAGAACAGACCGCAAGGGCCGGATCCGACTACCACGGGCGGTGCGGAAAGTCTGTTTTCGCCAATGGTGATCTGTGGCATGGCCTGCAGATTTTGTATAGAAATGCCAAGCTTACTCTGCCTTGCCTCATCTATATCGGGAAAATCACCGCTGACAGCAACCGAATATACGAACATAATATCCGGACGTCGTCTTGCATCAATGCTTCTCCTGTAAATTCGAAAATCCTTGGCAAAGCCAAGCAGTCCCGCACGTCGGAGAATTGCCCTTGCAACCGAAAACGCCTCAGTTTCTGAGGCGTTAACAGAGAGCTTAATATTGTTTATCAGTATGAATTTAGTGTCAAAGTCCATACCTGCTCCATTAACCAAACATAGATAGAGGAAGATCGCCGACCAAGCCATATTCAACGACGATCCAGAATATTATTGCTAATATAAAACAATTTACCGCAAACAAAATTTTGCCGCCAATACCCTCAAAAAAGTTGTTTTTCATTTAAACCTCGAATATTCAGTTTTTCTCCTGATTAACCTTCTCTCCAACAAGCTCCTTAATAAGGAATTTGCGAAGCGAATCCTCGGTAAAGTCACGCTTAAGCTCGCTCTCCTTAGCAACCGAAATAGTACCGGTTTCCTCAGAAACGATAATAATAATTGCGTCGCTGACCTCACTGAGACCGATAGCAGCCCTGTGTCTTGTGCCAAGCTCGTTCATAACCTGTGTATGCTTGGGCAAAGGAAGAATACAGGCAGCAGCCTTGATACGATTGTTCTCGATTACGATTGCTCCATCGTGCAAGGGTGCGCGATTATAAAAAAGATTTCGAATAAGATAATCCGACACGTCGGAATTAATAACAATACCGGTATGAACAATATCCTCAAGCTGAGTTGTACGGCCGATAACGATCAGCGCGCCCGTCTTATCGGAGGATAAAACACGCACAGCCTTGCAGATGTTATCTATGGATTTGTATTGATCCTGTCTTTTACGAGTCTGATCACCGAGAGTACGAATTCCCTTAAGCGAGCCGGAGCCGATTGTCTCAAGCAGATCACGGATCTCAGGCATGAAAATTATAATTATTGCCAGCGCACCAATTTGAAAGACCTCGGACAAAATATACCTTACACCCGTCAGGTCGAATAGAAGCGCAACTGCATATAGAATCATACAAATCAGAATACCGATCAGCAGCGTACCCGCCTTACGGCTCCTGAAAAATCTGAACACGAAATAGAAAAGAAGCGCAAGGATAACAATATCCACAGCATCGGTCCAGTGGAAGTTGTCAAAAATATTCTTGATGTTGTCGATAAAGGCAGAAAAACTCTCATTTAAGGATGAGGAAAGTAATCCGTACATCAGCAAGACTCCAATCTAAATAATTATTCAATTAATTATAACACACGCAAAATTAAAAATCAATAGATTTTATAATGTTTATTGCTCTGCCGTGAAAGTTTTTTTGACGTTCGTATTGACATATTTGAAGGATAATGGTATAATATGTATCAAATGATACACTTTCGAGGTAAAACGTGGAAATTACAAACACATTATCAAGCTCATTTTTATTCAGAGGGCTCGATGAAGAGCAAATTATAGAGCTTATCAAAAAATCGCCACCTGTTCTATGCGAATTCAAGCGTGGCGAAATGATTTTTTCCTCAGAAACGGATGAGAAAAAGGTCGGATTTGTCCACAGCGGTCGATGCGAAATTCAAATACCCAAGGAGGATGGCTCAAAAACCGTGCTTAACATCCTTGCCAAGGGCGACTCATTCGGCATCCTATCGCTCTATGCCGAGGATTTTCCGACACAGATTTTAGCAACTAAAAATTCCGAGATAATCTTCTTTAGTGCCGAGCAAATCGCATATTTTGTCAACAATTATTCGCAAATATCGTCAAATCTTATCAATTTTCTTGCAAACAGAATTATTTTTCTTAACAAGAAAATCGCAACTTTTTCGGGAAACAGAGTAGAAAATCGTCTTGCCGCCTTTTTACTTTGTGAGAGTAGCAGAACAGGCTGCTCATCCTTCCCTTTTAACCGGCAAAAGACAGCCGAGGAGATTAATGCCGGGCGTGCATCGGTATACCGAGCGCTGGATTCTCTTATTAACGAGGAATTAATTAAGCTTACTGACAAACAAATCACAATTTTAGACCGAGAAGGTCTTGAAAGGATCTCAAAATGAAAAAATTAATCGCACTACTTACACTTATTACTATCTGCGCTACGCTTCTCTGCTCCTGCGCCTTTATCAACAGCCTTATTAAGGGCGAGCCCGAGCAGCTTTCCATCGGTTATCTTGCAGGTCCTACCGGTATGGGAATTGCTAAGCTGATTCATGACAACGGCGGCGAAGGCGGCAACGAAAAATACTCCTTCACAAAATATGCCGATTCAAATGCAGCAAAAGCTGACCTGGCCGCAGGTAAAATCGACATCATCTGTCTGCCCACCAACGATGCGGCTATGTTTTACAACACTGTTGATAATTCATCGAAGGTTCTGGCTGTAAATTGCCTTAATTCTCTTTATCTTCTAACAAAAGGAAGCGAAAAGGTCTCCTCTCTCTCCGACCTTGAAGGACAGACCATATTCACCTGTAAGAATGGAACACCAAGAATGGTTCTTGAATATATCATAAAGACAGCTGGAATCAACGCAACTATTTCATATGAATTTGAGGGTAAGGAAATTCTTACTCCCCAGGAGCTTTCTGCCTACGTTGTGTCCGGCAAGCTTCCCAATGCTGTTATGCCCGAGCCCCTGGTAACATCCTCTCTGCTACAGATAACCAAGAACGGCGACAATAATATCACCTACACCGTCGACGTTAATCTTGCTAGCGAGTGGGAAAATGTTTCCGACACCCCCGTGACTATGGGATGTATAGTTGCAAACGGCAGTGCTGTTAACGAGAAGAAGGATGAAATCGACGCATTTCTTGATGAATACAAGGCATCCATTGAATACATCGGAAATCCCGATAATCTTGATTCTGCCGCAGAATTTGTTGTAGAAAACGGAATTATGGGTGCTGTGCCTGCCGCAAAAAAGGCTCTTACAAACCTTAATGGAGCTATCTCCTACATTGACAGCGAGGATATGAAAGAAGCGCTTGAGGCATTTTACACCGCTATTGGAATAAAGCTCCCCGGAGATGACTTCTACTATGAAAGATAAGCTTAAATCAATCCTTATTAAAGTAATTTTCCCGCTGATCTTTTGGCTATCCGTCTGGCAGATACTTGCGGAGCTGATTAATCACAAATTCCTTTTACCCGGCATTCCGGATACCCTGTCAGCTCTCGGTGCTCTGCTTGGCAAGGAAAGCTTCTACGTTGCCATTTTCTTAAGTCTGCTAAGAGTAATTGCCGGTCTTATAATCGGTATTGCTCTCGGATCTGGCATTGCTTTTCTCTGCAACTATTCGTCGGTAGCTTCGGCTCTTATTTTACCTATCATAAGTGTGATCAAATCAACTCCCGTCGCCTCTTTTATCGTGGTTCTGTGGGTTATGATGAGCGGAGATGCGCTTTCCATCGTCATTGGCGTTCTTATGGTAATGCCTATTATTACGCAAAACCTTTTAGATGGCTTCGGTGCAATCGACCCCAGGCTGGCCGAGGTTGCAGATATCTTTGAAATGAGCAGATCACGGCGCTTAAGACTTCTAATATTGCCTAGCTTAAGGAGATATTTCATTCCGGGCGTAATCACCTCTGTTGGACTTGCCTGGAAGGCAGAAATTGCCGCCGAAATCATTGCATATACAAAAAGATCTATCGGCCAGGGAATAAATGATGCAAAATACAGCCTGGACACCCCTACGGTATTTGCATGGACGATGATAATAATCACCTTCAGCATTATTCTTGAAAAATGCACCAAAAATCTTCTTGGGAGGTGGTCAAAATAAGCTTATCAATAAAAAACCTTACAAAGCGCTTTGACGAAAAAACGGTCATTACAGGTCTATCGTACGACTTCCCTGATAAGGGTCTGTATGCTATAGTCGGTGAGAGCGGAATCGGCAAGACAACCCTCTTGCGCATAATCGCAGGGCTCGATGCCGACCATGAGGGCGAGGTTGTAGGCGGAGGCATCGGACAGGTTTCATTTGCCTTCCAGGAGCATAGGCTCTTCCCCACCATTTCCGCACTTGAAAATGTGATTTTTGCAATTTCCGATAAAAAAACCGAGGCAGTTACAAAAAATGCGATGAGTCTGCTAAGGTCATTAGGTATTGGCAAGGATGATTTTTCACTTAAGCCTGATGAGCTTTCTGGTGGCATGAAGCAAAGAGTATCGCTGGCAAGAGCTATCCTCAAGGATGCGCCTATTCTTCTCCTGGATGAGCCAACCAAGGAGCTTGATGCCGGTAATTGCGAGGCTGTTTTACGTCTGATCGCTAAAGAGGCCGAGCGCAGGCTTGTAATTATGGTTTCCCATGATTTAACACAAATAAATTCACTTGGCACAAAAACAATACGCCTTGGAGAAAAATAAAATTCAACGCTGTATTTAGCCTTCGGGCTTTGTACGGCGTTTTATTTTTTAAAATACTTGAAATCCTTTTTTATTTATGTTATAATGTTATTTGTAAATTTTTGTAGATAGGCGAGGTGCTCATTATGGCAGCTGATATTTCCGAAAGAATAAAAGCGATATATTCTACTCTTTCCAAGGGTCAGAAGAAAATCGCAAACGCAGTTCTCCAAAACTATGACAAGGTTGCATACCTTACTGCAGCAAAGCTGGGCGAGCTTGTAGGTGTATCCGAATCTACCGTTGTAAGATTCGCAGATGAGCTTGGATTTGAGGGTTATTCACAGTTCCAGCTAGCCGTACAGGAGCTGGTTCGTATTAAGCTGACGCCCAATCAGCGTATCGAGATAACCAAGCAGCGCATCGGTCATGCCGATGTTATTGACAAGGCTATGGAGTCAGATATAGACAAAATCAAATATACTCTCGAGCACCTTGACAGAGCCGCGTTTTCTAAGGCGGTAGATTACATTCTTAACTCTAAGAATATCTATATAACCGGTGCAAGAAGCTCAGAGCCCATTGCCAGACTGCTCAGCTACAATCTTTCGCTCATTTTCGACAACGTAAAGCTTGTTGTTCCCACCTCATCCGCAGAGGTATTTGAGCAGATGTATTCGGTTGGCGAGGAAGATGTGGTTATTGCATTCTCCTTCCCCAGATATTCCTCTAAGATGGTTAACGGTATAAGATTCGCGCGACAGAAAAACGCTAAGGTTATCGTATTCACCGACTCCGACGTTTCTCCTATTGCCGAGTTTGCCCACTGTCTGCTTATTGCCCAGTCTGATATGGCATCCTTTATGGACTCTCTGGTTGCTCCCCTTAGCATTATAAATGCTATTGTTATTGAGATTACCGCAAGACGTGAGCGTGAGATCACCGAGAGATTTGATGCCCTTGAAAAGCTTTGGGATGAGTACGAGGTCTATGCTAAACGATAATTATTCACCCATCAAAATTGCCGTTATCGGAGGTGGAGCCGCAGGTATGATGGCGGCAGGAACCGCTGTTATGTACGGCGCAGAGGTCACAATTTTCGAATCAACTGACCGCCTTGGCAAAAAGCTTGCTATTACCGGCAAGGGCAGATGCAATGTGACCAACAACTGCACACGAGATGAATTTCTCGAGGCGGTTACCAAAAACCCCAGATTTTTATATGCTGCACTGTCGGCATTTTCCACCGAGGATACCATGACGCTTTTCGAGTCGCTTGGTGTTCCTCTTAAAACCGAGCGTGGCAGACGTGTTTTCCCCGAAAGTGAGAAGGCTATTGACATAGTTAACGCTCTTCGAAATTATAGCGCAGGAGCAAGCGTGACGTACAAAAAGGTGTCGCAGATCGAAAAAATTGAGGATAAATTCATTGTCACCGCCCAGAAAAAGCAATATAGCTTCGACAAGGTTATTATCGCAACAGGCGGTAAGTCCTATCCGCTGACCGGCTCTGACGGATCGGGATATAAGCTTGCCATAAAGCTTGGACATAGCGTTACTGAGCTTATCCCCTCACTGATCCCCATTGAAAGCCACTCGCCCCTATGCCGTGATATGCAGGGATTGTCGCTGAAAAATGTCAAAATAAGTATAAAAGATGAGGCAGAGCGACTTTTGTATACCGATTTTGGTGAAATGATGTTCGCACACTTCGGTGTTACCGGCCCTGTAATTCTCTCGGCCTCAGCCCACATAAGAGACAGGGATATTTCCTCGCTTAAACTTAGCATTGACCTAAAGCCTGCACTTGACGACAAGACCTTAGACCAGCGTCTGCTGTCGGATTTCGCAAAGAAAACAAATAAGGATCTAATCAATGCCCTGGGCGACCTTCTTCCCTCAAAAATGATTGAGCCCTTTATCGCATATACAGGTGTTGACGGCAGAAAAAAAGTTAATTCTATAACTAAGGAGGAGCGTAAGACCATTCTTAGCGCCCTTAAGTCCTTTGAAATTCCTCTTGACGGCTTCCGCCCCATTGAGGAGGCCATCGTTACATCCGGTGGCGTCGACGTTAAGGAGATAACTCCCAAGACTATGGAATCCAAGCTTTGCGAGGGACTTTTCTTTGCCGGCGAGGTTATCGACGTGGATGCTTACACCGGCGGATATAATCTGCAGATTGCCTTTTCAACCGGCTATTTGGCAGGAAAATCTGCGGCAGAAGCATATTAAATCGAATTTTGTTACAAATCCAACCAGGAGTTTATTTATGATAAGAATTGCAATAGACGGTCCCGGCGGCGCAGGTAAATCCAGCGTTGCAAAGGCCGTTTCACGAAAGCTTGGAATAATCTACGTAGATACCGGTGCGCTTTATCGCAACATCGGACTGTTTATGCTTGATAAAGGTATAGATCCCAAGGATGCGTCCAGGGTTATTCCCGCCCTTGAGGAACTGTCTATAGAGTTGAAATTTGAAAACGGCAAGCAGGTTATACTTCTGAATGGCCGTGACAGGGGCGATGATATCCGTACTCCCGAGGCGTCTATGGCGGCATCTGCTGTCAGCGCTATTCCCGAGGTTCGCAATTTCCTGCTCGACGTACAAAGAAATACTGCTAAGAAAAACAGCGTTGTAATGGACGGTCGTGATATCGGTACGGTTATTCTGCCGAATGCCGAGGTTAAGATTTTCCTCACTGCATCTGCCCAGACAAGAGCCTATCGCAGATACAAAGAGCTTGTTGCCAGAGGCGAGGACGTTACTTTGAAGCAGGTTTATGACGATATGGTAGAGCGTGACAAAAACGACTCAACCAGAAGCGTTGCCCCCTGCGTTCAGGCAGGGGATGCTGTGCTCCTTGACAACTCAAAGCTGACCGAGGAGCAGACGGTTGACAGAATTCTTAAGATTGTCAAGAAAAAGACCAAGGACACAACTCCCCTTTATAGCTTTCTCAAGGTAATTGTAGCTCCTATTTATCGCCTTCTCTTCAACGTTCACGTCCAAGGCAAGGAGAACATCCCCTCCACCGGAGGCGTGCTGCTATGCCCTAACCATATCGCCGCTGTTGACGTTATATCCGTGGGCGTTGTATCACCCCGTCAGATCACCTGTATTGCAAAGAAGGAGCTCTTCGCTATTCCCGTTCTTGGCGGCCTGATAAAGGCCCTTGGCGCTGTTAAAATTGACCGTGGAGGAGCAGACGTCGGAGCTATTAAGACCGCAATAAAGGCAATAGAGGGCGGCAAGACGGTTGTTATTTTCCCACAGGGACACAGATGCCCCGGCTTCAACATTGCATCCACTCCTGTAAGGCATGGCGCAGGTCTTATCGCATATCAGGCACATTGCGCAATAATTCCCGTTTGCATCAATGTCAAGAATGGTAAGTACGGTCTCTTCCGCAGAACCGACGTTATCTTTGGTGAGCCTGTAATGTATAACTTTACCGATGGCGGACGTGATGAATACGAGGCGGCTACCCGAGAGGTGTTTGATAGAATTGTCGAAATGGGTACTAAATTCAAGTCCCTGCCCGATTATGATCCTGCCCTTGACAAGAGAATGAACAAGAAGAGGAAGAAAAAGTAAGTTGGAAATCATCCTTTCAAAAAGCGCAGGCTTTTGCCCGGGTGTTCGCAGGGCCGATGATGCAGTAAAGGCTTTGATCAAGGATAGGCCTGACGGCGAGCTTATTTTCACAATCGGACCGCTTATTCACAACGAGGTATATATTGATTCCTTAAAATCGCTCGGAGTATTCCCTGTCGAGCTATACGAGGTTGAGAATATTGTTAAGTCTAACCCCGACAAACAGCTTACATTCGTTATCAGAACTCACGGTATTTCCCTGGACGGAGAGAGGCTGCTAAGACAGATTGAGAGCGAAAATCCAAGAGTAAAAATCATTGATATGACCTGCCCTTCGGTTAAGAGAATACAGCGTATTGCTGCAGAGAAAACCGGAGACGACAGTTATTTTTTACTCTTCGGATCGAGGACCCACCCGGAGTCAGTTGCGACCATAAGCTATGCAAAGGGCGACAAATGTATATTTTCTTCGCTCGAAGAGCTGAAGGATATTGATTTTAAAGGCAAAGTGCCTATTTTATGCGCTCAAACTACCGCGAATTTATTACAATTTATACAAATAAAAAAATTTTTAAAAAAACTATATACAAATGCGATTTTTTTTGATACAATATGTAGTGTCACTGAAAATCGTCAGTATGAGGCAATTGAGATTGCCAAAGCGTCGGACGTTATGATCGTAATTGGCGGTCGGGATAGCTCTAACACGCATAAGCTTTACAGCCTGTGCAAGGAGGTATGTCCCAGAACCCAATGGATCACAACGGCGGCAGAATTATCAACTGATTTTCCTGACAGCGCACATTGCGCAGGAATAACCGCGGGTGCTTCCACGCCCGACGGTATAATAATGGAGGTTTTTAAAGCAATGGAAAACTTTAGTCAAATGTTGGAAGGCTCACTCAAAACTTTACATACAGGAGAAACAGTTACCGGTACCGTATTCAC
>JAGCLY010000081.1 GCA_017646745.1 Clostridia bacterium
CAGAGCTATCTTTAATCTAGCTTCTTCTTACTTTTGAGTTTTTCTCAATGTGTTTGACAAGAACTACACCGTTTCGAGGTCTCCCCCGAAACACAATGTCTTAATTCTTATTTTCTTGTTGTTCAATTTTCAATGATCAAGTGCTCACAAGTTGTAAGCTTTTCTATTATACTATAATCTTTTTTAATTGTCAAGAGGTTTTTTTGTTTTTTTTGAAATTTATTTGTTTTTGTTTAAAATGGTTAAAGATATTCAAATTTTATTATATTTTCCCGTCGAATTCGCAAAAGACAGAGTTTGTTTTTGAAATATCTTTCCTTTATTATATAATTAGGAGCACTTTACATCAATCTTTCTGCAAGATCTACAAAATCGCCAAGCATCCCCTTGAAATTATGATCCGCACCGGGAATAATCAAGGTTTTAAGGTTATCATACTTCCCTTCGATATACGGAACGTAGGATACCGAAGGATCCCTTTCCCCATAAACAGCCAATATTTCTGTCTGGGATGCAGATTGAATCATATTTTTTGTTTTATGATAATTTATCATCAATGGCATATTTACCAAAACCATTTTTTCAAAACGACAAGCATCGACATTTAACTGAAGTCCCTTGATTCCACCGTTTGAAGCGCCAAAAAAGCAAAGCTGCGGTGAGGAGAAATTATTTTCCGAAACATACTGCTCAATAGCATGCTTATCAACATCAACATGACTTTTGTTGTCGTGAGGATTGGATGCACAGATCACACTTACGCCGTATTTGCTATTCAGATTATGTGCTATTTTAAGATATTTATTTTCATAGCCAAAGCAATCACTGCCAAGCCCCGGCTTGATAAACACTATCTTTTCATTCCCCTGAATAAATCCATAGGTATAATTCGGGCCTGACATATAAATATAATCAAACTGCATTTTACTCTCCTTAACATTACTTCAAGATTTATCTTACCATAAAATCAGCATTTTTTCAACAAAAAATCTGGCATTTTTTTCATATAATATTTTTTCTGAATGGTGATACAATAATTACAGAGCAAAAGGAACAGAGCCCGATAGGGTAAATTCCTTTGGGCTCGATTAATATAGATTTAAAAAATTAGGAGAATTATTTCTTATGTCTAAGAACAAGGTAAATGTTCCCGAGGCAAGAGCAGCCCTCGACAAGTTTAAGATGGAAGCAGCAAACGAGGTTGGCGTAAATCTTAAGCAGGGTTACAACGGCGATCTTACCTCTAAGCAGGCAGGTAGTGTCGGCGGTCAGATGGTTAAGAAGATGGTTGAGTCTTACGAGAACTCCATCAAGAACAACGGCTAATTTATAAGCTAACCATTTCCTTCCGATTTTTTAATTCTGATACACTAGCGATCAGAATTAAGAAGTGCCGCACGGTTGTGCGGCACTTTTCTATGTGATAAAATATTACATGTTTGTAGATAATGTCGTAACTACTCCACTCTTATTTTTTCTAACATACTTACGGCGCCATTGGTAAACAGCATTCTCATCATCAATAATTATAGTTCAAATATGCTTTTGCCTCAAGATGTGCCGCAATCAGTGCCTGAATAGAAGCCATATCGGTATCGGATGCAAAGACCTCCGGGAAATTAGTCGTTGCGCCGTTATACGTGTAATACTTTTCTATAAAATTATCAAAGCTATAAAGATAGTCTTTTGAGGTAGTATTCAAAATACTGTTATTACAAAAATTGTAGGTCTGATTATTCGGAGATGAACCCGTGATTGCACAATAGGTCATAAGCGTCATTATGTATCCAGAGAGCATATTGGGATGATATCCATCGTTTTTGCTCTTGGAAATAACGAATGTGTTCTGGTTATAGTCGAGATTCGAACCCGGCATCGTGACTTTACCATCTACGATATCCATAACGAGTCCGCCCCAGTCAACTATAGTTACACCCTTGTCCGCATAGTCTTTTAGTCCGTTAAGGGTCTCAATATCAATTTTTCCCGGATCGTGAGATATGCTACCATACAAAGAATACGGAACGAGAATAATAAACTTAACATTTTGATTTCCCGCACGGAAAAATTCCATGATCATGTCAATATACTGGGTACTGGACTCTCCTTTGAATTCCAAGTAGGTGGGTTGAATTACTACATAATCGTACTCTCGATCAGTAATATATGATTTATGATCCGTACCGTCACATCCGCGATTTGCGGCACAGTTTCCACTAAAAAGATCACCTAAAAAGTGACCGCCAAACGTCCAGTTAGTAACGTTGACGTTCTCGCCATTTGCGAGGCAAAGTTGATAGAAATAGCCTTTATCATTAACGCGCTGATCTTGTCTTAGGTATTTCTGCTCCTTAACCAGAACGGTCTGACCATAATAGGTATAGGAATTACCGATAAACATTATCTTTTTTCCATCAAGGCTGGTGATTTCTGTTCCATCCTCAAAATCAACTCTGCACTTGTCGCACTTAGCGTCATCATCCTCGTCACGGTGCTGACAAACGTTAGAATCAATTTCATTCATTTCGCAACCACAAAAATCGCACTCACAATCACCGTTAAAATCAAGGTGATAGCACGGCGCCTGATTGTCGTTACAAGACACAAGGTTCAATGTAAGAGCTATACACAGAATTAAATACAAAATTTTCCTGCTCATTTTTCTTCCTCTTATTTTATATAATTTTGAGCTAACAGCTTAAACAATTATGCTCAAGTACGACTAAAATATTTTATCACACTTTGCTATTTATGTCAAGCGATTAGCAACGTACATTTACTAAAGCGGAAGAGGGGTTCAAGGTCGTCATTTGATAGGCCGGCTTCTTTTTGTATGCTATCTTATTGCGCGTCTATACTTATGCCATAAGACCAAAATGATACTTGTGTATTGTTTTATGGTCGCTAGATACGCGGCTCGGATGTTCAAAACTCAAAGTTCGTATGGGTTTCATTATTGAGAAGATGGTTGAGTCTTGCGAGAACTCCATCAAGAACAACGGCTAATTTATAAGCTAACCATTTCCTTCCGATTTTTTAATTCTGACACACGAGCGATCAGAATTAAGAAGTGCCGCGGCTGTGCGGCACTTTTTTACATTATATTATATATAGTGGCCGCAAGGACTGCAGCAAAGAGCGAGCCAAGAAGATTAACGGTATCATTGGTGACAATGCGAAGGCCACTGTGCCTTTCGGTAGCTTGTCCGCAATGCTCTTCCCTCTCGACGATTGCGTCGCACACGGTGCACTTGTACTTAACCTGTATGAGCGAGCCTAGAAGGCTATCAAATATTCCGCCAAGAACAGCAGATACAAAAACAATCAACGTAGCGATAATATCAACCATGCCAATCGCAAAAGCAAAAGAGCAAACTATAGCGGCGGCAGCGATTGATGCGATAGTTCCAACAAGCGACATTCCCCCGCTTATACCCGGGGTGCAGGAACGCATCCGGAACAGATCAAAGGCCCGTCCGCTAAGAACGCCTATACCTGAGGCTGCGGTATCCGCAAAAGCCTCGGCAATAGATGCAACAAAGGCCACGACAAACAAATTGTTTGTAGTAAAACAATATGCGACAGCAGAGGCAGAGGCAACAAGACTATTTGCCAAAACCTGCACATGATCACGGCAATCACCGCGCTTCTCAATATCAGATATGGTGTTCTGCCCTTGTTTTTTATATTGTTTTTTAATTTTATCAACCAATATTCCTCCGACAAAGAAAAGAAGAAGAATGCAAAATCCGCTGTTACCGAGTGATACGGAAATCATAATGTCAACTGCGATAGCTGCAATTATACCGCTGACGGTAAGAGCCTTCTTCTTATAAGCAAAGGCAATGATTGCGGGGGTGAGAAGTATAGGGATTATATAGCTCCCCGCCCACTCAAAGTTAGCGAGAAGATATGCGAGAAAGGCGGTTCCAAGTGTTATACTGATATTGTCAAGTCCGCGCCCTGTAAACAGCTCAAGAATCGTTGCAAGCAAAGCTATTACTATAATATGCCAATTTTGCAAGCCAAGTCCAAATACAGAATTAAATACTCCTACGGATATGTCGCAAACAATAAAATTAAAGAGGGTTCCGTATATAGTTTTGTTGCCAAATATTTTAGCATTCTTGGGAAAACTCATTAAATGCCCCAAAAGTCCGGCAAAGCCGTCGCCCAGCGAGGTGCAAAATACACCAATACCAAACGGTAGAATCATATCAGGCACAAAAAGCGTTATTGATGCCATAATAGACATAGCAACGGCATAGTAAACGGTGCCGGGCGCATTATCCCCGTCGGAGGAAATCATGGGCATGAGGTTTTTCTTGTAAGAAATCAACAGAACTGCAAGGAACAGGAGGCAGACAGCAAGGAAATGAAAACCGCCGCCGAAGAAATGATAAAGAATCAGCCACTCAAAGCCTACGAGAATATGAACGATTTTTCTTGTAACCGTCTTCGGGCAGCGAAGCTTATATAATCCAAAGCCTATGGCAAGGCATAAAGCAGCATAGAGAATGCTGAACAAATATCCTTTTAAAATCATAATGCGCCTCCTTTCTGTTTATTACAATAATATTATACTATCCACCTATTTGAAAGTCAATACAAAAAACGAGCCGTTTTGCAATATGCAAACAGCTCGTTTTTTATGGAAAACAGGTTATGCTTCCTCGTTATCGGAATTTTTGAATCTTCCCTCTTCCTCATCACCCTCGGTATTAACGATATCCTTACCGGGAATAACGATACCGCGAGTCATAGCCTGGCGATTTTCCTCATTCTTTCTATCCAGCTCCTTCTGCTTCAAAGCATTAGAGGCTCTGAGGTCCGCCAAAATATCATCGTTGACGCTGCCGTCCGCAAGAGTAAGAAATTTCTCAAAAATATCGGGATAAACAAAGGTCTTTTGCGCAGATTCAAACTTAACGGTGAAATACTTGCCGTTAACAGAAGCTACTGTACCCTTTCCAAAGGACTTATGCATTACTTCTAAATTTTCTAATACCATTGCGCCCCTCCGGTTTTTTATTGTTCCGTGAAACATTTACATTTATACACATTCTATTACGTACAAGACAAAATGTTCACATCATCAAGCGGCGACTATTATAGCAGATAATTGTTTCTAAAGTATGAACAAAATAGATCTTTTAGAATTATTTTCAAAAAGATGGAGGTTTGTTATCATTTAGTACTGATTTTTACCGCTAAAGCATTTTCTGCCGCTAATTTTTCACAAGATTTTACGATTAAAAGTGACATTACGAGCCAGATTTCGCCGCCGCATCCTTTGACGTGGGACGTTTTTCTCTCATATGCTTCTGATAAATCGCCTCGGTTGCAAAAGCAAGCTTGGTCACGACGTCGGTCGCATTCTTGAAATAGCAATAGAAGGAATCATCCTCGGTGGAAATATCAATATTATCCTCAGGTCTGATCCTGAACCAATCATATTCAATATGCAGGCTGTTTGTCTGTAAGGGATGGCGCTGGATACGATAATCCTGACCGTTATAGTGTCCCTCAAGAACAAAGCCGTTTTCTACATCGTGAGTAACACGTGCCGAGCCGAGATTCTCAAAGTTCCAGCATCTTGGCATGGAATATACGTCAGCCTCATCAGAGAAGAAGTATTCCCCGCTCTCTACTTGAGCAACGACCTGTGAGCGCTCCCACTCAAACCAGTCGGGAACCTGATCAAACTCGGTTTCGCCATTCTGGGCAGTTAATGTACCGTTCTCGTTAAGAGTCCAGCGCTTGCCGCACTCGGTACAGAAGAGTTCACTACCCTTGGAGCTCATCTTGGACTCGGTATGACAGTGAGGACACTGATAGAGTATCTTGTGAAGTCCCTCTGCTCTAAAGGGCTCTTTAATAAGAATCCCGTTTTCCTGCTGATACTTATATTCGTTATAAGTAAGTGCCTCCTTGATGCGATCGTTTATCTCATCAACGGACATAACCTCAATTTCCTCGGGAGTGAGAATCTTGGTAAGAGTGGTATGCAGCGGAACCTTACGCTTGCGACGGAAGTCCCAGAAGGGAGAATGGAGGTAGTTTCCTCTATGTACTACCGCAACAACAGGAACCTTATTGCGCTTAACAAGCATACCTACTGACTCGGGAATAAACGATGTTGTTCCGCAGGGCGAATATCTCGCCTCGGGATACATACAAAGCACGTCGCCGCGAGAAAGCACCTTGCGTATGGACTTAATAAGATGAAGATCCATAGTATACTTTCTGGTACAAATAGCGCCGATCCACTCCATAAGCCAAGGACGACGATAATAGCCATCAATATTTACAACATTGTTAACACGGTGAGAGCCGGTACCGAGGGCACAAAGCTCAAAATCAATGAAGGACATATGATTGGAAAGGATCATATACGGAGGCTTCAGCCCCTCCATATTAATCTTCTCAACCTTATGCTTCTTAAAAAGCGTAGCAAAGAAGGAGAGCACCCAGATCAGGCCTGTAAGATAAATGGGCTGACGAATAGGATACTTCGCCGTTTTGTACTTTTTCTTATTTTTGTAATTAACGGGAATGTTATTTGTATTATTCATAATACCTTCTCCAAATGTAATCGATTCATTATACACGAAAAACATGAGAAATGCAATATTTTTTTGAATAATTTATAAATTTGTGTCACAAATCATTGAAAAATGTTTTATATAGTGTTAAAATATAGTTAAAATTTCATTGAAAGGCACAAAAAAATGGAAGCACCGCAGATAATTCTGTTATGTATTGCAGCTGTAATTGCCGTTGTTTTTATAACCTCGGCTATATGTTACCTTAAGGTATTCTATTCTCCAAGAAGACGGCCGAGAGCCGAGGATGACTATGACCTCCCTCCCGGAAAGGAATACGAGCCATTCTATCCACAAATGATAGAGTGGACAAAGCGATGCCGAATTACTCCACACAAAAACGTGGAAATAACTACCTTTGACGGTCTTACCCTTAGAGGAAGATATTACGAGCATTCTCCGGATGCTCCCATCGAAATCATGATGCACGGATATCAAGGAAATCTGGAAAGAGATCTCAGCGGCGGAATATTCAGGGCGCTTAACATCGGTCACAGCGTTCTTGTATACGATCACAGGGGCAGCGGAAAAAGCGACGGCAATACTCTCACCTTTGGAATCAACGAGAGCCGTGACTGCAGAAAATGGATAGACTTCGTAATTAACGAGATAAACAAGGATGCTAAAATCATACTGTCCGGTGTTTCTATGGGCGGTGCGACCGCTATGATCACCTCGGGATATGACGATCTACCCCAAAATATTGTCGGAATTGTAGCAGATTGCGGTTACACCTCTGCCAAGGATATAATAAAAAAGGTTATTAAGGATATGAAGCTTCCGCCCAACCTTCTCTACCCCTTCGTAAAGCTCGGCGCAAGGATCTTCGGTGGTTTTAACCTTGACGAGTTTTCACCCATTGAGCAGGTGAAAAAATCGAAGATTCCAACCATTTTTGTACACGGAGATGCAGATGACTTTGTTCCTATGGATATGAGCGAAGCGAATTATAACGCAAGCTCGGCGGCAAAGAAGGAGCTGTATATCGTTAAGGGTGCAGCCCACGGACTTGCTTATATTGTAGCTGGTGACGATTACCTTACTAAGCTTACCGAATTTTTCCACAAAAACAACTAATAAACATAAAAAAGTCCTCCCACGATGGGAGGACTTTTTTTACATCGAATCTATAAATCTACTAATTTTATCGGCGAGGAAGTATATATTCTCACTGTTGGCAACGGTATCACGGGCCGTATGTATTCTGCCGGTATAAAACCTAACTCTGCTACCCTTATTACATGCCATAACGCCGACGCCACAGAGAAAACTCTTGTGATCAGAATTTGCTACGCTGCTTTTATTCTGCAGATAATGAACTGTATATTTCTCGTTTGAGATAAGCGTCGATTTAAGCGCATCAAATTGTGACAAGCGGGTTGCGGCATCCTTTAAAATTAAAACGATCTGATCGCCGTTTCCAACACAATCAAAGTTTACGACCAGCTTATTTTTCATCAGGTTCTTGTGTTTTTTATTAAAGGCCTTTGAGCCCTCAAGCCCCTTTTCTTCATTATCAAAAAGAACAAACGCAACCTTACTGTTATTGGTATTAGACGCAACAGAAAGGACGGTAGCAACGCCCGAGGTATTGTCATTCTTGTTATTTTTATTGCTAAATAATCTGGTGGTAGTGTAATAAACGCCAAGATACAGAGCAAGATAAATAAATATGATTGCGGTCTGTTGCATGGAGAAAACATTACCAAACATTAATGCCAAAGCAAGAGAAGCGATAGACAGAATCAACGGATATAGCATGTGATAAAGAATGCTTAGAAGCTTATTAGCGGGTATCATAAGATTTGGGATAACCGATGCAGCAGGAGTGTCATAATGAGCGGTAAAAACAACTTCTGCCTCAGAAATATTGCCGATAATGACATTTTTATGCCTGTTATCAAGCGTTTCAAACGCAACTCTATCCTCTCCTATCTCCTCTCGAACATAGTCGCAAAACAATGCCTTTTGCTGAGAGCTTCGTCGTATGGGAAAGCGGGCATTTACTTCCGATAAATAATCCTTCATATAGGCATCTCCTGTATAACTATTGCCCTGCTGATTGCAGGGCAATGTTCTTTTAAATTAATAGCTTACTCTTGTATGTCTTTCGATATAATCAACGCTTTCAGCAAGCTTAGAGCTGTTTGTGCTGATCTTGGCCAAAAGTACGTTCTGCATGTTCTGAGAATTATTGATCTGAGACAGTCTCTCGTTGGTAGTAGCGATATTTCCACCGAGAGAGCCTATGCTGTCAATAAGCGATTCGTGCTGTCTGGCGATCTGAGTGGAAAGATTAGAAAAATGTCGATCCATATCATACCTGATGAGGTCGCCAACTGTACGTATAGTACCGCAAATTTCGGCGGTAGCGTTGTTTATTGCTCTAACGATATCATCGTTCTGCACCTGCTTATCAACGAGAAGGAGCGCCTCCTTCTTATTATCGGCACGCTCGGAATCCAGATAGTGAATAACCAAATCAACGTACTTCCAATCACGCGCTCTAAGGGTCTCGTTATAGCTAACCAAAAGGCTCTCAAACAAAATCTTCGCAACAGGATAGGACTCGCTGTATACCTTCTCATATGTAGCCTTTGCCTTGTTGTAATCAGCTTCAGCCTTTTCTTTATCAGCCATAAGTCTCTTAAGATTTGCCTTATATGCTTCCTTGTTTTGATCAAACTCCAATTTATCATGGATTTTGGGAGCAACGGGAGTCTTATATCGACCGGGGAACAAAACGTTTAATCCAAAGATAAACGCCGAAGCACCGCCAAGCATAAGTATAGCCGGGGTAAAATCAATGTCATCTACATTTCCACTCAAAAGGTTAAGCAATTTAACGCAGCCGATGGCAATCAAAACAAGTCCGGAGATAATTCCAATAATACCAATATTCTTCTTCTTTGACTGCTCATTCCGATATTCCTTCATCTCAGCATCCTGCTTTTCTGCAAGCTCCTTTTTGCTCTTTATACGAGCCTTCTCTGAGTCAAGGTTGCTAATGGACCATTTATGCAGCTGAGCCTTTTCCTTATAATCAGCCTCCGCATTGCTGATCTTTTCAGCCTCAATGGCAACCAGAGACATACCCGCCTTTAAGGTAAGTAGCTCTGATATTAACTGTTTGTTTTCGGGTGTCATTATACTCTCCTGTGTTTTTTATTTTAATATATTATATCAGTTTTACATATAAATGTCAATCTAAAATTACACTTTTCGCCTATTTTCTTGTTTCTGTTGATACACATTTATCGTAAAACGTAAAATGTTACATTTTCGGGCAATGCAACAACCATTGCCAACGGTTCAAATATACATTTTATATTGATACAAGCAAAGGGCGAGCCCTGCGACCCGCCCTTTGATATAAGGAATGCCAAATCAATCGGCATGAATCTCCCCTGCCATTGATCCGAGCTTGATTACATTCAATGCGCCGACAAGCTTTTCCTTGCCGAAGCATATAAGCAAAAACACATAGTTTGTTATTACAAGTAATAAGATATGCAAAAATGCAAGTGATGCGATGTAGATGATCTTTGTAGTAACTTCTCCCAACGCCAGCTGTACAGCTTCTACCAATGTTTGCATAACACCAACCGTGGTAAATAGGAAGTTAGAAAAATTGGTCTGCAGTACATAGGATGCGGTTGCCGCCAAGGCTACAAATCCTGCGCCAAATGCGATAACGAAGAGAAGCTCACCTCGGCTTGCACTTGGCTTATGCAGATCGAGTGAAATTACCAAGAACAACGCGAAGATTACAATGTTATGGAAAAATACGGTATGGAAAGAAAGATAGTCCGAAAAGAAGGCTGTAATCCTTTCCTCGCTATAAATAACGTTAGGCATAACCAGCATACCTATAAACAGCGATGTCATTGCCGCACAGGCTGTAGAAGCCATCTTTTCACGATGCTTTCCACGGTAAAATGCCATCAGGGGCAGAACGTAGATGAAAATCGAGCAAAAATGAAGAGGTATGTGATATAAATTATATCCGATAGAAATAGAATATGCCTGCTTACCGATCTCAATTAAAATAAGAATTATCGAGATAATTTTTATAGGAATCATGCGCATCTCATAGGGCTTGTTAATAAGCCATATGCGCATAAGAACGGCAACGATTGCAAGAACGGCAAAGGTCGGCAGAACGGTAAGAAGATGATTATTTGACCAAAGACTCATTTGTCCCCCTAAGTTAAAATCAAGTTAAAATACATCTTATTATATCATATTAAAATACAATGTCAAGGGTAAATTACATAAAATATTATATCCCATACCAAAAATATTAAGTAAAAAGGTTAACCACTCACACAGAGATGATAGACTCGTCGCTATATGAAAAGTGCCACGGATTACCGTGGCACTTTTGTTTTGAGTATATTATTTAAGTCAAGTTGATTGCTACCTCAATCACAAGCTTTATTAACGTAGTCCGGGTGTATTCCGGTTGCACCGGGGCCGTATGAATTGTATTCGAAAAATCTGACTGTTTCATGTGCTTCCAGCTTGCCCCAATCATCAAATCCAGCGGGATTGATATGTTCACCGAGATAACAATTTTCCAGCTTTACGTAAGCATGATTTCTCCACGGACGGGCAATAAAGCATGAGCCCTTCCCCACGTTATCTGATGCCGTAAATCTACAATCCTCTGCTACAAATCCAATCGCCACATCCTCGGGAGTGGAAGGAGCAAAAATATATCCATCCTCTACACTTACAAACTCACATCCCTCAAAGTATGCGGTTGCACCGCCGAAAATAAAATCCACACCACCCTCAATTACACAGTTTTTAAAATAATATGTGCGTCTTTTACGCTCGGTAAACTGTTTCGGGCCGATAAATCCGCCGGGGATTATCTCCTTATCGGGCAAGGGTGCGAGAAACAGAGTGTCCTGATGCCCCCTAAGTATGCAATTTTCAAGAATAATTCCATCCCCGTCAAGATAGAGAGCGATAGCCTGACCGACATCCTTACCCCGCCCCGCCGTGTTTTCAAACACGCAGTTTTTGAATCTAACATTGTCTCCATCAACCAGCACGGAATAGCTTCTAAAAGTGCCTCTTTTACTTCCGTCGGGCATCTCCTCCTTTGCATAGTTCGATGCGCTGAAGATTTTATTCTCTATTGTCAGATTGCTATCGCTTATGTGAATCTGTGGCATAATAGCGCTCCTTACTTTTTTGTACATATTATACCACTTGATTTCTTTGTTGTCAACGGATCATTTATTTTCCCGACAAAAAGAGGTCAAGCGAACTTGATCTCTTTAAAACATATTACTTGCAAGCCTCTTCGATAGCAACTGCAACAGCAATAGTGATACTTAACCTGCAGGTTGTTACCTGCGCAAGATAATCGACCCAGAGCGAGTCTGCAATCCCTGCTTGTAAGCGAGCCGAGGACGATTGCTCCACGAGCGTTGTGTGTAACACAACAAGGTGCATAGCACCAAGCATCAATCGTAGCGTAGAGGCGCAGCGAGTAAGGAGTATAAGACCATTGCTCACTCTTCGGTCCGCAATAACATCACCTCAACAATAGTTATTATAATACCATTTTCGTGCGAAATGGCAATAAAAACTATAAAATATATTTACATAACGAGAAAAGCGTGATATATCATTTTAAAAAGAAAAAAGCAAGATCAAAATAGGAACTTTGAAAGAACTTTTTAACATCTTTTGATGTATTTGTGCAATAAATGGTATATAAAACAATAATGTCAACAACTGTTTATGTTTAAGTCTATTTCTATTTTGCTATTAGCATAATTGCTGATAGCGGCACTCGTATTTAGATTTGTTTTTTTATCTATGTTAATTTATCTTTTTTTCATCAATGGATTCCAATTCCGAGTCTGTGGACTTTTTGTTATCTTCCGTATTTTCCATAATATTCGGTGTTTTTCTCTTTGTTTTATATTACGAAAAAATTTACGTGGGGCATAATGTGGACAAAAGCGAAAACAGAACAAAAAAGACCCCCGAACTGTGATGTTCAGGAGTCTAAAAACTAAGCTAAAAGCCTTAATTTTGTTAATTACTTGCTTGTCTCTTCAATAGCAACTGCAACATGTTATCGAAGTAACCATAGATAAATTAGATTTTAATTAACGTTTATTGAGCAAGCTAATACTTAATAAGTAGAAATTTCATAATACGCCTTTTTAGGTGTTTTATCTTTTCCAAATATGAGTATGTTATTGTTAGCACCCCATGCACCGTTGCATCCGTCGTAAACACCCCATGTGGTGACGCTTGTTATTCCGTGAGCCATATCATCGGTTTTTGCGTATTTGCGGAGAATCTTGAAGATTTCACCATACATTTCACCCTGCAGCTCCTCAACGCTCTGATTGTACTCACCATCATAGCGTATATCAAGCTCGGTGATATGAATATCAAGGCCTGCATCTAAAAACGCCTTGATGGAGTCCTCTAGGTTTTTAAGGAATCGATCCTTATCTTCAAGATACTCCCAAAGCTTGTAATGTGCCTGCATACCAATGCCGTCTATAGGTGCGTTGTTATCCCTGAGCATTTGCACGAGATTAAGGGCTGCTTGACGCTTATAGGGATCGTGAAGACCGTAATCATTGTAAAATAGCTCAACCTTAAGGTTGTTTTTCTCACGAACCTCGCCTGCCTTAATAAATGCCTCGGCGATATAATAGTAGCTTCCGGTCACCTTGTACCAATCTACCCAGTCGGAATCCTCTTCGTTCATACCGTCGTTAGTACGCCAGATATTACCGTAAGGGTTCTGACCAGTAGTGGCAAGCTTCGATGCATCAACCGAATTGTAAAGCGCCTCGTTTACAACGTCCCAAACATAAACGTCGTCGCCAAAATGCTCCATAACCGTTTCGATATGCTCATTGATGTAAGACATAGCCTTTTCTCTCAAAGCAGGGGTGTATCCCTTACCGCCAAGCTCCTCGTGAAGCCATGTGGGAACGGATTTGTACCAAAGAAGCGTGTGACCTCTGACCGCAACTCCGTTTGACTTTGCCCAATTGATAAGCCTGTCTGCACTATCGTTTGACTGGTTAAAATCATATACACCCTTGGTTTTAACAAGGTTCTTCCACTTCATATTATTCTCGGCGGTTATGCTGTTGAAGTGAGGCATAAGCTCACCGTAGCCGTTGTAAACCAGCTTGTTCGTCTGCACGGCAGCGCCTATCATAAAGAAGTCGGAATAAATATCGCAGAGGTATCCCTCTCTGAGAGTGGGCTGAGGCTCAGGCTTGGGATCGGGCTTGGTATCGGGATCTGGCTCAGAATCGGGTTTTCGTACTATACTGATATCACAGAAAGCACGTGCTTCACCAATTCTCGCCTTTATCGTTACCTCACCCTCGGCAACAGCCGTAACAACACCGCCGTCAACCTTGGCAATATGCGTAGCATCGGAGCTCCAGATTACGTCTCTCACCTCACCGTCGGTCTCTACCGTGAGGGTAAGCGTTTCGCCCACGTACATCGTTGCCTCGGTTTTATCAAGATCTAAATAAGTAGCGCCCACCGACGGAGTAACGCAGGAGGTGAGAGAGCATAAAATAGCACTGCAAAGAATGATGGTCGCAAGCAAAAGAGCCGAAGTTTTTTTAAGTTTCAATTTACTCATCATATTTTTCACAGATTTAAGAACGTCTTCTGAATATAGCAGAAAGAAGGAACATACCAAGACAAACTGCCCAGATTGCACCAACACCGTAGTTGATATTTACAAGTGCGGTTTCCCACCAGGGAGTAACAGGAACTGTGCGTGAGGTTATGGACATTCCGTTCATAACGTTGGTCTGAATAACGTTATAGATAACTCTCTTTGCCGCAAGTCTTACAGCCTGTGCAACAGCGGCATTTTCTGAATATTTGGTAAGCTCAGAAGCAAGACCGTTACCGTCGAAAGTATCAGTGCCTGCCATAACACCGTCAACGTAGGACATTGCACTGCCATCTGTTACCCAGTCGGAGATAACGAGTCCGTCATAGCCCCACTCGTCACGAAGAATTGCGGTCATCATCTCGTAGGAAGCACCATTCCAGGTTGTTCCGATACGAGTGAAGGAGTTCATGGTTGCACTTGCCTTACCTACGGTAAATACGATCTCAAAGGCACGGAGATAAATCTCACGGCTTGCCTGCTCGGTAGACCAGATACCGCAGTTTACACGGTTAGTTTCCATATCGTTAAGAGCATAGTGCTTAACGTACGCCATAGCACCCTTGGACTCAATACCAATGGTTTCATATGCCGCAGTATAGCCTGCAAGATAGGGATCCTCGGAGGGATACTCGAATGCTCTGCCGCCGAAGGGGCTGCGGTGCATATTTACACCGGGGCCGTAAATTCCGTTATAGCCAAGGTAAAGCATATCTTCGCTCTTATGCTCGCCTACACGCTGTGCAATGTCGGTATCAAAGGATGCCGCAAGAATACCTGCGCAAGGATATGCGAGCCAGGTCCATCCTGTGCCATCCTCACCCTTTATGGCGTCATCGTTGGGAAGCGAGAAGAAGAGCTCGGTTCTCTTGGTAATTCCAACAGGGCCGTTCTCCTGACGGGATTCGGGAAGTGCAATAGATGTCGCACCGTGAATCCAGTGATAGGAGTTAACGACAATGTAGCACTGCTCCTCGAAGGTCATCTGGTCAAGAAGCTGATCCCACATTGCATTCCAGTGATCAACGTAGGTAAGTCCGTCATCGTATACAAGCTTAAGAAGCTCCTCGTCGGTTACCTTATCGGGATAGAGAGGTGCGTCCATGAACATAATTGCAACAAGGTCACCGTTTGCTACGTCGGGAATTCCATTTGTTGAACCACTTTCAAATACTCCGTACACGGGCATTTCGTTATCACCGATATTAGGAATATTGTTGAAGAGAAGATCCTTCGCCATCTCTGCGTTCAAAACAAGAACAACGTGGCTCTCGGGATAGGTTGCATCCCAATCGCTTCTGGAAAGGTAGGTTACGCTGTTTTCGCCTCTATTCTCATAGGTGTTAATATCACCGGAGGCGAGCTGATTGGTTACTTCTACACCGGTCTGTGTGGAGTTGAGATAGGTCTTGTAATCCTTTTCAAGCTCGATTGCATAAACGAAGTCTTTACCGAGAGAAACCTGCTTGGTATTTTCGCTACCACCAAGAACGATCTGAGCGCGAGAGGATTCTCCCATATTCTCAAGCACATTGTTGGTTGCAACGTGAGAGTCGGTTGCTACGGTAAGATAATAGGTACCTTCCTCAATGATATATGCCGCCTGACCAAAGGTATCGTAAGTCTTAAATGATTCCTTATCAACCTTAATAGTTACGGTCTCGCTTGCACCGGGCTGAAGAAGTGCGGTCTTGTCATAGCCGACAAGCTCTACTGCAGCCTTTTCAATTTTGTTTTCAATATCATACTGAGTGTAGGGCTTGGAAAGGTATACCTGAACAACCTCCTTGCCTGCTACGTGACCGCTGTTTCTTACGGTTACGCTTACCTCGTAATGATCATTATTTTCTTTTACTTTAAAGTCTGAATACTCAAATTCGGTATAAGAAAGACCGTAACCGAAGGGGAATGCAACCTCATCGTCGTAATTCCAACCGCCATTAGAGTGCTTTGCGCCCTTTACAGAATCGGCATTACCGTTACCGGTTACACTGTCAAAATATCTGGTTTCATAGTAACGGTATCCGATATAGATACCTTCCTGGTAAACCATGTACTTGTTGGAGTAAGAAGCAGTTCCGTGGCCTGCAGTGATAAGGTCGGCATTACCATAGGTGTAGTTACCGTCGTTTACGGTTGCGGGTGCAGAATTGTTATCGTATACCCATGTGTCGGGAAGTCTGCCCGAGGGAGTAAGGGGATTTCCGTTCATATCCTTACCCTTAAGAAGGTCTGCAACCGCATTCATACCGGTAGAACCGGGCTGACCAATCCACATGCAAGCATCAATGCCGTCATAGTAGGGCTCAAGATCCTGCATCTGAAGGGGGTTGCCTGTGTTGATAAGAAGAACAACCTTCTCGAAGATGCCACTATCCTTACGGGAAAGGATGTCAGTAAGGAGTGCATCCTCCTCATCCGAAAGACCGAGGTATCCACCCTCGGCAGAAGTGTTCTCTCTAGTACCCTTATCGTTGTTTCCAACAAAGTCACTAGAGCTTGAATAGTTATAGTGAAGATCGGAATACTCACCGCCGGAACGAGCAAGCATAACGATAGCTACATCACCGTAAACTGCATAAGAATCATAAACGTCGGAAGTATATACCGACTGGGGAACCTCGTTTACTGTCCACTGCTGCCAGGGAGTACAAAGTGCCTTGTTCCATTTAATCATTCTGTAGCTGCTTCCATCACCAGTAGAATAGAAATTCCAGAGGGTGGGATTAACGTGGAAGCCGCGGCTTTCAAAGGCTTCCTTCATAGTAAGGGTAGCCATGGAGTTTTCGGTATAATCAAATGTCTCAACGTAGCCCGAGCCGGTGCCACACTCTACCACATCAACGGTAGCGTGACCGAGAAGGCTGACGTTCTCATTGCCTGAAAGCGGAAGAGCCGAGGATTTGTTCCAAAGAAGAACCGCGCCTGCAGCCTCTGCTTCTTCTATCATAGCAGCGTCCTCTTTATAAAGATTCTCGCCGTTTAATTCAAAATCATATTTTGTCTGGTGGAATATCTGTGCCTCAGCATCCGGATCGTTTATGGTCTCAAAGTTACTAGTGCCGAACATCATATTGATAGCCGCCGAGGCATAATTGGTTGCCACGTAGCTTAATATGAGAACTGCGATCAGTACTACTGTAAAGATGCTGGTAAGTATTCCCCAAGCTGTTTTAGAAAAAAGTCTACTCATAATTTATTCTCTCTTACCCGACCGACTTCAATCGGTCGTAATGGGATGAATGTTTTTTTGCATTACATATGGCATAACAGCCATTTTTATTAGTTCTTATAAAATAATATTTTCGGAATTTCAATTTGTTTTGTGGGTAAAATGCCAACTTTCATTGGCATTTCACCCTCTTTATTACTGATTTTAACTGTTATTATAATTTTGCTGAATTAGTTTGCTGTGATAGTTATATTGCTTACTGTAATAGTAATGGGAGCGCTACGATCGGTGGAACGAACCTGAATCATGAAGGGAGAAGTGCCTACCGCACCTGTCCATGTAAGAGTCTGAGTGCCTGCTTCAGCAAACTCATAAGCCTTATAGTCGTTACCGTAAACTACCTTACCCGCCGCAGAAAGTTCTACAGTAAAGGTAATAGAATAGCTTGCACCAACCTCAAGCTCGGGCTGATATCTAAGCTGATAGGTAGGAGTTCCCTCTGCCTGTCTCAAGAACTCTACAACGATAGTGCCATCCTCATACTTGGGAGCAGCTACGATGTCATATTCGTTGCCGTCAGCACCGTCGAAGGAGTAGAACCACTTGCCGGGATTAGCTACAACACCGGAGTTGTTAGAGGAAGTAAGCTCGTAGGAAACCTTAGGCTGCTCGGGCTGCTCGGGCTGCTCGGGATCGGGAGTAGGCTCGGGCTGAACCTCGCCGCTAAACTCTACACCGTAAATGGTAATGCTACCCGAGCTGGTAACGGTATCATTGCTCCAGCCTGAGCCAATGAAGAAATAAAGAGAATCTGCACTGCCACTGAAATCGCCGGTAATGGTAGCGGTCTCACCTGCAGCAACGTAAACCTTCTGCTCTATAAGTGCAACCTTGTCAATTGTCTGAAGCTTAACGGTAATGTAAACCGTTTCGGTACCGTTGTTTCTGATCTTAAGAGTAAGATTGGTCTTGCCTGCAGATGCCTCGGATACCAATGCGAACACGTTCTGATAGGTATTGGTGGTAACAGACGAGAAGGAAACGTTTATACCCTGTGTAGGAGTTTCCTTGGGAGAGAAGTTGTAGCATTCGTTACCTGAGTAGGAAAGCTCGATACCCTCTGCAGGAATCTCGGGCTCTTCGGGCTCTGCGGAAGCTTCACCGGTGAACTGAATACCTGTGATGGAAATATCACCCGAGCGGGTTGTATTTTCCAAGCTCCATCCGGAGTCGACGAAGAGGTAGAGCTGATTTGCCACGCCGGAGAAATTGCCTGTATAGGTGGCAATCTTGCCGGGAGCTACCTCAAGCTTGCCCTCGTGAACGCCTGTACCGTCTGTCTGAAGCTTAACAGTTATGTAAACGGTTTCGGTACCGTTGTTCTTTACGATAAGGCTAACAGTATTCTTGCCTGCGGACTTATCAGCAATCCAGGTGTTGATGTTCTTATAGGTGTTAGTAGAAATCTCGGAATAGGTTACGTTGATTATGTTAGAATATTCAGCGCCTGCGGTAATGGTGTATTCTTCGTTTCCGTCGAACTTTACGTATTCACCGGAAGCGGTAAGCTCGGGATTTTCGGGAGTCTCAGGTTCTTCAGTCTGATGACCTTCGCACTTGCTCTCACAAGCAGACTCGGTACACTCTCCGTCAGTACACTTGCCACAATCTGCACAAACGCTTTCGCACTTGTGAGCAGGAACTTCAGGCTCAACGTATTCTACGAAGGAAATATCGCTTAAAGTAATGGTGATAGGTGCGGTGCACTCCTTGATCTGAATCATGAAGGGAGCAGATGCATCAACTGTGTCGGTATAGGTGATAGTTTGGCTACCTGCTGATTCAAAGAGATGAACCTTGTAGTCATTGCTGTAAAGAATCTTACAAGCACCGTCAACGGTGATAGTGAAGCTAACGGTATACTTAGTACCAACTGCAAGCTCGGGCTGATATCTGAGCTGGTAGTTTGCACCTGCGGTCATAGCGGTGAAGGCATAGGTAATAACACCGTTGTCAATCTTGGGAGTAGATGCGAGAACGAAGTCAGTGCCCTCTGCTCCGTCACCGAAGTAGAACCACTTGCCGGGCTCTGCAACAACACCTGCATTATTGCTGTGAGTGAGGTAGTAGCCATTCTCGATGGTGGGAAGCTCGGGCTTAGGATCGGGATCTACAGGAGTATCGGGGGTCTGACCCTCAACTGCCTTGTAAATCTTAATATCCGAGAAGGTAAAGCTTGCGTTGGATGCAGTCTCACCGAGAGCCTGAACCTGAATGAAGATAAGCTGAGTTTCCTTAAGGGTCATCTCTGCCTCGAAGGTCTGGGAGTTTGTGCCATCGAGTCTCTTCTCGTTCCAATCTGTAGAAGCGAAGGTAACGCTGTCACCAAGGGCAAGAACAACCTTTGCTGCAACATTTGAGGTTACGGTGAAGGAAACCTTAATCTTGGTGTTGGGATCAAGAGTAGGTCTGAAACGAAGCTGGCTGTTACCTGTGGTCTGGAGAGTCTCAAAATCAAAGGTAATAGTGCCGTTGTTATACTTAGCCGAGCTTACAATAGAGCTTTCGCCCTGGTTGAAGTGCCACTTATCGGGATAGGACATGGTCTCGCTATTGGTCTTGAGCTCAAGATCGTATGCAGACTCATCCTTAGGAAGCTCCTCGTAGTTGATCTGGGGCTTCTCCTCAACCTTGGTGTGGTACTCGGGAAGATTTTCGCCGTTATGTGCCACAACGCTTACAAGCTGTGCGGAAATAGAAACGCTCTCTGCCTCAAGCTCGCTGTTGATACGGATCGAGAAGGGCTCATACTCGTTAAGATAACCGATGTACTCAACGGTCTTTGCCTCGCCTGCCTTAACTTCAATCTGAAGAGGAGCGAAGGTAGAGCCGTCTACGCGTCTGGAGCCGATTCTAAGAGTAGCATCCTCGGAAACGGTGATAACAACTGTCATTGTGTAATAGCTGTTAAGCTCAACCTGATTGGGCTGATAACGGAAGTAGAAGTACTGGCTATTAGCAACCTTGGGAATTACACTAAGGGTTGCGCTTGCGGTGCTATTCTTATGGAGAGGAGTAGCAGAGAAGTTATAATCGTTGCCAAGCGAGCCATCTGCATGATAATGCCATACGCCGGGATCTGCAACAACCTCAGCATTGGTAAGCTTGGTGATGTGATAGTAATCCTCGGGACGAGAGGGCTCAATAACCTCAATCTCACAGGTAGCAAGAGCTGCACCACGCTGTGCAGTAATTGTAACCTTACCGATGTCGTAAGCGGTAACAACACCGCCAACTACGGTTGCGATAGCGGGATCGCTGGAGGACCAGGTGATCTCACCGCCGTCTGACGAGGATGCGGTAAGAGTGATGGTGTTGCTCTCATCAAGGTTGATAGTAGCGCTGGATGCGGAAATGCTTACCGTTCTTTCGCTTACGGTAATATTACAGGTAGCCGATGTACCGTCCTCAAGGGATGCGGTAATAACGGCGGTACCTACGCCAACTGCGCTAACGGTGCCTCTTCTTACAGTGGCAACATTTTCGTTGCTGGTAGACCATTCCACCTCTGCATCCTTATCGGATGTGGTTGCTACAAGCTTGATAGAATCGCCGACGAACATATTAGCCTCGGTCTTATCAAGCGAGATAGAAGAACCGCCAAAAAGGAAGCAGGATGCAAACATAGTGCATACCATGCACAGCATCATAACGAGTGCTGTGATACTAACAAAATGCTTTGTTGTTTTCATTTCTAATCTCCTTTTAAATTTATATTAAAAGCATAAACTTTTAATTACGTTGTAAATTAACCTCTTCTCTTTTTTATCGCGAGTCCAATAAAGCTTACAAGAAGAACCAGCTCAACTGCTGCTACGTAGATTACCCAATTATAGTTGTAGCTAAATCCGCCGGAGCTTAAGGAATTATCTGCTGCAGGATCATATTCTGCATTAACCTGTGCGGTATCTGCAATCATCCAGAGCACGTCATGTGCGGATTCCTGAGCAAGAGTGATAAACACGGGATCATTGTTGTACTGAGAGTCGTTAAACATCTTCTGTGCATCGGTGTTGTTAAGCCATGTGTTGTTACCTGCCCAAATGCCCTTGTATGCAGGCATATAATCTGCATGTCCTGTGTCTACCCAGTCGGTAACAAGACCGCCATGGAATCCCCACTCGCCCTCAAGAACGTCTGTACAAAGCGCTCTACTTGCACCAACCCACACAGCACCAATACGGTTCATACTGGTCATAAGAGCGTTTGCACCGCCCTCCTTCACTGCAATCTCAAAGGGCTTGAGATAAATCTCTCGGAAGGTCTGCTCGGTCATGAATGTGAAGAGTCCCTCTCTAAGCGACTCGCTGTCGTTTGCTACAAAGTGCTTGATGTAACAATAAAGTCCACCGTTCTTTGCACCACGAACGGTCTCTGCGCAGAATTTGCCGGAAAGGATAGGATCCTCGGAATAATACTCCGCATTTCTTCCCGAATAGGGGTTGCGGTGAATATTTGCCGCAGGACCGTACCAGCCGCGGATACCAAGATCGCTTTCTTTTGCCTCCTTAGCAACGCTAAGTCCCATTGCATAAGCAAGGTCGGTGTTAAAGGTCTGTGCGAGAAGTGTCTCGCTGGGATAGGAAATAAACTCGCAGGTTGTGTTACTTGTAACACGGGTGTTAAGTCCGAGAGGACCGTCAAGATCAAGGAAGATAGGCTTATCAATGCTATCAATAGCATCGGTCTTAAAGTATCCGTCTCTGATCAGCTCAAAGAGCTCTGCCGTGGACATCTGAGAAACAAGAATATCGAAGATTGCATCGTCATATCCCTCGGCATACATAAGCTCGTCGATCGTAAAGTTCTTTATGTTAGAAGTGAGAGGCATAGTTACGTTGCTGTATCCCGTAGCCGCAAGCTGCTCTGCAGTGGGTGCTTGGGCGGAAGCAATATTATACGCCTCCTCGCTACGAGAACGAACGATCTTTTCCTTGGGGAAGGTGCCCTCAAAATCAGCTCTGCTAACGTATCTTACAGGAACGGTTTCATTGCTACCGTCAATGGGATAACCGTCTATGGTGTTTTCACCTGTGAAGCGGTTTTCAACGGTGTTTCCGGTTTTCTCGTCGGTGTCATAATTATAACCATTGTCGGGTATCTGATAGGTCAGCACGGCATTCTCACCCTCTGCCATATTAGCGGCTTCGTGAGAATTTTTCATAAGACGGAGATAGTATTCGCCACCGTCAAGCTCATATCCGGTATGTCCGTTATCGTTATCGTCGTATGCATCA
>JAGCLY010000082.1 GCA_017646745.1 Clostridia bacterium
TAAAAGCTCAGATGCCTCGTTTTTCACCTCTCTTTTAATGTCCGATTTCAAAATTTCAGCAAAGGATAGGCCCTTAAGCTCAGGTATGCTTTTCACCAAAATTGATAGCTTTAATTTGTATTCTCTCAAGTGCTCAAGATGCCTTTTTATATTTTCCTCGGATAAAAACTGGTTCATAGCTTTAAAATTCATAACGATCTCCTAAAAAAAGAATCCTTGCTTTATTATACGTCGCAAGGATTCTTTTGATTATTAAACCAGATCGCTCTCACCGAAGGTATATTCGCTATTGCAGAATCGGCATACCGCTGTCAGCTCACGAGGCTTGCCCTCGGCAACCTGCTCATCAAGCATTTTAAGAATTTCTGTCTTACCAAGGCTCTTGATTTTTTCCTGCATACGCTTAGCCGAGCAATCACACTTATATCCCACCTCAATGGTATCAAAGATGTCATACGGAATATCACGCATAGCAATATCCATAATCTGCTCGTTGGTAAGTCCTGCAGCAAAGTGTCTTGATACGTTTACAAGATCTGCTGAGTTGCGCTCAATAAGATCTACAGTCTCATCATCCGGGAAAGGCATCAGCTGAATGAGGACACCTCCGGAGGCAAGACAGGAATAATCGGTATCGACAAGCACGCCGAGGGAAAGAACGGTGGGGATCTGCTCGCTCTTTGCAAAATAGGTTGCAATATCCTCTGCAATCTCACCGCTTACAAGCTCTATAGTACCGATCTGAGGCTCTACTGCACCGACAGATTTAACAAAGGAAATTGTGCCGTTTCCAACCGCTGCTCCAACATCAAGCTTGCCGTTAGGCTTCTTAGGAGGATTGGCCATAGGGTTCTGAATGTATCCCTTTACATTGCCAAAATAATCTCCTACCGCAAGCAGTCTGCCTGCCTCGCCGTCACCGTCGATGCTTACCGTAACGCTATCTCCGTTTTCGGGGAGCATGGTTCCTATCATAGATGTTGCGGTAACAAGTCTGCCAAGAGCCGCGGATGCGGTAGGAGTAGTCTTGTGATAACCAATCACATCATTGACCATTTTTCGCGAATTAATAACTAAAATTCGGGCAGAACCGTCTCTGGTCATTGCACGAAGTATTGTTGAGCTAGGTATATTTTTGTTTTCCATGTTCTATCACTTTCTGCATTTTGCAACAATATATATTCTTTCGCACTCGTCACTTCCGGGTGAAAAATCCAAGTCGCCGAGTGCATACATAAACTCCATTCCGCATTTTTGAAGCGAGGATTTTATTTCAGACAGGGTATACATTCTCTCACTCTGCGTTTCGTCATAGCGCTCATATCTTCCATCAACGCACTCCTTGAATAGCGTAATGTAGAAATCGCAAATTTTGCTATCCCGGTCGTAGTAGTTTTCCCAAACGCAAACACCGCCATCCTCCTCCATAGAGAACGTGTTGTCGGCATAAACATTTTCAAACTTATATCTGCCGTTTATATCGAAGATGAAAATTCCGTCAGGAACAAGGTAATTATGAACAAGATAAAAGCACTGTTCGAGATCACCATCCTCTTCCAGATGATTAACACAGTCAAGACAGCATACAGCGGCATCAACAGTACCGTAAAGCTCGAACTCACGCATATCCTGACAAAGCCAAAGCACGTCATGCCCCTCTTCCTCTGCTATAGATCTTGCAATATCAAGCATTTCCGGTGAATAATCAATTCCCGTCATATCATATCCTCGCCTTGCAAGCTCCAGGGTCATTTTACCTGTGCCACAGCCAAGATCGAGAACGAGATCAGGCTTATTCTTACATTCTTTTTTAAAAATTTTCTCGATAAAATCAGCCCATTTTTTATAATCAATATCCTGATTTATAGCATCATAAAATGGGGCAAGAAGATCGTATATCATATTATTCTCCATTAAAATAAACCGATTCTGCAATATAGGCGGTGTATCCCGCTTCAAGCAAGAAATTGCGCGCCATAATAGCCGAATCCATGTTATTGAAAATACCAAAAACAGCCGGCCCGCTTCCACTCATCATAGCTGCCTCTGCACTGTTATTTCTCATAATATCTTTAATTTTTGATATATCATCAATATCGGTAATACTTTCAAAAATGTTGTATAACGAATTCGGGTCAAGACTGTTGTTTTTACCGAAAAGAATATTTGCATCTAAGGTCGAGTTGTAATTTTCAAAATTATTGTACATACAGTCCAGCCTTTCGTATGCCACAGGAGTAGAAACTCTTTCGCTTCCGATCGATATAACAAAGATCATTTTTGGAGATTGGTCCAATATTTCAATCCTTTCACCTCGGCCACGGCAATGAGCCAACCCGCCACACAGACAAAAGGGCACGTCACTGCCAATTTGCGAAGAAATTGTATATAGCTCTGTCTCTGTTGCAAAACCAAAAATTTTATTCATCGCTCTGAGGGTAGCCGCAGCATCGGCAGAGCCGCCGCCAAGACCTGCACCAACAGGTATATGCTTCTCAAGGCGAATTAAAACTCTTGCATTTTCATTGAAATATGACAGATATTTTGCAGCAGACATGTATACCAGATTTTTCTCATCGGTCGGCAGGCTGCTATCGTTTACCAGGACGCTTATACTTGTACTATCGGAGTGGTAAGCTTCAACCGTAAGAACATCACAAAGGCTGACACTATGCATTACCGAGCTGATTTCATGAAACCCATCATCTCTGCATCCGGTAACATCCAGAAACAAATTTACCTTTGCATATGCCTTTTCGGTTACGGTCATAATTTCTCACCTTTCGTTAGATTCTACATTATTATACAATAAAGATTAAAAAAAATCAACAGAAATTTAAAATATTTTTTGTTAACTATTGACAAATGTTTTTGCATGTGATATAATACTCAGGTAGTTTGGGCAAGTGTGCCCAACCCCTTGCTGTCGCAAGACGGCCAAAAGACCAAAAGGAGGTAAAATTCAGATGGAAAAGAAGATTTGTTCTTACGAGACTCTCTTTGCAGTAAGCGGCAACCTTGTTGAAGAGGATGCAAAGGCTGTTATCGAGAAGTTCGTTACTCTCATTAACGAGAACGGTACTGACGTTAACGTTAACGAGTGGGGCAAGCGCAGACTCGCATATCCTATCAACTATGTAACCGAAGGATACTATGTGCTTGTTAACTATAAGAGCGAACCCAGCTTCCCTCTTGAGCTTGAGCGTGTGCTTGGCATTACCGAAGGTGTTCTTCGTTACATGACCACCACCAAGATCGAGAAGGCAGCTAAGGCTGAGGAAGTTGTTGAAGCTCCCGAAGCTACCGCTGAGGTTGAAGCAACCGAGGCTTAATTTTCGTACTAAGGCAGTTTATACTGCATACTTTTATTGAAAGGATGGTCATATAACTATGGCAGATTTAAACAAGGTCATTCTTATGGGCCACATGACGGCTGATCCCGAGCTTAAGCAGACTACAAGCGGCCTTTCTGTTTGTAGCTTCTCTATTGGTGTTAACCGTCGCTATTCCAAGGCCGATCAGGCTCAGCAGTCGGTTGACTTCATCAACATTGTTGCATGGCGTCAGCAGGCAGAGTTCGTTTCTCGTTATTTTAAGAAGGGCTCCAGCATCATCGTATGCGGTAGCATTCAGACAAGAAACTGGACTGACAATAACGGCCAGAAGAGATACGTTACCGAGGTTGTTGCAGACGAGGTTAGCTTCGGCGCCCCCGCTGCACAGAATAGCGGTGACAGAGCTCCTAGCCAGGGTTACACTCCCGCGGCATACGGCGCTCCCTCTTTTAACAGCACCGGAAGTGCTGATTTTGAAGAAATTCCCGGCGACGAGAGCCTTCCATTCTAATTGAGAAGCAGCTCGTCCATCTATCGCTTGGCTCACTGCGATAGATGCAATATAGAAATCGTGAGTCGGAAAGGTGAAATAAGTCATGGAAAACAATCAGAGACCTGCATTCCGTCAGGGCCACAGAAGAAAGAAGGTTTGCATCTTCTGCCAGGATAAGGTTACCGAGATCGATTACAAGGATATCGCTAAGCTTAGAA
>JAGCLY010000083.1 GCA_017646745.1 Clostridia bacterium
AAAGCGGTTACCATCGAGTAGTGGAATGAGGATTGCAGACTTATCTCCATCCGTGCTGAGATCTACTGCGAGAAGGCTTCGCACAAGGGAATTCTCATAGGTAAGGGTGGCTCTCTTATTAAGAAGATCGGCTCTTATGCCCGTCAGGATATTGAGCAGATGCTTGACTCCAAGGTATTCCTTGATCTTTACGTTAGAGTTAAGGAGAACTGGCGTGATTCCGGCTTCAACATCTCCGACTTCGGATTTAAGGAAGAGGAATAATGACCGAGGAGGTTCGCGGACTGATTATCCGCACCGTTGACATTAAGGAAACCGACAGGCTGGTTACTATCTTCACCGAGGAGCAGGGAGCAATGACCGCACTTGCCAGAGGTGCGAGATCATTAAAGAGCAGGAAGCTTGCCGCAACCATGCAGTTCTGTTACGGAAAATACGTCCTTTATAAGCAGGGGGACAAGTATTGGATCAAGGAAGCCGAGCTTATCGAAAACTTCTTTGATATCGGACAGAGCATTGAAGGACTTGCGCTGGCAAATTATATAGCCGAGGTGCTTTCGGATGTTACGGTTGCAGAGGCGGATAACGAGCTTCTGCGCCTGTCCTTAAACTCTCTATATGCTATATCAAAGAACCTTTATTCAATCGAGAAAATTAAGGCTGCCTTTGAGATCCGTACAGCTTCAATTCTTGGCTTTATGCCTAACGTGCTTTCCTGTCATCGATGTGATGAAAAGGGTGGAGATTTCTTCTTCGATATCATGGGCGGTGTTATTGAGTGCCGTTCATGTCACGAAAGACGTGCCAGGGGTCATATAGAGCATGAGGATCCGCATGAGAGTCACATACTCTGTATTCTTTCTGAGGGGGCAAAGATTGCGCTGGGGTATTGTATATATTCACCCATTGAGCGTGTGTTTGCTTTTAATATCTCGGATAATGATATGCATCTTTTTGCAAGAGCAACAGAGGAGTATATTCTCAATCAGCTTTTACATTCATTCAAATCACTTGATTTTTATAAAAGCGTTTTACGATAAAAGGCTATGCCTTTTAAGGAGCTAAAATAAAATGTTATTTACAGCAAAAACACTTTCCACATTGGAATATGACAAAATAGTAAATATGCTCGCTGAGGTATGTGCGACCGATGGCGCTAAGGCGAGAGCCCTGGCTCTTTCTCCTATCGACGATTATGATACCGTTCGCATAAGACAGCAGAGAACAGATGATGCCAAGAGGCTTATCAATGCCAAGGGCTATCCCGGATTTTCTGCGCAGGAGAGAGTTGTTTCTGCAGCAGAGCGTGCGTATAAGGGCGCTATTCTTTCGCCTGTTGAGCTGCTTGAGATAGCGTCGCTATTGCACTCGGCGAGAATGGTGCTTGATTATTCCAGCACCGATAGAAAGTTCGAAACATCTCTTGACGAGCTTTTTGCCAGACTTATGCCCAGGCGTGACTTGGAAAACAGCATAACCAGGTCTATCCTTTCCGAGGATCTGATTGCAGACGAGGCTAGCCCGGCGTTGGCAGATATAAGACGCAAGATGCGCCTTGCAAACAACAAAATTAAAGATACGCTTCAGAGCTATGTAGGTGGCGCTAGGCTCAAATATCTTCAGGAAAATATCGTTACCATGCGTAACGGCAGATACGTTGTACCCGTAAAGGCCGAATACAGAAATGAGATCAAGGGTCTTGTTCATGATACCTCCTCATCTGGTGCAACTCTGTTCATTGAGCCTATCAGCGTTGTTGAGGCTAACAATGAGATTAAAACCCTTGCCGCTGAGGAGGAGAGAGAAATTGAGCGTATTCTTGCCTCACTTTCTGCTGAGTGCGGTGATGCGTGCAGCATAATTTCACTTAATTATCATAATATTACCGAGCTTGCTTTTTATTATGCATGTGCAACTCTTGCAATAAACATGAAGGCCGAGATGCCTAATATTGTTGATGAGAGAAAAATTGAGCTTAAGAGAGCAAGACATCCTTTAATTGACAGATCTAAGGTTGTGCCAATCGACGTTTCGGTAGGTAACAGCTTTAATACACTTATAATCACCGGCCCTAATACCGGCGGTAAAACCGTTACGCTTAAGACGCTGGGACTTTTTGTTCTTATGACCCAGTCGGGTCTGCAGATTCCTGCGCTGGAGAGCTCTACAATGGGTATTTTCAGCGAGGTGCTTGTTGATATAGGTGATGAGCAAAGTATAGAGGCGTCGCTGTCTACTTTCTCGTCGCATATGGTAAATGTTGCAGATATTCTTGGCAGAGTAAGCGACAGATCGCTGGTGCTCTTTGATGAGCTTGGCTCGGGAACAGACCCCATAGAGGGCGCTGCTCTGGCTATTGCCATTCTTGAGCATACGGGTAGCTGTGGCGCACTTACCGCCGCTACTACGCATTATGCCGAGTTGAAGGTATATGCACTGGAGACACCCGGTGTTCAGAATGCATCCTGCGAGTTTGACGTAGAGACGCTGAGACCGACATACAGGCTGGTAGTAGGTACTCCCGGAAAGTCAAATGCCTTTGCTATATCCGAAAAGCTAGGTATTTCCGACAAAATTATCGACAGAGCGAGCCAGCTTATCAAGCGAGAAAACAAGAACTTCGAGGATGTTATTGAGAAGCTTGATACCAACCGCATGGAGATGGAAAGGGCACGTGACGAGGCAGAGAGATTGCGTCGGGAGTACGAGGAATTCAAGAAAAAGGCCGAAGAAGATCTGAAACGCAAGATCGCTCGTAGCGAGGAAGAAATTGCAAAACAGACACTTAAAGCTAAGCAGATTCTGGATAGCGCCCGTGCATCAAGCGAATTCATCTTCCGCCAGCTTGAGGACATTCGTAAGCAGGAGGACAAGGACAAGCGCAACGAAATGATGGCCTCCGCCCGTGAGGAAATGCGCAAGAGAATGCGTGAGAGCGATTCGATGATGCAAGGAATCGACATTCGCGAGATTGCCGAGGACGAGAATTACAAGCTCCCCAGACCTCTTAAGGTTGGTGACAAGGTATTCCTTACAACCATAAACAAGGAGGGCGTTGTAACAGCCCTGGCAGATAAAAAGGGACAGATTTCTGTTACATCCGGAATTCTCAAAACCAAGGTCAGCGAGGACAAGCTTCGTCTCCTTGACGGAAATGTAAAATACGTTTCTGATTCGGCGCCTAAGGTGAACGAGGGCAAGGTTAAAAAGACGATTACATCGACCTTCAAGTCCGAGATTGACGTCAGGGGCATGATTGGTGACGATGCATGGTTTGTCGTAGACAAATATATTGATGATGCTGTTCTGGCAGGTATGCCTACCGTGCGTATTATTCACGGTAAGGGAACAGGTGCTCTTCGTGCGGCGCTGTGGAAGTACTTTAAGCATGACAAACGCATAAAGTCCTATCGCCACGGCGAATATGGCGAAGGTGATGCAGGTGTAACAGTTGTTACGCTTGGAAAATAAAGATAAAATTAAGGAGGAAATATGAATTTTAGCAGATTAAGGGATTTTCTTGATTACTATCTTCCTATGCTTGGCGTACCGGGCTCGGATACCGTAATATACAGAGATCATCAGCAGATTTTCCGTCATCAAAGCGGATATGATAACCTAAAGTATCGAACGCCCATGCGATCTGATGCAATTCATCATCTTTACTCCTGTACCAAGATCGTTACGTGCGTTTGTGCGCTTCAGCTTATTGAACGTGGCGAGATATTGATAAATGACCCCATTCACGTTTATTTCCCCGAGTATAAAAATCTTAAGGTCGCAAGAAGGGGCTCTGACGGTAAGATCAGGGAAGAAAAGGCAAAGAATCCAATGCTGATAAGGCATCTGTTTTCTATGACCTCCGGCCTTGACTATAATATTCGCCGTTCATCAATAGAAAGGGTGAAAAGCGAGACCGACGGCAGGTGTCCCACACTTGATATTATTAGAGCTCTCCCGGATGATCCCCTTGTATGCGAACCCGGCGAGAAATATTGCTACGGACTTTCACACGACGTTCTCGGTGGCCTGGTTGAGCTTATTTCGGGGATGAAGCTTGGGGATTATATGAAGAAGAACGTATTTGATCCCCTTGGAATGAAGGATACCACCTTTGAGATTGGTAATAACAATTATGAGCGCATAGCCTGCCAGTACGATTATGACAGCGTCGGCAGATGTGCCGTGGATATTCCTAAGGATAGCAATATAATGCAATTTGGCTCGGAATATCAAAGCGGCGGCGCAGGACTGCTCTCTACCGTTGACGATTTTATTCTCCTTACAGATGCTCTTGCCAATGGCGGTGTAGGTAAAAACGGTGCTCGCATTTTATCGGGTGCATCGGTAGAGCTGTTACGTGCATCTTCGCTTACGCCGGAGCAGAGCGAAGGATTTGAATACTCCTTTAACGTTGGCTATCATTACGGTCTCGGGGTTCGTGTTATGAGCGATCCTGCTAAGTCGGGTAGCCTTGTGCCAAAGGGCGCTTTCGGTTGGGACGGCAAGAAAATGTGTCTTTCGGTCAGCGATCCCAAAAATAAGATTGCTATATTCCATGCCGAAGAAATAGACGGAATGAATCCAATAATAATACCCAGACTTCTTAATGTAATATATTCATGCTTCGATGATATTTAATTTTGAAAAGAACCACCTTAAAATGGTGGACCGCTAAAATTCTTGAAAAAGAAACAAAGTCCACAAGGCGCCTTCGTCCCCGGGCGATCGTTTTTTGGGCGATTGTCACTTAAAAACATATTTAACCGTAAAGGAGAATGTTAATTGTGGATACTAGAGAAAAAATCGTTATTATATCCCTGATTACTATTTTATTAGTATCTATCTTTATGTTATCCTCATGCTCTGCTATTTCTAAATATGAGGAAAGAAGCTATGATGTTAATGAAGAGTTTTCGATCATTATCATAAATGCCGATATTGAGGATATCATCTTTGCACCTTCAACAGACGGTAAGTGCAGGGTTGTGTGCCTTGATGAGAAGAAGCTTACCCACTCGGTTAGTGTAAAGGAAGGAAAGCTTTCGATTGAAACTCTTGATTACAGATCTTTCTTTGGAAAGTATTTTAACTTTGGTAAAGACGAGAACAAAATTACCGTTTATCTTCCCCAAGGTGCAAATTTCTCCCTTATGATTGACACCGACACAAGCAATGTTGAAATACCTGCAGGCTTTAACTTTGATCATATTGACATTGCGCTTTCCACCGGAGACGTAAACTGTAATGCATCGTCTATAAACAATACCAAAATAAAGACAAGCACAGGTGATATTAGAGTAGAAAATGCTTACGCCGGCGCTCTTAATCTTGCAGTTTCAACAGGTAACGTGCATGTGAATGACGTGGCGTGTGCCGGTAAAGTAAATATACGCACAAGCACAGGCGATGTTAATATAAGCAATATTTCTTGTAGCGAGCTTTCTACTCAGGGTTCAACAGGAAAAGTATCTATCTCAAATATAAATGCCACTGACAAGGTTATTATCGAGAGAACCACAGGAGATGTTGAAATTGCGTATGGCGAATGCGGTGATCTCTCCGTAGAAACCGATACCGGTGACATAAACATCTCGGGTGTAAAATGTAATAACGAGGTTAAAACAACTGTTACTACCGGACGTGTAAATGCTGAGGAGGTTACGTGTAATAGCTTTAGTTCAACAGGTGATACGGGCAAAATGACCCTTACAGCTGTTGTTGCCCAGGGGAAAATGCAGATTGAGAGAACCACCGGAGATATAACGTTTTACGGATGCGATGCCGGTGAGATTTATGTCACAACCGATACCGGTGACGTTAAGGGAAGCTTCCTTACAGAAAAAATCATATTTGCAACCACAGATACCGGAAAGATTGATATTCCGAAGTCTACCGTCGGCGACAGGTGTGAGATTACCACAACAACAGGCGATGTAAAAATAATAATCGGTGAATAAAATAAAAAAGCACTTGTTTTCACAAGTGCTTTTTTTGGTGCCGGTAGTCGGGGTCGAACCGACACGGTATTGCTACCTTCGGATTTTGAGTCCGACGCGTCTGCCAATTCCACCATACCGGCTAATGGTGCAACTTATAGTCGCAGAAAGTATTATAGCATAAAAAAATAAAAAAATCAATATCTTTATTAAATTTTTTCGTGTCTTAAAATATTTATTTTACTACTTGAAATTTAAATAAATATATAGTATAATACAATCGAAGAAATATGTAAAAAGGAAGGTTTTATTATGGCAAAGCATATAGAATACACAACCAAGGGAGTTTGCTCCAGAAAAATCCTGATTGATACCGAGGACGGCGTAATCACCGATTGCAAGTTCGTTGGCGGATGTGCAGGCAACACTCAGGGTGTTGCAGCGCTTGTCGTTGGTATGAAGGTTGAGGATGCTATCAAGAAGATCAAGGGAATAAAGTGTGGATTTAAGCCCACCTCTTGCCCTGATCAGCTTGCTTTAGCTCTCGAGGAAGTAGCAAATTCTTAATATAAAACAAGGCAGAAAGGAATAATCTGATGTACAACGCAGAGTATCAAAGATGGCTCAGCTCGGATGTTCTCACCGAGAGCGAGCGCGCAGAATTAATTTCCATAAGCAATAACGAGGAGGCTAAGGCCCTCAGATTCACAGCTCCCATGGATTTCGGTACAGCCGGCCTCAGATCTACAATGTATATGGGCATCGGCTCTATGAACCGCTACACCGTTGCGCAGACCACACGTGGTATTGCAGCGCTTATTAAGGGTGTACAAGGCGAGGAGAGAGGCGTTGCTATTGCTTTCGACTCAAGAAACAACTCCGAGCTTTTCGCACGTGTAAGTGCGTGTGTGCTTGCAGGCGCCGGTATTAAGTCCTATATATTCAACGGAATTCGTCCCACCCCCGAGCTTTCCTTTGCTCTTCGTGAGCTTAATTGCGTTGCAGGTATTAATATTACTGCATCTCATAATCCCAAGGAATATAACGGATACAAGGCATACTGGGAGGATGGCGCACAGATAGCACCCGAGCAGGCGAAGATCGTATCTGCAGAGAGATCTAAGTTCGACGTGCTCGACCTGTCCGGTATTATGGACTTTGATGAGGGCGTTAAGTGCGGTCTTATCACCATTCTCGACGAGAAGTTTGATGAGAAGTATATTGATGCAGTTATCGCTACTGCAGTAAATACAAACGCAGTTAAGGAAGTAGCCGACGAGCTTAAGGTTGTTTATACACCTCTCCATGGTGCAGGCTACCGACTTGTTCCCGAGGTGTTTAAGAGAATAGGCCTTATGCATCTTTATACCGTTGACGAGCAGATGATACCCAACGGTGATTTTCCCACAGTTGAAAAGCCCAATCCCGAGTATCGTGCTGTATTTAAGCTTGGTATAGAGATTGCCAACGAGGTTGGCTCGGATCTTATAATTGCTACCGACCCCGATTCTGACAGAGTTGGTGTTATGGCCAGAACACAGAGCGGTGAGTTTGCAACCATTTCCGGTAATCAGATGGGTGCGCTGCTTCTTGACTACGTTATTAAGGCTCGCCGTGATCTCGGTATTCTTCCCGAGGGCGCATATTGTGTTAAGAGCCTTGTTTCCACCGATATGGCATACAAGATCGCTAAGGAAAACGGTGTAAAGCTTCATGACGTTCTCACCGGCTTCAAGTTTATCGGTGAGGTTATTAAGAACTATGAGGCAGAGGGTAAATTCGGCGGATTCCTTCTTGGATTTGAGGAGAGCTATGGATATCTTCTCGGATCTTATGCAAGAGATAAGGATGCCGTTGAGGGCTCTATGATGATCCTTGAGATGACCGCTTACTACAAGAAGAAGGGTATGACTCTTTCTGATGCTCTTGAGGAGCTTTACAAGACCTATGGCCTCTATGCAGAAAAGACCATTGACATTTATATGGAAGGTCTTGACGGCATTGAGAACAGAAAGAAGGTTATGCAGAATCTTCGTGACAATACACCCAAGTCTATTGGCGGTGTTGCGGTTAAGAGCGCAGGCGACTACAAGACCGGCGACGTTCGTGATCTTGAAACAGGCGCGATCTCTACTACAGGTCAGCCTTCTTCCGACGTTCTTTATTACACTCTTGCAAACGAGGATAAGATCATCGTTCGTCCCTCGGGCACCGAGCCTAAGATAAAGATTTATCTTCTTGCACACGATGATAACAAGGAGAGCCTTGACGCAAAGCTTTCCGCTTATGAAAAAGATTCAAGAAAGATGACAGAGGTTTAATTCCTCGGGATATAAAAGTGACAGAAAAGCAACAGCATATTAGAAATTTCTCCATTATTGCTCATATAGACCACGGCAAGTCAACTCTGGCTGACAGAATTCTTGAAAAGACCAGAACGGTTGAGAGCCGCAATATGGAGGAGCAGCTGCTTGATAATATGGAGCTTGAACGTGAGCGTGGTATCACCATCAAGGCCAGAGCAGTTCGTCTTTCCTATACTGCAAAAAATGGGGAAGAGTATATTTACAATCTTATTGATACCCCCGGTCACGTTGACTTCGGTTACGAGGTTTCCAGATCACTTAAGGCTTGCGAGGGCGCACTGCTGGTAGTTGATGCTACACAGGGTGTTGAGGCGCAGACGCTTGCTAACGCATACCTTGCGATTGACAATGATCTTGAAATACTGCCGGTTATCAATAAAATAGACCTTGCATCTGCAGATATCGCCGGTGCAAGGCGAGAGATCGAGGATATTATCGGTATTCCCGCCGATGACTGTCCCGCGGTTTCTGCTAAGAACGGACTTAATATTGAGGATGTTCTTGAGAAAATAGTTACCGATATTCCTGCTCCTAAGGGTGACAGTGATAAGCCGCTTAAGGCGCTTATATTTGATTCTCACTATGACCCATATCTCGGTGTTGTAGTTTACATTCGTGTATTCGACGGAACTCTCCGTGCCGGTGACAAGATTCGTCTTATGGCTCAGGGAAGTGAGTTTGAGGTAGTTGAGGTGGGCACTATGGAGCCCTTTGGCCTTAAAAAGGCGGATTCGCTTTCTGCCGGTGAGGTTGGATATATTACTGCATCTATCAAGACTGTTGGAGAAACCAAGGTTGGTGATACCGTTACCCATGCCGATGCTCCTGCTGAGGCACCGCTTGACGGCTTCCGTGATGTGCATCCTATGGTGTATTCGGGTATTTATCCTGCGGACGGCGCAAGATACGGTGATCTGCGCGATGCGCTGGAAAAGCTTCAGCTTAATGACGCTTCGCTTGTTTTCGAGCCTGAGACATCGGTTGCGCTCGGCTTCGGCTTCAGATGCGGCTTCCTCGGTCTGCTTCATATGGAGATTATTGAGGAGCGACTTGAGAGAGAGTTTAATCTTGATCTTATTACCACCGCACCTTCGGTTATCTATAAGGTTGATCTCAGGGGCGGGGAAACGATTATGATCGACAACCCCTCCAAGTTCCCGACGGCAGACGAGATTCAGACCTCATACGAGCCTATTATGAAGTCTACCATTATTACTCCCACCGACTATGTTGGCGGTATAATGGATCTCTGCCAGGAGAGACGAGGTGTGTTTATCGATATGAAGTATCTTGACACCGAGCGTGTCGAGCTTCATTACGAGCTTCCTCTTAACGAGATCATTTATGATTTCTTCGACGCACTTAAGAGCCGTACCAAGGGATATGCTTCTCTTGACTATGAGCTTAAGGGCTATAAGTCATCTAAGCTTGTGAAGCTTGACTTTATGCTTAACGGCGAGGTTGTCGATGCGCTCTCCTTCATCGTTTTTGAGGATAGAGCTTACTCCAGAGCACGTAAGATTGCGGAAAAGCTTAAGGAAAACATTCCGCGTCAGCTCTTTGAGATTCCGATTCAGGCCTGTATCGGCTCTAAGATAATTGCACGTGAAACCGTTAAGGCAATGCGTAAGGACGTTCTTGCTAAGTGCTACGGCGGTGATATTACCAGAAAGAAAAAGCTGCTTGAAAAGCAGAAGGAAGGTAAGAAGAAGATGCGTAAGCTCGGTAGTGTTGAGGTTACGCCCGAGGCCTTTATGGCGGTTCTCAGACTTGATGATGACAACTGATAGCCTAGGACTTTATGTTCACATTCCTTTTTGTGTAAGGAAGTGTAATTATTGCGATTTTTGCTCTTTTCCATATTCCGGGGCAGCGTGGCGAGATGAATATATTTCTGCGCTATGTAGCGAGATAAGGTCATATTCGCACAAGAAAATCAGGTTAAATTCTATTTTCTTTGGCGGTGGAACACCATCACTTTTGACCTCGGATGAGTTTTGTTCAATCTTCGCAGCAATTCAGGACACCTTTGAAATATCGCCCGGATGTGAGTTTACCGTTGAGGCAAATCCTAAGACCCTGTCCAAAGAAAATCTTGACGCTTTCCGCAAATGCGGAGTAAACAGATTGAGCATCGGGCTTCAGTCTATTCACGAAAACGAGCTGAAAAAGCTTGGCAGAATTCATAACTTTGAGGAATTCCTTGACTCTTATAACCTTGCGAGATCGTTTGGCTTTAATAATATTAATATTGATCTGATGTACGGAATACCTGAGCAGACGATTGATAGCTTTAGGGAAACGCTTAAAACGGTGCACGACCTTTCACCTACACATATTTCAGTTTACGGGCTGATAATCGAGGAGGGAACGCCTTTTTATAAGAGCCTTGACAGCTTAACTCTGCCCAATGAGGATATTGAGTGTGAGATGTATTACCTTGCGGCTGATTTTCTTAAGGCAAACGGTTATTCTCACTATGAGATTTCTAATTATTCAAGGCCAGGATATGAGTGCCGTCACAATCTTAAATATTGGCGATGTGATGAATATATCGGAGTTGGGCTTGCAGCCTATTCGTATTTTGGTAGCAGACGCTACGGTAATACCAATGATCCCCGTGTATATTTACAGCGAGATGGTGCAAAATATGAGTACGATGAGGTGATCGGTCTTACAGACGCTGCGTATGAGTATGCTATGCTGGGGCTTAGACTTGCAGAGGGATTTTCCTTATCAGATTACAGAAAGCGTTTTGGCGAGGATTTTTATCAAAGTCGTAGTGAAATTATAGATTCCTTTATAAGAGAAGGTTACCTGCTCATCGAAAATGACAGAATATTCCTTACCGAGCGTGGCTTTTACGTCAGCAACGCAATACTTACAGAGTTAATATAAAATTCACTTGATTAACAGAAATTTTACTTGACATTCTTATTAATTTATTATAAAATATAATCAGTAAAACAGATTGGAGTTTAATTATGTCAGATTTTGAAAAGAACCTTAATAACGAAGAAGTAGAGGAGCTTGGTGATATCATCTACACTCTTACCGATGAGGAAACCGGTGAGGAGATTGATTTCCAGCTTATCGCAAGAGCAACTCTTGACGATGTGCTCTATTTCGCCCTTGTTCCCGCAGATGATCCTGAGTGCGAGGAATACTATATTCTTCGTGTAACAGAGGATGGCGAGGATGTTCTTCTCGAGAGCATCGAGGATGACGACGAGTTTGAAAAGGTTGAGGAATACTTCAACGATCTTCTCTTCGGCGAGGCTGACTACGACGCATAAGTCATAAAATACGCATAACCTATATTTTTAACCTGCGTGGTTCGTGATAATGTGATATTTGAACCTACACACATTGCTAGGGAGTCCGGATAAACTTCTGTCTACGGGATGCAGGCCTCCCGCCGAGGGCGCTTGCCTTAAATGGTGACCCCCTCTAAGCGGACGTTGGAAGCGCAAAGTGATGGAGAGGACACCCACCTGGTCAGACCGGGTTAAACCTTTACCTTACACGGCCATGCGGGGTCTAATATATTATGCAATAAAAGAGCTGTCATTTTTTTGACAGCTCTTTTCATTTTTTCCTTTACTTGCTTCATACAATTTAGAAGAATAGATTGTGAGGAGTGTAACATGACAAATAAAATAAAGGGATTAAGTAGGGAAGAGGTAATTAAATCACGTGAGAAGTACGGTGATAATTCGTTAAACAGAGAAAAGAAAAAGAGCCTTCTCGCCCGATTTTTTGAAAATCTGTCAGATCCGATTATACGTATTTTATTAATTGCGCTTGCACTTCAGATTGTATTTACACTTAAAAATATAAATTATGCGGAGATTGGCGGTATAATCGTCGCTATACTTCTTTCAACGCTGGTTTCCACTATTTCGGAATATAGAAGCGAGCAGGCCTTTGATAAGCTTCATGAGGATTCAATTGATGGTGTCGCAAGGGTTATTCGTGAAGGAGAAGTGACAGAAATAAATCCGTCGGAAATTGTCGTCGGGGATATAGTATGTCTTAATGTAGGAGAGAAAATACAAGCAGACGGGGAGATAATTTCGGGCAGAATCTCGGTTGACCAGTCTGCACTTAACGGCGAGAGCGTCGAATGTGTAAAATGCGCGGGAAGCAACAGGGCTTGGGAGCTTACTAATGAGCATAAAGCTTTCCGTGGATCTGTAATTACTGATGGCGCCGCCATGATGCGTGTAGAGCGTGTAGGAGTAGAAACCTTTTACGGAATGGTTGCAAAGGATGTACAGAGTGAGACACGCATCAGTCCGCTGAAGCTTCGCCTCGGTCGCCTTGCCACACAGATAAGTAAAATAGGCTACGTTGCGGCTATTATAGTCGGTTTAAGCTACCTTTTTAATGCGGTGGTTGTGAATAACGGATTTGATACGACCAAAATTTCAGAATATTTAACCGATGCTCCGAGGATGATAAGCACCCTTCTCAGCGCCATGACCTTAATGATTACAATGGTTGTTGTTGCTGCCCCGGAAGGATTGCCGATGATGATTACTGTTGTTCTTTCGGCAAATATGAAAAGAATGCTAAACGATAATATTCTTGTAAAGAAGCTTGTCGGAATAGAAACCGCAGGGTCAATGAACATACTCTTTACTGATAAAACAGGTACAATAACGGTAGGTAAGCCGGAATGTGAAAAGGTGATAACCGCTCACGGTAGCTATAGAGGTATACCAAGCCTTAGGAAAACGGGAAGGATATACGATTACCTTAATATTTGCGCCCATTATAACACCGATGTCGTTGATGTAGGCGGTAGAATTACCGGTGGCAATCCAACTGATAGGGCGATTTATGATTACTTTGCAGATGAGAGTGTATCATCGGTAGAAATAAATGCAAAGGAGTCCTTTTCCAGCGAGCGAAAAAGCTCGTCAGTTACCCTGAATAACGGAATAATCCTTATAAAAGGCGCGGCAGAAAGAATTTTGATGAATTCTACACGTACGTTGAATTCGAGCGGTGACATTATTAGCTTCAGCCTTAAATCCGTATATAATGAATATTTGGATGCTGTAAATCATGGACAGCGAGTTGTCGGCGTTGCTATGAAGTCGAGCCAGGTCCCGGATGGGCTTATTTTTCTGGGTCTCATTGTAATGAAGGATAAGATCAGGCATGGCGTTAAGGATGCGGTCAGAGATGTTTCACAGGCCGGGATACAGATAGTAATGATAACAGGCGACGGAAAGGAAACGGCATCAGCAATAGCAAAGGAGTGCGGAATACTTAATCCGCTGGCAGGTCATATTGCCTTGTCCGCAGATGAGCTGCACTCGATGAGTGATGATGAGGTGAAGACAATATTACCAATCCTGAGAGTTGTTTCAAGAGCCCTGCCACAGGACAAAACCAGACTTGTAAGACTTTCGCAGGAGCTGGATCTTGTTGTAGGAATGACAGGTGACGGAATCAATGATGCTCCGTCTCTTAAGCTTGCAGATGTTGGCTTTTCCATGGGTAGCGGAACCGATATTGCAAAGAGTGCATCGGATATTGTTATACTTGATAACAGCTTTCTTGCAATTTTGAAAACCATACTTTACGGCAGAACGATATTTAAGTCCATACGAAAGTTTATAACCTTCCAGCTGACAATGAATTTTGTTGCCTGTGGAGTATCGCTTATCGGTCAATTTATTGGGATAGAAACTCCCATCACTATTATTCAGATGCTATGGGTAAATATAATTATGGATACTCTGGGCGGCCTAGCATTTGCAGGGGAGGCGCCAATGCCATATTATATGAAAGAGAAGCCTAAGCGGCGTGATGAGGAAATTCTTTCGAGGGAGATGCTGAATCAAATTTTTATTACCGGTGCCTATACTCTAATACTTGCGCTTGCATTTCTTTCATCACCGACTGTACGCATTATGTATGGCGGCTTGAATCCGACCGACAAGCTTTATACAGCCTTTTATGCCTTGTTTATTTTCCTTGGAATATTCAACTGTCTGCTTGCAAGGTCGTCAAGGCTGTGGCTGATGTCAAATATATCAAAGAACAGACCGTTCATTTTTATTATGATTTTAATCTCGGTAATTCAGGTCTTTATGATCTACTTTGGCGGGACGGTATTCAGATGCGTTCCTCTTTTGCCACAGGAGCTAAGCTTTGTAATTTTACTTGCAATGACGGTCGTTCCGTTTGAAATGGCGAGGAGACTTATTTATAAACTAAAATAAAGCATGGCTCGGTAGCAAATAACCTGCCGAGCCTAAAAAATGTACATAACCTATTGACAAACTTATGTTTTAATGATAAAATAATTAGGCGATTGTTTGCTGATATGGCTCAGTTGGTAGAGCAGTTGATTCGTAATCAACAGGTCGCGGGTTCAAGTCCCGCTATCAGCTCCAAATCCATAGGAGAGGCTGATCGCCTCTCTTTTTTTACAAATTATTGGGGGCTAAAAATGGATCTTTGTAACATTTCGGTTATCAAGTCGGTAATGGCTGACGCAGGCATTACCTTCCATAAGGAGTTCGGTCAGAACTTCCTTACTAACAGAATAATTCCGGAGGATATTGCCGATAACTGTGCAGATACATCTAATCGAATGATCCTGGAGATCGGCCCCGGCATAGGATGCCTTACTCAGGAGCTGGCAATGCGATATAAAAAGGTTGTGGCCGTTGAGATAGACAAGGGCCTTATTCCTGTGCTTAAAAGAACTCTTGAGGAATATGATAACATTACTGTGATCAATGAGGACATTCTTAAGGTTGATATTGCGAAGCTTATAGATGAGTATTCTGAGGGCATGCCCGTGTCTGTGTGCGCAAATCTTCCTTATTATATAACCACCCCCATACTTATGTATCTACTTGAATCGGGTGTTAAATTCTCTACAATTACAGTCATGGTGCAGAACGAGGTTGCGGCACGACTTTCTGCAAAGCCGGGCAGCTCGGATTACGGGGCAATTACCGCCGTTCTTGGCTATTATGGCAGCGTTCGTAAGCTTTTTAAGGTATCAGCAGGCTGCTTTATCCCTGCGCCAAAGGTTGACAGCGCAGTAGTAAGAATTGATCTGTATGACAAATGTCCTTACGATATAAAGGACGAAAAGCTCTTCCGCAACTGTATTAAGGCGGCCTTTGAAATGCGTAGAAAGACACTTGAGAATGCTCTTACTGCTAAGCTTGGCGGATATACTAAGGATCAGGTTGCCGAGGCTATTTCTTGCTGCGGCTTTGATGCAAAAATTCGTGGTGAGCGTCTTTCTACTGAGGATTTTGTCAATCTTTCAAACCGTCTTTACGAGATAAAGGGAGAATGATATGAGTATTAAGCTTTTTATTGGCGCGATCCTTAAATTCTTGCTTGGTGTCGTTCTTGTAGGTGCGCTTGTTTTTCTTCCTGCCGGAACTCTGAGCTTTGTTAACGGTTGGATTTTTATGGGAGTGCTTTTTGTTCCCATGTTTATAGCCGGCCTTGTTATGATGGCTAAAAATCCCGATTTGTTAAAGAAGCGTCTTAATGCTAAGGAAAAGGAAGGGGAGCAGCAGCTGGTTCTTAAGCTCTCCGGGCTTATGTTTATAGCGGGCTTTGTTCTTGC
>JAGCLY010000084.1 GCA_017646745.1 Clostridia bacterium
GACAACCACAAGAAGACTTGTGAGTGCGGCGACGTACAGACCGCTTCTCACGCATGGAATGAAGGCGAAGTAACTACTGATCCTACTCATACTACCGAGGGCATAACGACATATACTTGTACCGATTGTGGTGCGACCAAGACCGAAACTCTTGACAAGACTCCCGATCACAGCTACGGTGCGTGGGAAAAGGTTGATGCTGACAACCACAAGAAGACTTGTGAGTGTGGTGATGAAGTAATCCTTCCTCACGCTTGGGATGAAGGCGAGGTAACCACTCCCGCTACTCATACCACCGAGGGCGTAAAGACATTTACTTGTACCGATTGTGGTGCGACCAAGACCGAAAGCATTGGCACAACCACCGATCACAGCTACGGCGCTTGGGAAAATGTTGATGCAGACACCCACAAGCAGACCTGTGAGTGTGGCGACGAAGTAATCCTTCCTCACGCATGGAATGAAGGCGAGGTAACTACTCCTGCAACTCATACCACCACTGGTGTAAAGACATTTACTTGTACCGATTGTGGTGCGACTAAAACTGAGGAAGTTCCTGTCCTTGCAAATCATACCTATAATCAGAAAAATACAGCAGAGGATTATCTTAAGTCCGCTGCAACCTGCACCAGCTCCGCGGTTTACTATTATTCCTGTATCTGTGGTGCGATCAGCGACACCGAGACCTTTACAGACGGCGACCCCATCGCACATAACTTTAATCAGGAAAACACCAAACTTGAAGGTGCTCTTAAATCTGCGGCAGATTGCGAAAACGCAGCAGTTTACTATAAGTCTTGCTCTTGCGGTGCGATCAGCGACACAGAAACCTTTGAAGACGGCTATGCTCTCGGCCACAATTATGGCGAGGTAGACTATGCTTGGAGCGATGACAACTCCATCTGTACCGCAACCAGAGTTTGCGCTAATGACGCGGGCCACGTAGAAACCGAAACCGTAAATGCCGTCGGCAACGAAGTTGCAGCTCCGACCTGCGAGGAAGACGGTAAGACTGTTTATACCGCAACCTTCGAGAACGAAGCTTTTGCTGATCAGACTAAAGAGGTTACTATCGGTGCTCTCGGTCACGACTATGAGTCGGCAGTAACCGCTCCTACTTGCACCGTTGAGGGTTTAAGAACCTACACCTGTAAGAATAATAGCGAGCATACATATACCGAAGAGATTGCAATCGATCCTACTGCTCACACTAATGTTAATCCCAAGGATGACAATTGCGATTCTTGCGGAGAAAACCTTGCTTATACCTTCCTGGTTAAGGACAACAATAACAATCCCTTCGCTGCTGAAAACGGCGGATCGGCAATAGATAATAGCGAAAACCTAACCGCTGACAAAAATAGACTTAACAAGGCATCTGACGCTTATGAGAAAACATACGGTTCCACCTTTACATTCAGAGTTTTCGTAGAAGAAGCAACAACCGTAGAGTTCTATCTGTTTGAGAGTAATAAAAACGGTGCAACCATAGCATCTACGGCAATTACCAAGCTTACCGTGAACGGAAACGCGGTAACTGTACTGGATACGGCAATTCCCAAAACAACCGATTGGGCTGAAAGCACAGCGCAATATATTCATATCGCTACTTTGAATTTGCAGAAGGGCGAAAATGTAATCACCTTTGTAAGAAACGGCACAGATTTCAGCAGTACAAATGACATTAATATAAGAGGTATTAAGCTTGTATCGAATATTGAGGTAAAGCTTGATAAAGTTAATGTTTACGAGTTTAGTATAGCTAACGGAAACAATCCCTTCATCTCGGAAAACGGCGGTTCCTATAACGATGACAAAGATGAAGCAAATAATCCCAGTTCTGGAACCGGGGGACGTTACGGTAACGGAGGCGGCGCTGAGCTTACAGTTACACTTTGGGTAGAAGAGGATACCGTTGTAACCTTCAGACTTATAAGTGCTTGGCGTGATGGTAGATACTTCAGTTATTATAAAAATCTGAGAAGTGAAGGCGCAGATTCTAATAATTATTATAATCCTAATATTTCCTATCTTAAGGTTAACGGCGAAACCGTAGGTGTTACTCCTTCTGCCGTCTCCTATTCATCTCAGGGCTTTAGTACATATGCGCATTGCGAGCTTGCCACAATAGAATTAAAGGCGGGCGTTGCTAACGTTATTTCGTTCAAAATAAATGACACTAAAGGAAGAGGCGGCACTGGAGATAACGTAAACTTCAAGGGCATTTCAATTGTTAGTGACGTTGAAGTTAAAATTGGCGCCGATTCTGAGTAATAGCATTTTACCACATCAAGAACGGTGAGCATTACGCTCACCGTTCGCTTTTTACATTTGACTTTATATCGTGTTTGTGATATAATTATATTAAACATTAAAACGCATTTCAAATAAAGGAAAAAATGTCAGATACCTTGACATAATTAGAAAAAAATGAAAGAATTTTTAGTAAAAACAAGAGATGGGGCTGAAATTTCCTTACTATACTTTACATCTGACAAGAAAAACGCACCGCTTATCGTCGATATCCACGGCGGAGGTTACACGGGCGGATCGGCAAAAGAAGATGAAAATCTCTGCCGCGTGCTATCCGAAAGATGCGGAGTCAACGTAGCGTCGGTGGATTATAGATATGCGCCTTTGGTGAGATATCCAAAGGCCACCGACGACTGTAAGGACGCGCTTCGATACCTCATTAATAATACTGAGTTTGACTTCGACCGCGAGAAAATTTTCCTTCTCGGCCATAGCGCCGGAGGGAACGCCGTAGTTGCTGTCAGCGCGGAGATGGGCGACCTAATTGCAGGTCAGATCCTAGATTACCCTTGGCTGGACGTGCGTCTTAACAGAAGGCCTTACATTAAGTATTCTATTCCTGCTTTTAAGCTCAACTTTATGTCGAAGGCTTATTTTCGCAGAGAGGATATGACAATGCACGATGCCAGCGCAGTGCTTATGACGTCCGACGAGGCTAAAAAAATGCCCAAAACTCTCCTCATCACCTGTGGCAGAGATACGCTGAAATATGATGGCGAGGCATTCAAAAGAATCCTCAAAAATGCAGGTGTTTCGGTCAGACACAAGGAGTATGCTGATGCGATTCATGGCTTCGTAGAGATCTACTTCTCCGGCAGAATGAAGAGCAACTTCTGGCTGGGAAAATCGCTTATAATGGCTCAAGAGAAAATGGCCGAGAACTTTATCGAAGAGGTAAAATGCTTCATAGATGAAATTTGTTCCGACAGATAAGGTTTTTGGGATATAAATGAAGCGATTAACATAAAAACAGAATATCTCATTGTTTTAAATTAAATAGTAAAGGCGTTGATTCGTAAATAATCATCGCCTTTAATTTTGCTCATTGTAGTAATAATGAACGTCAAAAATACGCCAAAAAAACGTCTTAAAACACGTCAAAATCCCTTATAAATCAAGGGGTTTTACGTTTTTACGCGTTTTATCAAAATTAAAGATTTTTGTAGTAAAAAAAGGAACCAAGTGCCCAGATTTAGACACTTGGTTCTTTATCGATATTTGGCTGTACATTTCCACCTTTTAGTGGAAATAACTAGTCTTTGGTGGACTCGACGGGAGTTGAACCCGTGTCCGAAAACCTCTTGATATAACCTTCTCCGTGGGCAGTCTTATCTTTTAGAATTTTCCTCTGCGAGCGCCGATAGACAGGCTCTCACTTTGGTAGCTTTTTAATGCTTGACCGATACAAAAGCTAAATCTCGGTTCAAGTTCACTACTAATTTGACGCACGGTGGAAGCCGTAGTCCTCATCCACGGTACGGGCGGCACTTTTGGCCGCGTCACAGCTTACGCTGCAAGAGCAACAGTATTGTTGTCGTTTATTTTAAGGTTGGACATTATTACGGGATTGTCCAGCCCGCCACGCTTATCATACCTCAAAATCCCCGTCGAAACCCTTACGAGCCCATATGAGAATATCGGTGTATTATATTATAGCTAATTCTAGCTAAAATGTCAAGAGAAAATCATCCGGAAATAGCTATTAGTTTTGCTAATATGTTGCATTTTATCCAAGGTTATGATATAATTTAACCGAATGCTACATTCGATGCAGTATCATTTTATAATCATAACGCTTAATAGTATCATTGTAAGCAGTTAATTGTTGATTTCAGCAATGTTCTTCCAAATAATCAAATGAATATACATTTATTTATTATAAAGGAGAATAATTATGAAAGAAATTTTTAACCACACCAATATTTTAGATGTAATTAATGATATTCCTGAAGGAATTCATACATATTACAACAAGAAGTACAGGCGCTTTGAGTATCACTATGAAGATGATCTAGGCAGTAATATCTTAATTAAAGCTCCGTGTAGTTATGAAATGAAGAGAGAGTTTTTGAATACCTTCTACTCGCTTCTCAATAAGCATGAGTACAATGTTGCAAAGAGCTATCCCTTCAAGAGAGGATATTTTGATTATCTCAAGGAAGTAGGTTTATATGAAATCTATGAAGAAGCCGAATATCTCACAAAGGTAAAAAAGGTTCTTGTTTGGATGATCAAAAACAATATCCCTATGGGCAGTAAGCCTATTTGTATTGATTGCAGATATCTGTAATTAATAGTAAATAATTATCATCGAAATTAGTGTAGCATTTAAGAGCAGACTCTTTAAGGGGTCTGTTCTTTTTATATATAAAGGAAACAAGCGCCCACTCGTGGACGCTTGTTTCCTCTTTAATATTTTGTTAGTTTTTTAGTAATTTTATGTGAATAGGTGAATTTACAGAAATGCTAAAATGTAGTTATTGCACCGCTTCCGTCAAGCCGATACTTATCAAAAACGAGACAAGTTTACTTGGGGCACTATCGACTGGCTATAAAAAGACGAAGCCCGTCATGGCAAGGAAAGCTTGACTATGACGGATGTTTTGACTAATTTAGTTATTACGTGATAATGAAAGGTCGAGGGGACGGGAGTTGAACCCGTGTCCGAAAACCTCTTGATATAACCTTCTCCGTGGGCAGTCTTATCTACTGGGATTTCCCGCCGTCAGCGCCGATAGACAGGCTCTGACTTTGGTAGCCCTTTTATGCCTGACCGATACAAGAGCGAAATCTCGGTTCAGGTGCACTACTAATTTGACGCACGGTGGAAGCCGTAGTCCTCATCCACGGTACGGGCGGCGCTTATGGCCGCGTCACAGCTTACGCTGCAAGAGCAACAGTATTGTTGTCGTTTAATTTAAAGGTGGACATTATAACGGGATTATCCAGCCCGCCACGCTTATCATACCTCAAAATCCCCGTCGAAACCCTTACGGCCCCATAAGATTTATTGGTGAATATATTATATCTTAATTTTGACTAAAAGTCAACAGAAAAATCAAATAAAAACAGTTTCCAAGGTTTACAATGCGAGTCAGCTTATCGGTTTAATGGCGCTATCGGTACTGTATACATCAGCGGTGTAGAAATCGTTTGCGAAAAGTAATAGATCAATAAACAAAAAAGCACCCCGAGGGATGCCTTTTTGTTCAAAGATTCTTTTTAGGAAAGCTTTTCTGTGGAATAAAGCTCAATATAATCAACGTTTGTCGTAGCGATAACTGCGGTAAGAGTAATAGTATTTTCTCCCTTGTTGAGTTCAATTAGAGCAAGCTTTAGGCTAATAAAGGTATGATAAACCTCCTCGTCGCCTGAAACCGCAGGAATCTCACGTGCTGGTATAAAAATCTGATTGCCGTTTACGGGAACGCTAAACCAATTAGTGAAAATGTCGGCAGATCTCATTTTGCTGATACCTGCGAACAGGTATGCGGTTGTATCTTCTTCAGCCGTTACAGTGAAGGTTATGCTTGATTCAGCACACACGTTTCCGATATAAGAGTTGTTGCTTGCATAGGATTTGTCGGTGCGGATCGGATTATCTACTTGGAATCCCGCAAGGTTAGCATATTCTGCTTCGAATTTATAGATTTCTGCGCTTTCCAAAAAGTCGCTCTCTTCCTTTGCGTTCCCCCATTGACTGTCTAGGTATGCAAAGCGAAGAGTAAGCCAATTAATAAGGTAATCAGCGGCAAGTCCCTGAGCGGTATTAATATCATTGTAGGTGTTGAGTTCGGGAACTACCTCGGTGTTACCGCCAGTAACTCGGGAAGACCATTTAGTGTAATTCTTGATGTAATAATCTTTATAAATGTTTTTCTCGGTCTTAACCATTTCAATAACATTCTCAAGCACACCGAATTCCTTGATTTCCGCCCATTTTTCATAAACCATATCCCAGAACCACTCTTCGTTTGCAACGAGGCGGAACCAGGGGTTAGCGTTTGTAGCGGCATAGAGACCATTGGGATCGTTACAGTTTTCCTTGATAATACTACCAAAGGAGGAGTCAAAGTCCCACGGAGCTTCGAATGTAACCTTTTTATTTCCATCCGCCGACATATCCAGCGATAGATAGAAGCTGGACCAGTCAACGTCAAGGTCACGGGCAATTTCGTTGAGAATATAAGTTCCTACAAGCGATTTAAGATCGATAACAGCATCTACCGCTTCCTTTGCGCTTGTATATTCGGGCGCAGGGATAACGGCACTGTAATCCTCGTTGAATTTGTAGTAGGTGTCTTTGTAATTTGCCTGATATGCTATATAGAACACGTTGTCCATATAGCTCTTCAAAAATTCCAATTGACTATCTGCGTATATATCACTCTTTACTGTATATCCCTTGCTTCCTGCGGGCAGTCCCTGATGATTCATAACAAACGTGGGGTCGCCGTCCGGAATATTGGCCTCAAGGTTATAATATCCGTCATATTCAAAGAAATAACCGATGTCGTTACCCGTATATCCTACGTCGTCTATCTCGGGAACCTCAGAAGTGCTGGTACGACCGTCCTTTACCTCCTGTTGTTCAACAAGAAGATATACGCCCCAATAAACTCCGTTAAGATATACCTCTACGTTACGGAAATCGGTGCAGTAATAACCGTCAGAGCCAAGGATAGTGTTGCCAAGATAAAAGGCAACCGTGTTGTTTGACATTGACAGATCCTTCCAGTCGGCGAGGAGCACCCAGTTCTTATATTTTTCGCCATCGTGTAAGCCGAGCAGGTTGGTTTTAGAGGAAAATTTAATACGTATAGGCTTTTTGGCATAATCAAGAGTGTAATTTCCACGTACCTTTACTTGTGCAGACACGTTACTAAGTATATGCTCATCGTCGCAGTTGGTAGTATAGATGGTTGCATCCGTGTACTCAATTTTTCCGCTCAACTTATCACTTCTTTTGTATTTTGTTGCCCATTCATTGCTGCCGTTCTCGGTGTTGATATGTATTGCGGGCATAACATCGCTGATGATCGGAAAATAGGAGTATGCCTCTTCTTTTGGGTTTGTATGACCGGCGCATTTTTCGTTGCATGCATTTTCTGCGCATGAGGCGTTCAAGCATTTGCCACATTTTTCGCACACGTTTTCACATTCGTGTTCAGGAATTATGGTGTGGCCTGCGCACTTTGATTTACATTTTTCCTCAATGCAGACAAGGTTTGTACATTTTTCGCATCTTTCGCACTTGTTATAACAGGTATGCTCGGGAGAGGGATCGGTATGACCGTGGCACTTATCCTTGCACTTATCATCGGTGCAGGCAAGGTCTATGCAATTACCGCATACCTCGCACTTGCTCTCGCAAATATGCTCAGGAGAGGGATCGGTATGACCGTGGCACTTATCCTTGCACTTATCATCGGTGCAGGCAAGGTCTGTGCAATTACCGCATACTTCGCACTTGCTCTCGCAAATATGCTCAGGCAGGGAAATGTTGTGCCCGTAACACTTACCTTGACATACACTTTCGGTACATTTTGTATTCGTGCATTTGCCGCAATTTTTGCATGAACTTTCACATATATGTGAATCCGAATCCGGTTTACCGTTATTTCCCGGATTCTTATCTGACGGTAATATGTTACAGGATGCGAGAGTTGAGATAATCATCACCAAGGAGAGTATCATGGCTATTATTTTTGAAAGCTTTCCCATATTCTAACAAATCCTTTTCTTGTAAGATTGAACATATTTTTTGTTTTTTTAAAGTAAAATTTGTTCTATAATAACAATACCATATTTTATTGTTGATGTCAATATAAAATAGAAAAATGAGATAGGCTCTATTTTGCCTATCTCATTTATCCAAGCGAAAGCAATTAAAGCAAAATACAAATAAGTCCGTTGGACCCCTCGTTGATAATCTTTCCGAGGGTCTCGCCAAGCTTTTCTCTTGAATCATCGGGCATGTGTGAAAGCTTTGCGTTCATGCCGTCGCTGACCATTTCGTATAGCGATTTGCCAAACATATTGTACCCCCATATTCCCTCAGGGTTATCCTCATACTCGCTCTGTAAAAATTTCACAACCTCCTCAGATTGCTCCTCAGATCCAATTACTGGGCAAAGATCGGCCTTTATACCGGTTTTGATCATATGGATAGAATCTGCATGGGCGGTCACCTTTACACCGTAGCCGTTAGTCTGCTTTACGAGGGTAGGCTCGTCGAGCTTCAGATCCTTTATGGACGGCATAACGATGCCGTAGCCCTTTTCCTCTACGTCGGTCAGGGCATCCTCGATGCGAAGATATTTGTCACGAATGTCGGCAAGCTCCTTTACCGTGGACATTAGCTGCTTTTCACTCAGCACCTCAATACCGCACAGCTCGCTTATGATACGATAATATTCACCGTCCTCTACGGGGATGTTAAAGCGTGCTACGCCATCACCCGCATTTACCGACAGTCGCTCGAAGCGGTAGCCGTTTGACAGCTGTCTTTCTATATCGCCTAGCTTTTCTACACCGTCGGCAAAGCTCTTTATATCCTGTAGTATTCCTGCCTTCAGGGGATGCGAGTCGGGCAGCACCTGAGTCCACTGGGGAAGGGAAAAGCTCAATTCCTTTACCGGGAACTCTGACAGAACCAGCGCGAGTATCTCTCGAATGTCCTCGGCATCAAGGTCGGGGCAGCATACAAGTGCAACAGGAGTTTTGTATTTTTCCTCCAGCTCATGGGCCAAATTGTGAGCATAGTCGCTGTCCGGATTTGCCGAATTAAGTATGATTGCGAAGGGCTTTCCAAGCTCCTTCAGCTCTCTTGCAACCCTTTCCTCTGCGGGGATGTAGCTCTCTCTCGGTATTCCCGCAATAGTTCCGTCGGTGGTAACGAGCATAGCTATTGTTGCATGCTCGCCAATAACCTTGCTTGTGCCAAGCTCGGCGGCAGCTGAGAAGGGCATTGCCTCATCTGACCATGGGGTTATTACCATACGATTCTCTCCGTTTTCCTCTGCGCCCAGCGCACCCTCTACAAGATAGCCAACGCAGTCTACCATCTTGACACGGAACTCTATCTCGCCGTCAAGTGTAACACGAACCGAGTCGTCGGGCACAAACTTTGGCTCGGTGGTCATAATCATTCTACCCGATGCGCTTTGCGGCATCTCGTCAAGCGTCCTTTGTCGGTCATACTCGTTTTCAATGTTGGGTATAACTACATTGTCAAGAAAGCGGTGTATAAAGGTGGATTTGCCCGTCCTTACAGGGCCAACTACACCGATATAAATATCTCCGCCCGTCCTCTTTGCAATATCCGAATAAATGGAATTATCACTCATATCTTTTCTCCTTGTCAAAATCCTTCATACAAGTCTATGAGCCCTATTACGAAAATATCACGCAAAAACAAAAAAAGGATAAAGTACACGAAATCTCGCATTCTTTATCCTTTTTTCTTTGTTTTTTTATATTTTATGCCTTGTTTGCAGAGCCGAAGAGCTCAATCTTCTCTCTTACGGTAGCCTTAATAGCCTCAAAGCCGGGAGCAAGAAGCTTTCTGGGGTCGAAGCCCTTGCCGGAAAGGTCCTTGCCTGCCTCGATGTACTCACGGGTAGCAGCTGCGAATGCAAGCTGGCACTCGGTGTTAACGTTGATCTTGGATACGCCGAGGTCGA
>JAGCLY010000085.1 GCA_017646745.1 Clostridia bacterium
ATAACCGTCTGCAGAGTATCGTAGGGGGTGCCTGTTATGTAGAGCAGGGTATCACCGGGCTTGCAAAGACCGCCGAGAGTTACTGCCAGAGCGTGAGTGCCCGACATAAGCTGGGGACGTACAAGAGCATCTTCTGCGCCGAATACACGGGCATAAATTCGCTCCAGCTTATCTCTTCCTGAGTCGGTAAATCCATAGCCTGTCACCTCGATAAAGTCGGAGGTGGACACCATACATTCCTGAAATGCGGAAAGCACCTTTGCTGAGCAAATAAGTGCGTTTTCCTCGATTTTTGCAAATACTTCTTTACAATCCGCCTCTGCTTTTCTCGCTAAATCAGCAGTATAGTCGCTAATTTTGTATCCGTAGTACATTCTATAATCTTCCTTTTTGTTAATTTATACTGTTTAAAATCGGTATCAGCTCGTCAAGAGAGGTGATACTGTAATTGGGAATCACGGAGCCGTATTGTCTGCCCCTTGGATTAAAATGACAGGTAAGGATACCTGCGTTTATTCCGCCGCGAATATCGGAGGTAAGGCTGTCGCCCACGATGATAGTCTCGGATTTTTTAAATCCATCGATTCGCTTAAAGCATTCGTCAAAAAATTCCTTAGAGGGCTTAGCATATCCGATTTCCTCGGAGATAAAAAATCTGTCAAAGTAGTTTCCTATACCCGAGTCCTTTATTCTTGGATACTGCACACTTGGTATACCGTTGGTCGCCATAAAAATACGGTACTTACCCGAGGCGTAAAGCTCTTCGAGTAGCTCCTTGCCGCCCGGAATAAAGTCGTGCTCGCCCGCAAGATAATTTTCGTAGATTTCCTGTGCCACTATGGCATCTGTGTCTATATTAAGCTCTTTAAATAACAACTCAAACCGACCGACCAGCACCTGCGCCTTTGTCATCTCGCCACGCTCAAGGGCGCGCCAGCAGTCTAGGTTAATTTGTATATATCTTTCTATGGTCTCTTCGCTGTCAGGTATGTTTAGGCGGCAAAAGGTTTTACTTATGGCAGCCCGCTCGCCCTTCCTGAAGTCGAGGATCGTGTCATCAAGGTCGAGAAAAATATTTTTTATCATAATTCCTCCGTTTTAACTGATTAATTCTAACATATTGAATGATAAAAATCAACACTATTAAATAAATATATTAAAAACATTTAATTTTTGTTGACTTGTGTTTTCTCAAATGATATAATTAAAGCACAGATCAATGGATCTATGAAGAAGAAAATAATCAAATATATAGCAAAAGCCGATTGGTAAAACAGTCGGCTTTTGCCGAATTAAAGAACAGGCTATGAGAAACAGTAGAAGGATAATCTCTCTTTTTCTTATCATTTCCATGCTGATTACATTTGTCAGCTGTAGTGACAGGGAAAATGAGTACGAAAAGGATATACTTTTTACCGATGACGTCCGTTTGCCCGATGAGTTGTATAAGAGGGCAGAGGAGGTCTTTTTCGGCTTGCTCTTGTGCTATGAAAGACAAAAGGTGACGCAAAATCCGTTAAGTACGTCTGAGCTTCGCGCTAAGGCATCCAGAGGAGTTGAGGCAATAGCCGAGCTTCCCGTATCACCCGAGGGCTTTGGCTATATGCTCGATATTCTTGAGCAGTACGGAGAGGCGGTTGTCATCGAGCTTGTTAGCTTAAACAAGGGCTTTACCAAGTCGCGTGAGCTTTATCTCTCGCTTTCTGCAGAGCTTGGGGCGGATTACGTCGGGTCGGCAATTTACCAGCTTTTAAGTCTTCATTATCAGTTAAGATATGAGAAAAATATGGCTGAGTACGATAAGTACGGATACAACTATCTTCTTCTTGATGCCACGACCATGCTTGAAAACAGCAGGATTCTCTCCGAGGAGATCGGTCGTGAGAGCTTTTCTCGCTTTGTTATCAATGCACTTGCCGTTGGCGAGCTTTTCTTCGGCGAGGGACTGAAGGATAATTATGACAGCTTTTCGGACAGTGAGCTTCTGCTCTTTATTAACAGCCTGCGCTTTGATTTTGAGATAACGGCGGTGGGCTACGAATTTCTTGTGTACAACGTCATCGGTTATTTTGGCCCTGTAGGAGATAAAATTGTCGCCACTGCGCGAAAAAACGGTGACAGCCTAAGACTTGCAGAGGAAATGGATGATCTTATGCTCTTGATATGCGAGCTTCAGTCGGTCCTTGTGGCAGAGGACATGGCATATATCAGAGAGGATAATGGAAGTATGGCTTTCAGCCTTGCGTTCTCAAGACTTAGCGACTCGGGTTGGCAGAGATTCCGGAAAATATGCGAGGCTTCTCAGCATACAGACGAGTATGATGCTATTATGATAAATTATTACGGTGCAAAATATATTAACCATTCGACAGGTATAACTCCAGTCTCCTTTGAGGAGCTTGTCTCAATGGCGGGGGGAGAAGAATTTTATGAAGGCTTTTTGGGATATCTCGGTGGCATCTGCCCCGCGTTTACCTTTGGTATAAAATGATGATCAGTGTAAGAAATATTGAAAAGGGATATAATGGCGAGCTCGTTTTACGCTCGGTGTCGCTTGATATCGCCAATGGCGAGTTTGTCTCGATTATGGGTGAGAGCGGTAGCGGAAAAAGCAGTTTGCTTTCGATTATAGGCGGATTTCTGTCTCCTGACAGCGGTCAGGTGCTATGGGATGGCAGGGATATATCTACCTTCAGCGATAAGGAGATGTCCCGACTCAGATGTACGGGTCTCGGCTTTGTTTTCCAGAGCTTTAAGCTTATTCCTACCCTCAGCGCCCGTGATAACATTCTTCTTCCTGCATCTCTCGGAGAGGGAGTAAAGGATGAAACTCTTGAGTATATGAATACTCTCGCTACACGGCTCGGTATCGACGGTATGCTTGATAAATATCCCGATCAGCTATCGGGAGGTCAGTGTCAGCGCGTTGCCATTATCCGTTCTCTTGTGTATAAGCCGTCGTTTGTTATTCTTGATGAGCCTACAGGCGCGCTTGATAGCGAGAACGAGGATAAGGTTATGGTGCTTCTTGGCGAGATAAACGAGAAGCTTGGTACCACAATAGTTCAGGTAACGCATAGCCGCCGTGTTGCCGAATGCGGCAAGCGGATAATCAGGCTTTCGGACGGTAGGATCGCATTATGAGGCTGATTTTAAAGCATCTTTTCAGGACCGTCCGGCAAAGACCGACTCAGCCTATTATACTGACGTTGACTCTAGCCCTGTCGGTTGTAGTGTCAATGTTTGCCCTGACTACCGATTCGATGATAATGTCGGAGATCATCATTGCTACGAGAGAAGAGTACGGTGAGAGTGATTTCACGGTTTCTCTCAACGCCGATTCGAATTCGAGATTTATGTTCAGCAGTCAGGTTCGTGATATTCTCGGTGATAGGGCTGATGCTGTCGGTGCCTTCGAGCTTGCCGCATTTGTAGGTGATGACAGTCGTGCGGTGTTTGCCGTAGCAACCGAGCTTGATAAAATTTCATCTATTTTTGATTTCAGATTTACAGAGATAAGTCCTATTTCTCCTTCATCGGTCGGCGAGTGCGTTTTCGTCAGCTCTGACTTCGCCCGCGAAAACTCGCTCTCTCTTGGCGACAGCGTGGAGATTGAAATAGGCAGGGTAAAGCGGAGCTACATAGTTTGTGGTATATCTGATGCTAAATTTATGGCATCCTTTGACCTGATGCTTGACGTGGTTGGAGTTATGCGCATTCTCACATCCTCCTCTCCGATCCTTGCTCCTATGGCAGATTCCTTTAAGCCCGGCGGCACAATTTACGTTGATGCTTCAAGCGGTCTTGAGAATGAATGTATAGATCTTCTCCTGTCAGATGACAGCTTTTCCGACAAAGTCATTACTCGCGTCGAGGAGCAAGTCAGCGGTAATAATACCGTTAATTTTATTAATATTCCTATGAGAGTTGCGGTGCTTTTAGCTCTGCTGCTTTCAGCCGCTATTACATACACATGCTTTTATATTCTGTCCACCGAGCGTGTGGAGGAAAATATTGTACTGTCCTACGCCGGAGCAAACGGCAGAATGTTAAGCGGCCTTCAGTACCTTGAAGCGCTTGTTTATTGGTTGATTGGTGGCGGACTTGGATTGGCATTATCTCTGCCGATTCTTGGCAGCATAGCCGATTTCTCGGGCTTCAGATATGCCGAGGCTGTGACCAGCGGAAAAAATATATTTATAAGCGAGCTTGGTATACTTGTCTCCTCGCTTGTTGCGGTGGCTGTATTTACCCATATGCCAAAGGAACATATAGGCAAGAAAATAAACAGACTGTCCGGTGTGATCGCGGTCACACTCGGCCTGGGCTTTATTATCAGCTATATTGCCGTGTTTCTTATGCCGCCAAGCTATACCTTCGCGCCATTTGTTGTCGGCGCTTGCTTCCTATTGCTTTTGATTTTGACCATAGTGCCCGGGATTCTTAAGTGGCTCTGCCACCTGATTGACAGCAGGATAGGGAAAACGCCTCGCAGCGCATTTAAATATGCGGTAAAGAATCTCTTTAAGGTCAGCATACTTCATAATACCGGAAGGCTTGTTGCCGCAGTAAGCATAATTGTGATTACAATGCTGTTTGTTATAGGCTCTTATTTCGGCACTATAGAATCAAGCGCAGCTATGATATCGGGCGATTATGCCGTTCTCGGTGCTAATGCCCGGTGCTACGAGCTTATTTCCTCTTCTGAAAATGTGGAGTCGCTCTACGGGATTTATTATTCCAGAGAAAAAATCGGTTATTCCTACACCTCGGTTATTTCTGCAGATACCGTGGATAGTCTTTCTCCCGACCTTGGGGTTACTGAGCTTCCTGTCGGCAACGGTGCCATAATCTCGCGTGGCCATTCTAAGATGCTCTCGCTTGACGTTGGAGATAGCCTGAGTGTTGAGATTTCTGGAAGAAAGGTGGAGCTTCGGATTGTTGAAATAGCGAAATCCCCGACACAGTTCCTGCTTGTCGATGCAGACGGACTTGGAATTGCTCCCAATATGATTGTCGTTAACGGCGCAGACGGTGTCAGCGATTCCGAACTTTTTGAGGAGCTGTCCTTCGTCACCTCCCTTGAGATGGTGGCTGTAACACCTCTTTTTGATCTTCTGAACGAGTGGGTAGAGCCCCTTCGTGTATTTCTCCGTGCAGCTCTTTTACTGCTGGCAATATCTGTTATCTTTGCTTCGATAGGTATTCTGGATAACCTTGGCGAAAGCTACCGTGCCCGCAAGGGGGAGTTTGAGCTTTATCGTATGGCAGGTATGAGCCCCGTGGAGATAACCAAAATGAAGATGTATGAAATACTTGCTACATTTGGTGTAGGTATTTTAATCGGCGTACTCTTGTTTGTTGTAGAGATGTTTGCCGTTCACACAGCTATTTCTCACTTTGGATACGACGTATTTGCATCAATCGGTTATTTGCTTAAATAAAAAACAAAAGGACAGAGAATTTCTCTGTCCTTTTATTCGTCTGATATTAGTGCAGCTTGCTTTCGTCAAGCAGCTCGATGCCGTTTTCTATAAGGATTTTGTCGGTTTCTTCGGTGTTGCCGGTACGCATTACCGAGTATGCCTTGCCCTCCTCGGAGGTTATAAGAGCATACATGTAGTCGATATTAACACCGTGACCCTCCAGCAGACTTAATACCTTTGCTAGTCCACCTGGCTGATCGGGAACTGCAAACGCATTTACAAGTCGTACGTTTGCCGCATGGCCATCCTTGTCAAGCAGCTCCTTTGCCTTATCGGGGTCGTTTGCAATTATACGCACAATTCCGTAGTTAGAGGTGTCTGCCACGCACATAGAGCGCAGGTCTATATTTGCTTTTGCCAGGGCATCAGTTATATCGTGAAGCGAGCCCTGCTTGTTTTCTACGAATACAGATAACTGTTTGATTGCCATAGTTTAGTCCTCCTTAGTCGTGTAGATTACGCTCGTCGACAACTCGCTTTGCCTTGCCCTCGCTTCTTGCGATGGTCTTTGGGGGCACGAGATGAACGGCGGGACCGATACCTATCATATTACGCATAGCATTTGCCAGTGACTTTTCCATAGCCGTGATATTCTTTACCGAGTCGTCAAACTGCTCGGGCTTCAGCTCTACGTATACGTCGAAGGTATCGCTGTTGTTTACTCTGCCCAGCTTGATCTGATAGTTTTCGGAGAAGCCCTCGGCCAGCAGAACAGCCTCGATTTGCGAGGGAAATACGTTAACGCCGCGAATGATCATCATATCGTCGCTTCTGCCCATAGGCTTTGCCATACGAACGTGGGTTCGACCGCAGGAGCAGGGCTCACGGTTGAGAACGCATATATCTCGTGTTCTGTATCTCAGAACGGGGAAGGCCTCCTTGTCAAGACAGGTGAATACCAGCTCACCCTTAGCTCCCTCGGGCAGGGGCTCTCCGGTTTCGGGGTTGATGATTTCAGCCAGGAAGTGATCCTCGTTTATATGCATACCGCCCTGTGCTGAGCATTCAAAGGCAACTCCGGGGCCACTGATTTCGGTAAGTCCGTATATATCATACGCCTTGATGCCCAGAGTCTGCTCGATATTTCTGCGCATCTCCTGTGTCCAGGGCTCTGCGCCAAAGATGCCCGCCTTCAGCGGAATCTGATCGGGGGTGTATCCCTGTTCCTTAAGGCTCTCGCCGAGATATGCGGCATAAGAGGGGGTACAGCAGAGCACTGTCGCCTGCATATCCATCATAAACTGCAGCTGACGCTCGGTGTTACCCGAGGACATAGGCAGGGTAAGGCAGCCAACCTTATGCGATCCGCCGTTAAGTCCGGGGCCTCCGGTGAACAGCCCGTAGCCGTAGCTTACCTGTACAACGTCCTCTCTGTCTGCTCCTACCGCCACCAGCGCTCTTGCACAGCACTCCTCCCACAGATCTATGTCATGCTGGGTGTAGTATGCTATAACTCTTTTGCCGGTTGTACCCGAGGTGGACTGTATTCTTACGCAATCTGCCAGCGGTACCGCCAGCATACCGTTAGGATATGATTCTCTGAGGTCGCTCTTTTCGATAAAGGGCAGCTTGTACAGATCCTCAATGCCATGAATATCCTCGGGTTTAACACCCTTTTTGTCCATCAGATCACGGTAGTAGGGAACGTTGTTGTATACGTGCGCCACCTGCTTTACCAGCTTCTCGGACTGCAGCTTTTTTATTTCCTCAACGGGCATTGTTTCTATTGCCTCGTTGAAATATTTTCTATTTCCCATAAAATTAACTTTCTTGAACGGTTTATTTTCTTCCAAGGGTGAATGCCTTGATATTCATCTGGGTGAATTTGGGAGCAACGCTCTTTTTGATAGCATCAATCCACTTTTCCTCGGGGATAGACATATACTTTGACAGTCGTCCCATCAGAACCATGTTTACCGCCTTTACCGAGCCTGCCTCCTTTGCAAGAGCAAGGGCGTCAATAGCGTCAACGTTGGATAAGCTGTCCTGAAGTCTATCAATAATATCAACAGGATATTCTGCCGCACCGGTGATTACGGGCATGGGATCTATCTGCTGGGTATTAACGATAAATCTGCCTCCCTGCGCAAGGTTAGGAACGTACCTTGCCGCCTCCAGACCCTCAAACGCAACTATAAAATCTGCCTCGCATCTGTCGATGATGGGTGAATAAACCCTCTCGCCGAACTTAACGTACGTAACAACGCTTCCGCCACGCTGGCTCATGCCATGCACCTCGGATACCTTTACGTCATATCCCTGATCAAGGAGCAGATTGCCCAGCAGCTTACTTGCCAACAGCGATCCCTGACCGCCTACTCCAACGATCATAATATTGGTGGTTTTCATTATTTTGCACCTCCAATAGCGTCAAATGCACACAACTGTTTACATACATCGCATCCAACGCAGAGCGTTTCATCAATTTTTGCCTTTTCGCCCTTCATGCTTATGGCGGGACAACCGATCCTCATACACGCCTTGCAGCTGCGGCACTTGTCATTATCCACCGTAAGAGGGGCTCCCAGCTTTACGCTTTTCAGCAGTGCACAGGGGCGGCGGGATATGATTACCGATGGCTCGTCAGCTGCGATCTCCTCCATGATAACAGCCTCGGTGGTCTTAAGATCGTATGGATCAACTACCTTTACACGGTTAATGCCCAGGGCATGGCAGAGTGTCTCAAGATCGATCTTTGTCGCAGGATCGCCCTTGATATTATATCCGGTAGTAGGATTATGCTGATGTCCGGTCATACCGGTTATAGAGTTGTCAACAATGATTACGGTAGAATTTGTGCCATTGTAGGCGATGTTTGCAAGTCCGGTCATGCCCGAATGCATAAAGGTGGAGTCGCCAATTACGGCAACAGTCCTGCCTTCGCTTTCCTTGCCACGTGCCTTGTTAAAGCCGTGAACGCCCGAAACCGATGCACCCATGCAGAGCACAGAGTCAATGGCATTCAGCGGTGCGGCCGAGCCTAGGGTGTAGCATCCGATGTCGCCCAGCACGGTGATCTTTTTCTTTGCCAATGCATAGAACAGACCTCTGTGGGGACATCCTGCGCACATAACAGGGGGGCGTACAGGCAATTTTTCTGCCTCAGTATAGTTGCTTACATCGAGGCCCATTGCCTCTGCAATCATTCTCTGACTGAACTCGCCGCAGATGGGGAGTATATTCTTGCCCTCTACCTTAAGGCCGAGGCTCTTACAGTAATTTTCAATATAAGGATCAAGCTCCTCAATAACCACCAGGCGTCCTGCCTTGCTTGCAAAGTCGAGTATAAGCTGCTCGGGCAGGGGATTTACCATGCCCAGCTTGAGTATGGAAACACTGTCACCGAGGATCTCCTTAACGTACTGATAGCAGGTTCCCGAGGTGATAATTCCAAGCTCGCTGTCAGCATATTCGGCTCTGTTTACAGAGCAGGTGTTTGCATATTCACTAAGCTTTGCCTGTCTTTGTTCAACAATGGGGTGCTTTGTAATAGCATTTGCAGGTGCCATTATGTATTTTTTAGGATTTTTTTCGTATTCCTTAAGAGGCATATTCTCTCTGTCACACAGCTCTACGGTGCTCTGTGAGTGTGCAATTCTGGTGCACATACGAAGCAGAACGGGGGTATCGTATTCCTCGGAAAGCTCGAATGCCAGTTTTGTAAACTCCTTTGCCTCGGCAGAGTCGGCGGGCTCCAGCATAGGCAGCTTTGCCGCCTCGGCATAATGGCGAGAGTCCTGCTCGTTCTGCGAAGAATGCATTCCGGGGTCATCTGCCACGCAGATTACAAGACCGCCGTTTACACCGGTGTAGGACATGGTAAAGAGTGGGTCTGCCGCCACGTTAAGGCCCACGTGCTTCATACAGCATGCCGACCTTGCGCCGGCAAGAGATGCGCCAAAGGCAACCTCCAGACCAACCTTTTCGTTAGGCGCCCATTCGCAGTACATTTCATCGTATTTAGCGGCGTATTCGGTTATTTCGGTAGAGGGAGTGCCGGGATAGCTGGATACTATTTTGCATCCCGCCTCATACATGCCTCTGGCAACCGCCTCGTTTCCAAGCATTAGTTTTTTCATATTATTCTCCGAAGTGTTTATCTGTATATCAGCCCGAGATCTGCGCCTCTACCAGGCTTCCGCCACAGTATTTCTCGCGCAGTGCGGGCTTCTCGATCTTGCCTGTGGGATTTCTCGGCACGTCGGCAAAGATGATTTTTCTCGGTCTCTTGTATTTCGGCAGGCCGAGGCAGAATTCGTTAACCTCATCCTCGCTGATGGTGCGGTCGCACTTTACCTCAATAATAGCCGCCGCTATTTCGCCAAGACGCTTGTCGGGCAGGCCGATTACAGCCACATCCTTTATACATTCGTGTCCTCTCAGATGGTCCTCTATCTGCACGGGGTAGATATTCTCGCCGCCGCTGATAATAACGTCCTTCTTTCGGTCAACGAGGTAGATAAATCCGTCCTCGTCCTCCTTGGCCATATCGCCTGTCATAAGCCAGCCGTCCTTGAGTATCTCGGCTGTGGCGTCGGGATTTTTATAATAGCACCTCATTACGCCGTTGCCCTTTACCGCCAGCTCGCCTACCTGACCGTTTGCTACAGGCTTACCGTTTTCGTCTACAATAGCCGTCTGCCAGCCGTAACCCGCCTTGCCGATTGCGCCAACCTTATGCAGATTCTCTGTGCCGAGGTGAACGCATCCGGGGCCGATAGACTCGGACAGGCCGTAGTTGGTGTCATACTCGTGATCCGGGAAGCGGCCCTTCCACCTCTTAATAAGAGAGGGAGGCACAGGCTGTGCGCCAACGTGCATAAGTCGCCATTGATCAAGATTGTGCTCGCTAAGATCAATTTCACCACGGTCTATTGCATCAAGAATATCCTGTGCCCAGGGCACCAGTAGCCATACGATGGTAGCCTTTTCGTCCGACACGGTTTGCAGAACCCACTCGGGGCTTACACCTCGCAGCAGCACTGCGCGTCCGCCTACAACCAGCGAGCCGAACCAATGCATCTTCGCTCCGGTGTGATACAGGGGAGGGATACATAAAAATACGTCATTTTTAGTCTGTCTGTGGTGATGCTGTTCGGTATAGCATGCGCATACAAGAGCTCTGTGACTGTGCAAAATTGCCTTAGGGAAGCCTGTTGTGCCCGACGAGAAGTATATTGCCGCATTGTCGTCGTCGCAGATCTCTACCGGCGGAACGGTGGACGAGCAATAATACACCATCTCGGCATAATTGTCGGCGTAATCGGGTGTTTCGCACTGCTTGCCTACGAAGAAGAGGTTGTCTATCATGGGTAGGGTTCCCTGAAGCGAGGAAATTCGCTCTATAAACTCAGGGCCAAATACAAGCATTCTTACGTCAGCCAGATCAAGACAGTATCTGATCTCGTCTGCCGAATAGCGGTAGTTCATGGGAACTACTATTGCGCCTGTTTTCAGTATTCCAAAGTATATTGGCAACCACTCAAGGCAGTTCATCAGCAGCACGGCAACCTTGTCGCCCTTCTTAATACCTCTGGTGAAGAGCAGGTTGGCAAATCTATTGGCCTTGATGTCAAAATCGCGCCAGCTGATCTCTCTGCGATACTTGTCCGAGTCAGCCGCCGTTTCTATAAGGTTGTATTCTCGCCATGTTATATCCTTGTCCGGCTGACGCTCGGGGTTGATTTCAACCAGCGCCGTGTCGTTGGGATATATTTTGGCGTTTCTTTCAAGAAAATCTGTGATAGGCATCGCTATACTCCTTGCTAAAAAAACGAAATCCCTGCGTTCGGTAGAACGCAGGGACGTAAAAACAAATTACGTGATACCACTCTGCTTCACCCACTCCTCACGAAGAGGGCCTTATAGGGTGCCAACACACCCCGTGCGATATAACGGTCGCACCCGGTATCGCCTACGCACACAGCCTTTGTGCTGTCCTTCAGTGAACGGCTAACGAAGTGAATTCACACGGCAAGGATCTCCGTCTTGCACCAAACGACGGCTCTCTGCTCACCCTTTATCCATGATACTATTCTTCGGTCAAACACCTTTAAAATAAAAATATACAATTATTTTAGCAGAAATGACGAAATTTGTCAAGGGAAAATGTAAAATTATTCGTTGAATCCGAAGTTTATCCGTACATCATGGTTGTCGCCGTTTGATGATTTGTCCGAAACATTAATATATGGCTCAAGTCGCTCTGCGATATGACTGAGAGGCATAGACTGTATGTATACCTTGCCGGGACCGGTAACTCTGGTGTGGAAGATACCCTCGCCGCCGAAGAACATATTTTTAATGCCCTTAACCATCTGCACATCCATAATACAGCTCTCGGTCATTGCCGCCAGATATCCTGTATCTATAAGTATGGTTTCGCCTGCCTTGAGCTCAATCTCCTTGCAGTGTCCGTCGATCTCGACGAATACAAGTCCTTCTCCGCTTACCTTCTGCATAATAAGACCCTCGCCGCCAAAGATGCCGCCCAATCTTCTGTGGAAGTGTACCGACAGATCAAGCCCCTTTTCCATAGCAAGGAAACCACGCTTCTGCACGATAATACCGTTGCCCGGTGTAACGTGGAAGGGAATGATAGAGCCGGGGAAGCTGGATGCAAAGGCAATCATGCCGGGGCCACCTTCAGCGGTATATTCGTTCATAAAGATAGATTCACCGGAAAACAGTCTGCCGAATACCTTTTTAATACCGCCGCCGGTATTTGTGTCCATTCTCATATTCGGGCTCATCCAGCTCATAGCGCCGCTCTCGGTGCAGAGTGCTTCTCCCGCCTCGGGATAGCAGATAACCACGGGCAGGTTTCCGCCCTCAATTTCGTATTTGATCATAGCGACCTCCTTTTGCTTAATATTTTTCTCTATTATAGCATATGTTCTCGGTTTTCGCAAGAGGTCATTATTGCTTTTTGATCTGCCTTAGGAAAAACAGCACAGCCATTGTCATAAGCACTGCGTCGTATCCCAGCACCCATACCAAATGGGGGAGTGCATCTGCAAAATTACCAAGAAGCATGGCACGCTCCAGCTCTACAGAGTGAACAAAGGGTAAAAGATAGGCGATCCGTCGAAATCCGTCGCCCACCAGATCCAGGTCGAACCAAATGCCAGACAGCCATGCCGAAAGATTGGTTAGCATAGCGCCACAGATACCACCCACCTGCTTGTCATTCAGCAGACTGCCAAAGAGTAGCCCCATTGCTATATACAGCAGTGAGACAGGCAGAATAAACAAAATTGCATATAGTATTCCAACGGTAATATCAAGTCCGAGGATAACCGCCGCAATATAGCATATCACCGTCTGTAAAAGCGAGATCGGTATCATGGGCAGAGTATATGCCAGTATAAAATCAATCGGTCTTACGGGTGTGGTGTACAGACGCTGCAACAGCGCCTGGCTTCTGTCCTTGGAAATTACCGTTGCTGTAAATAATGTCATAAATGAAAGCCCGAATACGCTGAGACCGGGCGTGATATGCTGTATTTCAAACAGATCTACCGGGATGTTTGCCTGTATTGCGCTGAACAGCAAAAGCAGAACCAGCGGAAAGCCCAGACCAAATGCCAAATTAAGCGGATCACGCAGTATTTCCTTTGCATTTCTTTGCGCCAAAGTCAGTATTTTCATTTTTCAGCCTCCCGTACGATATTAATAAAGGCTTTTTCAAAGCTGCTCTCGCCTGCGTGTGCCTTGATCTCTTCTGCCGTTGCACAGATAAGAAGCCTGCCGTCCTTCATAATTGCAATGCGGTCGGACAGCGCCTCTGCCTCCTCCATATAATGGGTTGTCAAAATCACAGTGACCTTTCCCTTGATAGAGCGTATCAAATCCCACAGCTCGCTGCGTGCAATAACGTCCAGCCCCAGCGTCGGTTCATCGAGAAACAGTATTTTTGGCTCGCTGATAAGCGCCATTGCAATGCTTAGCCTCCTTTGCCAGCCTCCCGATAGCTTGCCGCCCATCTTGTTTATTATAGGCTCAAGCCTCAGCAGGCGCACCATCTCGCTTATCCTCGCCTCACGCTTGTTTTTGCCAAAACCGTATACACCGCATATCAGCTCAAGGTTTTCACGCACCGTAAGCCTTGGTGCAATCGCAGTTTCCTGGGGAGAAACAGCAATCATAGCCTTTACGTCCATGCTTTCGGTAAGAATGCTTTTTCCGTACAGCAGGGCATCGCCCTCGGTCGGCTGTGTCAGGCAGGAGAGCATTTTTATAGTAGTGGTTTTTCCCGCTCCGTTTATACCAAGAAGTGATAGCAGCATTCCCTGTTCAACCTGTAAGTTCAGGTTATCTACCGCCAGGGTGTCTTTGTATTTTTTTGTTAAGTTAATAGCTCTTATAGCCTCCATATGTTCCTCCTTGTGGTTGTTTACAGCTCCATTATATCACCTATTTTTTAGAAAATGTCATATTTTGCATTATCGGCATCTTTTGCCGCTTCATCGGTATTTCCGAGCCCAACAAAGAGAATGAAAGTCGCGTCTTTTCTTTTTTTGATATATTTTTGTACTGTATTTTTACACAATGCAAAACCGACGAAAGTGCAATACTCTCGTCGGTTTTTTTGTGTTTTATGTTTGTTTTGTTATATTATACTTCAGGCTTCATAGTGGGGAACAGCAATACATCTCTGATAGAAGCGCTGTCGGTAAGAAGCATAACAAGTCTGTCGATACCGAAGCCGAGACCGCCTGTGGGAGGCATACCGTACTCAAGTGCGGTAACGTAATCGTAGTCAACCTCTGCGGGGGAGTCGGGATCCTCTGCCTTCTTCTTTGCAACCTGGCTCTCAAATCTCTCACGCTGGTCGATAGGATCGTTCAGCTCGGAGAATGCGTTACCCATCTCAGTGCAGTTGATGAAGTACTCGAATCTCTCGGTGAAAGCAGGATTGGTGGGCTTTCTCTTTGCAAGAGGAGAGTTCTCAACGGGATAGTCGTAGATGAAGGTGGGCTGAACAAGCTTATCCTCAACGAATGCATCGAAGAACTCTACAAGAACTGTACCCTTGGTTGCATCTGCGGGAACCTCAACGTGGTGCTTCTTAGCATCTGCTCTTGCATCCTCGTCGCTCTGCCAATCGTTGTAATCAACGCCGGAATACTTCTTAACCGCGTCAACCATGGTAAGTCTCTCCCAGTTGCCGAGGTCGATCTCGGTGCCCTGGTAGGTGATCTTTGTATCGCCGCAAACTTCCTTTGCAAGCATCTTGTACATCTCCTCAACAAGGTCCATCATGCCGTAGTAATCGGTGAATGCCTCGTAGAGCTCGATGGTGGTGAACTCGGGATTGTGCTTGGGGTCCATACCCTCGTTTCTGAAGATACGGCCAACCTCGTATACCTTGTGCATACCGCCAACGATAAGACGCTTGAGATAAAGCTCGGTCTCTATACGAAGGTACATAGGAATGTCAAGGGTGTTGTGATGTGTCTTGAAGGAACGTGCAGAAGCACCGATCTCAATAGGAAGAAGGATAGGAGTATCAACCTCAAGGTATCCCTTGCCGTCAAGATAGCTTCTGATAAGAGAAAGGATCTTAGATCTCTTTACGAAGGTGTCCTTAACCTCGGGGTTAACGATAAGGTCAACGTATCTCTGTCTGTATCTTGTCTCAAGGTCGGTAAGACCGTGGAACTTCTCAGGGAGGGGAAGGAGAGACTTAGCAAGAAGAGTAATGCCGGTTGCGTGGATAGAGATCTCGCCGGTTCTGGTGCGGAAGAGGTGACCCTCAACACCGATGATATCACCGATATCCCACTTCTTAAAGCCTGCGTAAACCTCCTCGCCAACGCCGTCACGTGCAACGTAAAGCTGGATCTTGCCCTGATCGTCGAGCATGTGAGCGAAGGACGCCTTACCCATAATACGTCTGCTTACCATTCTGCCCGCAAGGCGAACGTTGATAACCTCGCCCTCTGCAAGGGTAGCTTCCTTTTCCTCAAAGAGCTTGATTGCGTCACGGCTCTCGTGGGTTCTGTCATACTTGGTTATTTCAAAGGGGTTGTTGCCCGATTCATAAAGCGCATTAAGCTTTTCACGGCGAACTACAAGCTCACTAGTGCTGTTCTGCGCCTGATTCATATTTTCGTTTGCCATTTTAATCGTCCTTTCTTGTAGGATTCCTTAATTAGTTTTCCTTAGCTCTGGTTACCTTAAGAACCTGAAGATGCTGTTCTCTTACGCCGGCAACAACAACCTCGTCACCCTCTTTTGCGCCGAGAAGTGCGATGCCTACGGGAGAGGAATCGGAGATCTTGCCGTTCTTGGGGTCGGTCTCATAGGAGCCAACGATGTGGTATGTTATGTCCATATTACGCTCTACGTTGTGAATGGTTACGATAGAGCCCACGCTGATTGCCTTCTCGTCGATCTGAGATTCGTCAAGGATCTTTGCGTGTGCGATCATTTCCTCAAGCTCTGCCTTTCTTGAGTGAAGCTTGCCCTGCTCCTGCTTTGCCTCGTCATACTCGGAGTTCTCCGAAAGGTCGCCGTAAGAACGGGCGGTGGAAATGTCCTTCTTGTTTACCTCAATCTTCTCGTTTATTTCAGCGAGCTCCTTTTGGAGCGCATCGTATCCTGCCTGGGTATAGGTCTTCTGTTCCATTGTATTTTTCTCCTAAAAGATATATTTTGTAAATGTTAGTTGTCATTAATAAGCTTATTCATCTCTTCGAGGGCGGTGTTGAACTGCAGATCCTCGGTTGCGGTGTTCTCAACATAGATGTCGGGTGTTACGCCGATGCCATGATAATTCACTCCGCATGGGGGATTGTAATAAGCGACGGTAAGCGTTACCGTAGACTGATCGAGGGGATAATAATAGGTATTTTGCATAATACCCTTTTTGTAGGTGGTGGTGCCTACTATGGTGGCCTTGAGATCGCCCGCGTTGCGGTAATCTCTCATTGCGGCGGTAAATATCTCGCCTGCAGATGCTGTGTACTGATTGCAGAGCACTACGAAGGGAAGGTCGAGTACGTGATCCTTATCACCGTCGTCATCGGAGACCAGCTCCACAGCATCCTCAAACTTGTACTGATAGCTCATAACCGTCTTGCCGTCGGGAATAAGATAGGATATTACCGATACCACGCTGTCAACGTAGCCACCGGGATTGCCACGCAGGTCAAAGATTACGCCCTTTACTCCTGCAGCCTCAAGGCTGTCGATAGCCTCCTTGAACTGGTCGAAGGTGTTGCCCTTAAAGGCAACGATCTGTACGTATCCGACAGTTTTATCCTCGGATATCTCGTATACGACGTTAAGCTCCTCTACCTCTGCTCTCGTAGCAACAACAGTAATAAGCTCCTCGCCTCTCAGCATGGTAAGCTCAACGTCTGTTCCGATTTCGCCTCTTACGTAGTTTACCGCATTGGTGTAGCCAAGCTCCTCAACGGTTTTGCCGTCAACGGCATGAATGTAGTCACCTACCTTGATTCCGGCCTTTTCAGCAGGAGAGTCGGGGTAAACGGTGTTGATCATAATGCTCTCGTCCTGGTCATTGTACTCGACCATAACTCCGATGCCACCGAACTTGCCGCTCATATCGGTCATAAAGTCCTCGGCCTCAACAGGCGGACGGTATGCAGAGTAGGGATCGCCGAGAGAAACAACGTAGCAATTAAGCAGGGCGTCTGTAACCGCTGTCTTGTCTGCCGTATCAATCTCGTCGTAGCATTCCTTAAGGAAAAGCTCAGCCGTCATTTTTGCGTGATCAAAGGTACTGGGCATTCCGCTCTCGTAGTTGAAAAGCTGGATGAAGCATTCCTCAAAGTATTGGAATTTCATTCTGTCAAAGGTGGGCATACCCCAGCGACGCAGGTAGTCGGAAACGTATCCGTAGCTTGAAATGTGCGATGCGCCGTCAAGGTTTTCCTGTATCTCCTCCTTGCTTTCTGCAACGTAAGAGAAAAGTCCGCAGGATGCAAGGGAAGAGAGAAGTATTGTTAATGTAAGGATCAGCAGAAGCAGTCTGCCGACCCCTCTCTGAATATGCTTTATCATTAAGAACAAACCTCTTTAATTCAAATTACACATTTCGGGGTTGTCTATGCGCAAGGCACAGCAACCCCAAAATACGTTTGTTATATTTTATCACCGGCAATAGAAATCATACCGATTTCCCGGCAAAATGCGAATTAATACTTGGTAGGCTTGTTGGAGAGATATTTCTTAACCATAAGCGCAACCTTGAAGGTAACTGCGTGGTCAAATTCTCTAAGGTCAAGGCCGGAGAGTTTTCTGATCTTCTCAAGGCGGTAAACAAGGGTGTTACGGTGTACAAAGAGCTTTCTTGAGGTTTCGGAAACGTTAAGATTATTTTCGAAGAAGCTCTGTACGGTCATAAGGGTCTCACGGTCAAGCGACTCAAGCGAGCCCTTCTTGAATACCTCGGAGAGGAACATCTCGCAAAGGGTGGTGGGAAGCTGATATATAAGTCTGCCGATGCCGAGATTCTCGTAGGAAATTACGGGCTTCTCAATGTCGAATACCTTACCAACCTCAAATGCGATTCTCGCCTCCTTATACGCACGTGCAAGATCCTTAAGATTGTCAACTACAGAGGAGATACCTACGGTAGCCTTAAGGCCGTGCTTCTGGTGCGCGGTTTCGATAAGATTGCGTGCATAGTCCTCCATATCCTTCGCATCGGTATCCTGGGGGATAGTTCTTACGATAACAACGTCCTGCTCGCTGATGTTGATAACGTAATCCTTGTCGCTGTTTCCGATGATCTCCTGTACGATCTCGTAGGGAGGAATAGAGGAGGTGCTGTGAACCTTGATAACAAAAACGATGCGGTTCTCGTCATTGGAGAAGTGAAGCTCGTTAGATTTTATGTAAATGTCACTGGGTAATATGTTATCAAGAAGAATACTCTTGATAAATGAGCCTTTGTCATATTTTTCATCGTAAAGGGTCTTCATGTTGCCAAGGAAGATGGCAAGAAGCTCTGCCATGCTGCCTGCGTGAGAATCGTCACCCTCGATAAAGCAAATGCAGTCGCTCTTATCGTTTACGTTAATAAAGCGGTAGGTATATCCCTCGTAAACAACTGCTTCGCCAGAGTAGGAAAGCTCCTCTCTGATTCTCTGTTTAGACTCTCCGATCTTAGAGAGCTCGCTGCAGGCGATTACGATTCCGTTCTCGTCAATGATACCGATGGTGCGTCCTATAACATCTTTCATTTGGTGAAGAACAGTCTGATATAAGCGGTTAGACATTTTGCGCAATCCTTTCTAATTTAACCATATTAGTTATCTTTTTAAGTAAAAATTACCTTTGATTGCCCTCGGTGGGGGGTCTCTTAGGTAATTTTGTGTATACTGTACTATATTCTAACTTATTTTTAGACAAATTGCAATAGGTTTTTGAAAAAAATTCAAGAATTTATACAAAAAAATGAAAAAATCTTTGTAGAATTTAACGATAATTACAATTCGAATTCATAGGAAAGGGCAGACAGAACAAAGGATGGAGCCGTTTCACAGCGAAGTATGCGATTGCCCAGCGATACCGATTTGCACCCCGCCTCTTTTGCTGCCTCAGCCTCCTCCGGGGAAAATCCACCCTCGGATCCGACTATAATCGCAACAGATGCAGGTCGGTCTTTTCCGGAAATAAGATCCTTAACGGTCATACCGTCCTCGTTTTCATAGCATAACAGGGCCATATCCGCCACAACAGCCTCCTTAAGCATCTGGTTAAATGACATGGGCTGTGTAACGCTGGGGATTCTTGCTCTGCCGCACTGCTTCGCCGCCTCCTCGGCAATTCTTGAAAGACGGGCGCTCTGCTTTTCGGCCTTCTCGGCCTTGGGGCGCTTAATACAGCGTGAGGATTCGAAGGGAATTATTCTGCTTGCGCCAAGCTCCACCGCTTTCTGTATAACCACCTCCAGCTTATCGCCCTTGGGGTATGCCATACACAGCGTTATGTTAACAGCCGGCTCTGTGCCGGTGTTGATCTGCTCGACGATCTCGCATATACACTCATCATCACGGATGCGGGTCAGGGTACAGCGGTATTCGCCGCCCTCGCCGTCGCATACCACGGCCTCGTCACCCTCTGCCATTCTCAGTGACCTTGCTATATGATGAGCATCTGCGCCGTCTATAACTATTTTATTTTCGTCAATATTTTCCTTGTTTACGAAAAATCTTGCCATTTTTGTTTCCTTATTAATTAATATTATACTCTGACCAGCATTCCAACCCAGTCGTTTTCTCTTATTTCCTTTTCAACGGTAAATCCGGTCTTGATAACCGCATTTCTTACCTCATCGGCTCTCTCACCGATAATGCCCGAGAGAATAAGGGGGGCGCCGCTCTTAACGTACTTTGTCACGTCGGGCAGCATTCTGATAATTATATCTGCTACGATGTTTGCGACGCAGAAATCGTATTTTCCCTCAGTCAGGTCAACACCCTTCAGCAGGTCGGAAACGCCAACCGTGATGTTAGTGCAGCCGTCGGCAATAGCGTTCTCTCTAGCCACCTTAACTGCCATGGGATCGATATCATATGCGTTACAGCTCTTTGCGCCAAGCTTGGAAGCACAGATAGAAAGTATGCCCGAGCCTGTTCCTACGTCGAGAACTCTCATATTTTCAAGGGGCTCGTCCTGCATAAGGCGTATAACAAGTCGGGTGGTCTCGTGTGTTCCGGTGCCAAATGCCATGCCGGGATCCATTTTGATAATAACCTCGCCGTCTTTTGCATCATAGCTTTCCCATGCGGGTACGATCGTCACCTTGCCGAGAGGCACGGGCTTATAATACTGCTTCCAGCTCTCTGCCCAGTCGTCCTCGTTCATGCCCTCAAGGCTGATCTCGCCATCAATGCCGAGGGCGGGGAGCCTTGTCTGTAAAAATTCTCTGTATTCCAGGGGATTTCTCTCCTCGGGTACAAACAGCGACACCTTCACCGCATCTCTGTCTGCGTTAAGTATAGATTCGTCAACCAGCTCGCCATACATTCCGTTAAGCGAAAAGTCGCTGTAATCCTCGATCATAAGACCGTTGTCCAGCATGCTCATTACCGCTACTATGCTGTCAAGATCCTTTGTGTGTCCGCTGACTGTTATTTTAGTCCAAGCTCCTGCCATTTTGTATCTCCATTTTCTTTAATTGTGGTGTTTTTGTCAACATATATTTGCATTTTAAGCTCGTCTACCGAGTCAAAGCGCTTTTCTTCTCTCAAAAATCCGATCAGATATACACGGATTTCCTTGTCGTACAGATCTCCGCTATAGTCGATAAGGTGGGTCTCCAGCCTTATCTCATTTTCACCGAAGGTGGGACAGGTTCCCACATTGCACACGCTGTAGTATGCCTCGCCATCGACGGTGGTGATGGATCTGTACACTCCCATTTTGGGTACAACACGGTCATCGCCGATTTTTATATTAGCGGTGGGGAATCCGATTTTGCTGCCGTCACGTCTGCCGTGCAAAACTCTACCTTTAATATAATATAGACCGCCTAAAAGGTTGTTTGCCTCGTAAACTCGGCCTTGGGAAATAAGATTTCGTATCAGCGTTGCCGACAGGGTAACGCCGTCTGCAGTTATCTCCTCGCATATACGGCACTCGCCGCCTGCCTCAGCCATTAGATTGCAGAGCATATTACTGTCACCGCTTGCGCCCTTGCCGAAGCGGAAATTAAAGCCCGCAACGCAAATTTTACAGCTCAGATCGGCGCACAGTATGCTGTGAACAAAGTCCTTGGGCGAGGTATCGGCTATTGCGCCAAAGTCGGCATAAACAGTAAAGTCTGCGCCCATGGATTCAAATATCTCTGCCTTTTCGCTATCGTTGTACAGCCTGCCTGCATGGGATTTGATACCTCCGTCGGATTTGAAGGTAAATACTCCGAAGGCAAGTCCCTTTTCCTTTGCGGCCTCACGTGCTTTTAATAGCAGATCACGGTGGGCGATATGCACGCCGTCAAAGAAGCCGAGAGCCAGCACGCTGTCGGGAATATTCAGTTTTTGCTTAAAGGGATATTCGTAAACAATCATAAAATTCTCCGTTACATTACTAACTCGTAGAGCTCAAGCAGCTCCTCCTCGATCTCGGCCTTTCTTTCCTCAATCTGGGCGGCTCTTACGTAGTCTGTTGCCGCCTCGCCAAACAGCTCGGCCTCCAGTGATTCGAGCTCGCTTTCCAGCTCCTTTATTTTTGCCTCGGCACGCTCTCTTTTCTTTTCCTCACTGCGTGCTCTGGCCTTTTCTCTCTTCTTTTCCTCATAGTCAGCCCTTGCGTCGCTGACCTCTACCGTCTTTTTTGCGCCCTGGAGCATCAGATTTCTGCTCTCTCTTATACGCATGTATTCGGTAAAGGCGTCGTCATAGCTTTCCAGGGGATAGTCGATCATTCCGTTGTCACGCTCGGGCGCAAGCTCGATTATTCTCGTGGCAATCTTGTTGATGAAATATCTGTCGTGGGATACGGCTATGATAGTTCCCTCAAAGCCCAGCAGAGCGTTCTCCAACGCATCGCATGAGCCGATATCCAGGTGGTTGGTGGGCTCGTCCATGACCAGCAGGTTGACCTTTTTCAGTATCAGCTTTGCCAGCGTCAGTCTTGCTCGCTCTCCGCCCGAAAGGGTAGAAACACTGCGCTGTATGTCGTCTGCATCAAACAGGAATAGGGCCAGGGTAGAGCGCAGCTCAAGATCGGTCTTGTCGGGATAAGCCTCTCGCAGCTCGCCGAATACCGTGTTTTAGTCGCTCAGGCCTCTGTTCTCCTGATCGTAGTATCCTATCTTTATATTATATCCTAAGGTTAATTTTCCTCTATTGGGTATAAGCATCGAGTTTATCAGCTTCATCAGCGTGGATTTACCCGTTCCGTTTGCGCCGAGGAACATAACTCGCTCCCCCCTTCTTATAAGGAAAGAGAGATTTTTTATCAGCACACGCTCACCGTAAGAGAAATCTAAATCCTTTGCCTCCAGCACATTGCCGGTGGATTCCTCTTCGGATGCAAAGCGCACTCGAATGTTCTTCTCATCTCCGGGCGCCAGCTCAACCAGTTCCATTCTCGCCAACTGCTTTTCCTTTGCACGGATTGTAACGTAATTGTGCTCCTGGTTGCATCTGCGCTGAAATTCAATATTCGCCTTGATCCTGGCGATAACCTTCTGTTGCTCCTTATATCTCTTCTCCAGCGAGGCAGCCTCGGCATCGCTCTGCTCCTTGCATCTGGAATAGCTGCCGTTATACAGCCTTGCCTGACCGTATCTGAGCCAGAGCGTCTTGTTGGTTGTCTTATCAAGAAAATATCTGTCGTGTGAGATGATGATAACCGTCTTTTTGTATCCTGCAATAAAGCACTCCAGCCAGTTAAGCGCATCAATGTCCAGGTGGTTGCTGGGCTCGTCCAGCATAAGTATATCCGGCTCGGTCGCCAGCAGTCTTGCCAGAGCAAGCCTTGTATACTGTCCACCGGAGAGGGTCTTTATTTTTCTGCCGATAAGCTCCTCGTCAAAGCCAAGGCGCAGCAGCATTCCACGGCACCTGGATCTAAATTCCAGGCCGCCCTCTGCGGCAAAGCGTGAATTCTGCTCGTTCAGTCTTGATGTGAGCGACATTATTTCCTGCGGATCGGTTGCGCCTGTAAGCGCCGCCTCGGTTTTCGCTATTTCACCCTCAAGGGCAAGCAGGGCTGGGTACGCTGTATACATATATTCAATACAGCTCAGCTCCTGGGGCAGTGAGCTCAGATCTGCATTCTGCTCCAGCACGCCAACGGTATGACCCTTCTGTACGTATATCGCGCCCGAGTCGGGAGTGTATTCGCCTGTGATTATTTTAAACAGCGAGGTTTTACCTGCGCCGTTAACACCGATAACGCCGAGTCTGTCGCCGTCGTTTATCGCAAAAGAAATATCCTTTAATATTATATCTGTCCCGAAGGAGAGATTGATGTCTGATGCCGATAATGCTATCATTATTATTTATATCCCGCCCGGGAGCCTTTCTAAAATTTATATGCGAGATTATTTGCGAGCGCAAAAAGCCATTTGTCAAAAGACCGCAAATTTTCACAATACTATTCTATCACAAATGCCCGAAAAAATCAATATGCTGCATAAACGAATAAATATGCAGAATAAAACATGCATATTCGCTAATAACCGATTAAAATTTGAAAAAAGTCGAATAAAAATTCAAAAAAAGTGAATTTTTTTGCAAAAACCTATTGACAAATCATTTTGTAGGGTGTATAATAGCCACGTTGAAACAAGTCGGTCATACCCGACCCAACAGAAAGAAGGAAAATAAAATGAAAAAAATTATTACACTTATTCTCGCAATTACTATGCTTCTTGCAATGGGCGCAAGCCTTACATCCTGCTTCGGCGGCGGTGAGATTTATGTACAGACCAACGCATACTTCGCTCCGTTTGAATACTACAACGGTACCGATATCGTAGGCGTTGATATTGAGATCATGGAGAAGGTTGGTCAGAAGATGGGTAAGGACGTTGTTTGGACTGACGGCGACTTTGGTATCATTATTGACACCGTTGCTGAGGGCAAGACTGCTGACTGCGGTGCTGCAGGTCTTACTATCACTCCCGAGAGATCCGAGAAGGTTGATTTCTCCGATCCCTACTACACCTCTATCCAGTATGTTATTCTTCCTGCCGGCTCTGATGTAGAGACCAAGACTGCCGATGGCACTACATACATCGTATGGGAAGCACTTGCAGGCAAGACTGTTGCTACTCAGACCGATACCACCGGTTGGATCTATGCGGATGCAGAGATCGACGGTGAGGGCGGTGTTCTTTACGGCACCAATACCAAGCACGAGGCTATGGATAGCGCTAACGTTGCTGCAGAGGCACTTGGCACCACCATCGACGCTATTATCGTTGACGAGCTTCCTGCACAGTACATCGTTTCTAACAGCACCAAGGGCTTTGTATGCTATCCTCTCTACTACTCCGGCGCAGAGGGTGAGGCTGACGAGCCTGTAATCGAGCACTATGCTATCGCAGTTACCAAGGGTAACACCGAGCTCCTTAATGCTATCAACGAGGTTCTTGCAGAGCTTCTTGTTGAGGATGCTAACGGCCAGACCGAGATCGAGAAGATGGTTATGGCTCACATGGGTATGAACTGATAAAATAACTATTATTGAAAAAGGACCGCGCCTCGGCGCAGTTCTTTTTCAGCGTTTATAAGAGGAAAAAAATGAACTTTTTTAACAGTATAGGCGTTCTTATTACTAATGAAAAGTATATGGGAATGCTGTTTGAGGGCCTTGGCACAACCCTGCTTATATCGGTGTTTGCGGCTCTGCTTGGCCTTGTTCTTGGAACGCTGGTTGCTATAGTCGGTATTTCAGGTGATAGCCCTATTATGAAGCTGCCTAAGCTTATATGCAAGCTTTACGTTACCATTATCCGAGGTACACCCATGGCGCTTCAGCTTTTCATTATGGCATACACTATATTTGCGATCCGTGGCTTCCCCAAGGAGATTACCGCTATAATTGCTTTTGGCATCAATTCCGGTGCATACGTTTCGGAGAACATCCGTGCGGGCATTCTCTCTGTAGATATTGGACAGACTGAGGCCGGTCGTGCTCTTGGCCTTAACGGCAAGACTACTATGGTAAAGATCGTTATTCCTCAGGCTATCAAGAATGTTATTCCTGCTATCGGTAACGAGCTTATTGCTCTTATCAAGGAGACCTCTATCGTCAGCATGATCGGTATGTATGATCTTACCCAGGCGGCAAAGGTTATCGGTGCGGGCAACAATATGGCCAGCTACGTAGTTCCTATGTCGGTTGCGGCATGCTTCTATCTTGCCATAGTATATCTTCTTACCTTTGCGATCAAAAAAATAGAAGGGAAATTAAGAGCCGGTGATAAGCGTTAAAAATATAATCAAGACCTTTGAGGACGGTGTTACCGTTTTAAAGGGCGTGGACTGTGAGATAAAAAAGGGCGAGGTTGTTGCAATCATTGGCCCATCGGGTAGTGGAAAGTCTACTCTTCTTCGCTGTATGAATCTTCTGTGCGTGCCTACCTACGGTGAGGTATGGCTTAAGGATAGTCTGCTTACTCCTGTTGATCCTTATCTCCATACCGAGGTTATTGAGGCATCAAACACATATAAAAAGCTTATTGCCGAGGGTATGGATGGCTCCGAGGCAATAAAGAAAATCAAGGCAGAGGACCTGCTTAAGGAAAAGTTTTCCTCCGCAGAGGGCAAGGCCTATAAGGCTGAAATTAAGAAAATCTATAACGAAAGTCATATAGATATTAATCTGGCAAGACAGCGCATGGGCATGGTTTTCCAGCATTTTAATCTCTTTAACAACCTTACTGTAATGGAAAATCTTACTCTTGCTCCCACTCAGCTTAAGCTTAAGACTAATGAAGAGGCCGAGCAAATCGCTATGACCTTGCTTAAGAGAATCGGTCTTGAGGATAAGGCTGATGTATATCCCTCCACTCTGTCGGGCGGACAGAAGCAGAGAATTGCAATAGTCCGTGCTCTTGCAATGAATCCTGATATAATGCTCTTTGACGAGCCTACCTCCGCTCTTGACCCCGAAATGGTCGGCGAGGTTCTTGATCTTATGAAGCAGCTTGCCGGCGAGGGCATGACCATGGTTATCGTAACTCACGAAATGGGCTTTGCCCGTGAGGTTGCGGATAAAATTATCTTTATCGACGAGGGCATAATCAAGGAGCAGGGCACTCCCGCCGAGATATTCGGTAACCCCAAGGATGCAAGACTTAAGGACTTCCTCTCTAAGGTGCTCTAATAAAACAAAAAGACTGTTTTCATGGAGAAAACAGTCTTTTTTCATACTTTAATTTACATTATTGTTTAAATCTGCTCTTTTTCGAGAAGCTCGAGCGCCTTTTTGAACTCGCTTGGCAGCTCGCATTCAAAGGTCATGCGCTCGCCGGTCTTTGGGTGGGTGAGCGTCAATCTCTTGGCATGCAGCGCCTGGCCCGAGAATAGGCTGGGATGCTTTTTCTCAAACTGAGTTTTGTTCTTTGCATACACCTCGTCACCCAGCAGAGCGTGACCTGTGTAGGACATATGCACTCTTATCTGGTGGGTTCTGCCTGTTTCCAGCTCGAGGGCAAGGTAGGATATTCCGCCGTATCTTGCAAGGACTGTGTAGTGTGTTATAGCCTCTCTTGCGGTGTGATCGCCCGAAAGTATAACCGCCATTTTCTTGCGGTCAACCGGGTGTCGGCCGATAGGATAATTTACAGTACCGTTATCCTCCTTAAATCCGCCTGTAACAAGGGCTCTGTACTCACGGACAATACCGTGGTGCTTCATCTCCTCGGACAGGGCATTGTGTGCCTCATCGCATTTTGCAACCACCAGCAGACCGGAGGTATCCTTGTCAATTCTATGCACAATACCCGGGCGCATAACACCACCGATGCCGGAAAGCGAGTCACGGCAGTGGTAGAGCAGGGCGTTTACCAGTGTGCCGGTATAATTTCCGGGCGCAGGATGTACGACCATTCCCTTGGGCTTGTTGATTACGATGATATAATCGTCCTCATAGACGATGTCCAGGGGTATATTTTCCGGCAGGGCCTCTGATTCCTTCACCTCGGGCAGGGTGATTTCAATAATATCACCGTTTTTAACCGAGTATTTTTTTGGCTCGGTGCGTCCCGAAACGCTTACATGGCCCTCCTCGATAAGCCTCACAGCGGCAGAACGGGTAATTCCCGCTGCCTCGGCGGCAATGGCATCAAGACGCTTACCGACGTCGTCAGTAGCTACTGTGTATATCATTCTTCTGCCTTTGCTTCTTCCTCGGCGGGCTCGGTAATTTCCTCTGCCTCCGCTACGGGAAGAGTGCCTTCTTCAGCCTTAGGCGCTTCGGTACCTTCTGTTGCCTCAAGTGCTGCAGCCTTCTTTGCCTTTTCAAGGGCGTATTCCTTCTTCAGATCAATGATCAGCGCCAGAATAAGTAGACCTGCGCCAACGCATACAAAGGAATCCGCACCGTTGAATACAGCGCTCCAGATACCGCAGAAGTCGATAAAGTCAACCACCTCACCAAGGCCGGTGTTGGGGTTAACGTAGAATCCGATGCCAAGGCGGTCGATCATATTACCGATACCGCCGGAGATAACCATGGACAGAGCTACGCCGTAGAGTATATTCTCTGCGTGGCCGAGGTACAGGTATGCAACAAATCCGATGATGGCAACGCTGGATATCACGAGGAAAATCCATCTCTGATCCGGACTGTCCATCGAGCCGAAAGCGGCGCCGTCGTTGGTAAGATAGGTCAGGTGTAAAAAGCCCTTTATCAGCGGAATGGACTGATACAGGCTCATATATTTTGTTACGAGAAATTTCGTAAGCTGGTCAAGAATTATACCGATCAGGATAATCAGCGAGTATATTGTATAATCCTTTGCTGTTTTCTTTTTAAATAATGTCATCTTTTACTCCTTATCAAATGGCCGGCAGCAAGCTGCTAAGCAGCCAGAGGATAATATAGGTTATTGAAAATGCCCAGTCTATGGGCGAGTCCTGTCCGATATTCAGCCTTACCATAATTGCACGCACGGGTATAATAAACGGCTCGGTTATGAAAAAGGCTAAAACGTATAAACGGCTTTCGTTGGGATCAACGAAGAAGGGCAGGAGCATACGTATTATCATGGCAAAGGATACGACCTCCATGACAATAGATACGGTTTTGGCTAAAATGTAAAATATTTCTTCCATCTTTTTCCTTTATAAAACATGGGCTGTCGCAAATCGGGATTTGCGACAGCCCTCTGAGGCAGGTCGACTTGTATGTCACGCCTAAAAGCAGCCTCGGTAAATGTTTTGTGCTGTAAAACGATGCGGATCGGGAGATATGTTCCCGCCCTGCAAGGTCTTAGTTATCCTCGGAAACGTCTACGTTCTTGGGAGTTATGATGTAGGTGCTCTTAGCAACGTTCTTGATCTCTCCATCGGTGGAGTAAGTAACTCCGTTAAGGAAATCAAGCATACGTACGGTCTGTACGTTGTCAAGAAGCTCAAGGTTAAGAACTACGGTGCGACCCTCAATAAGATGATCTGCGATCTCGCTAACCTCATCAAAGGATGCGGGGCGAACTACCTTAAGCTCGATGTTGCCGTCAGAATCGCCGGTGTTTGCTACAATAGGGGTAGCGGTTCTTCTAACTTCCTCGTGTCTTTCTGCGTTCATGGGTGAAACCTCCTCATATGCGGGGAAAGAGGGTACATCAGTGCTTTCGTCTGCGCCCTTTCCCTTTCTTATTTTTTTCATGAAATCCTCAAACATTTTTGCGGCTTCCTTTCTTTATATGTCTTTTTTTATTTTACAAACAATTTTCGTCCCACACGGACCAGCGTTGAGCCTTCTTCAATGGCAACCCTGTAGCTGTCGCTCATACCCATGGAGAGTATTCCGTCGGTGAAGCATCCCTTTTTGTTCATGCTGTCAAACAGCTCCTTTGTCAGTTGGAAATAGGGACGAATTTCCTCCGGGTCATCGCACACCGGGCCCATGGTCATAAGACCTGCGACATCGATGGAGCTGAATTCCTTAAGGCTTTTATAAAATGCCTCTGTGTCCTCGGGCATTATGCCGCCCTTCTGCTCCTCACGGGCAGAATTGACTTCAATCAATACACGCACACGTCTGCCGACACGCTTCGCCTGCTTATCAATCTCCGCCGCCAGAGCAAGGCTGTCCAGCGAATGGATAAGATCAACCGACTCGATTATCAGCTTGACCTTGTTTCTCTGCAGATTGCCTATCTCGTGAAGGCATGGCATATATCCTCTCTCACGAAGAAGATCGCCTCTGCGCCTCAGCTCACCCGGGCGGTTCTCGCCAATATGACTAACGCCTGCTGACGCCAGAGCAATTAGCTCCTCATCGCTTCCGCTCTTGGTAACAGCGACCAGGGCAACCTCACGTCCTGCCGATATACTAAGCTGTCTGATCTCATCAAGAAGACTCAAATAATTGCTCTTAATGTAATCAAAGCCTTCCATTTTGCGCCTCCAAAAGAGTTTTTGCGAGCTTTTTAGACAATTTGCATAATACTTTATCTTATTATAACATAAGAAAAAAGCTTTTGCAAGAGCAAAATAAAATTTTTTAATAAAAATATTATATTTATAAAGTATTGATTTTACATAAATAATGTGCTACAATGTAAATGTGAAAAGATGACTTTTTGCTCGGCTTGTAATGGCACGGGCATATTGAAATGGAGATTTACAATGCACGATATACTTATCGGGGCAAGCCTGCCTACTGCGGCGGCGCTTGCATACCTTGGTGACGCACGTCACTCTCTTTACGTCAGACGTATGCTGGTGAAGAGGGGAATATGCAAATCCGGCGAGCTTAACGAGGCATCGCTTCGCTACGTTACCGCCGAGGCTCAGGCCGCTATGATGCGTAGGATTGAGCCTTTACTTCTTGACGACGAGCGTGATGTGTACAGGCGTGCGGCAAATTCCGGCCATCTCAATCGTCCGAGGCATGCATCAGCCGCCGATTACCGTGCGGCAACCGGATTTGAGGCGGTTATCGGTATGCTTGAGTGGATCGGAGATACCGAGCGTCTTGAGCTGCTTCTAAATGAAGCGCATAAAGAAGATTAATGATTGATTGGAGATATAAAAATGATTCAGAAGATTAAAGGAACAATGGATATACTTCCCGAGGAGACTCCCCTGTGGCGTCACATCGAGGGCATTATGCGTGAGGAGGCAGAGAAGTACGGCTACGGCGAGATCAGAACTCCCACCTTCGAGAACACAGAGCTCTTTGTAAGAGGTGTTGGCGATACCACCGACGTGGTACAGAAGGAGATGTACACATTTGCTGACAGAGATGAGGGCAGAAGCATTTCGCTCCGTCCCGAGGGAACCGCATCTGTAGTTCGTGCTCTTATTGAGAACGGCAGATGCTCTGATCCTATGCCCCTTAAGTATTACTATATTATGTCCTGCTTCCGTCACGAGAAGCCCCAGGCGGGCAGAAGCCGTGAGTTCGTTCAGTTCGGTACAGAGATGTTCGGCTCTCATAGCCCTGCATCCGATGCTACCGCTATCGCTCTTGCTAACTCGGTGCTCAGAAGACTTGGACTTACTAATGTAAAGCTCCACGTTAATTCCATTGGATGCAAGGAGTGCCGTCCTAAGTACCGTGCGGCTCTTGTTGAGTATTACAACTCTCATCTTGACACCCTTTGCGATACCTGTAAGACCAGACTTGAGAAAAATCCTCTCCGTCTGCTCGATTGTAAGAATCCCGATTGCCATGCGCTGGCTGTTAATGCGCCCAAGACCGTGGATCACCTCTGCGAAGGCTGTCAGTCTAACTTTGACATGCTTAAGAGCGCACTTTCCGCAATGAACATAGATTATGTGGTTGACCCCTCTATCGTTCGTGGTCTTGACTACTATACCGGCACCGTGTTTGAGTTTATTGCCGAGGGTATCGGCGCACAGTCCACCGTTTGCGGCGGCGGCCGTTATGACGGTCTTGTTTCCTCGCTCGGCGGTCCCGAGCTTCCCGGCATCGGCTTCGGCATGGGTATTACCAGGCTTATTCTCGCTATGCGTGAGCTTGGCCTTGACAACATAACTCCCAAGCAGCCTGTGGTATATATTGCGGCTCTTGGTGAGAAGGCGATGGTCAAGGGTCTTGAGATTACCGAGCGACTTCGCAGAGAGGGCAAGTATGCCGAGTGTGACGTTGTTGGCAGAAGCCTTAAGGCGCAGATGAAGTACGCTAACAAGAAGGGCGCAAGATATACACTTATTATCGGTGACAGCGAGGTTGAGGCAGGTGTTGCCCAGCTTCGTGATATGGAAAACGGAGAGCAGAGAGAGGTTAACCTCGACAGCTTTGCTATTTGATATGAAAAACAGACTTGATTTCCTTCCGGTAACGCCGGATGATGTTAAGGCCAGAAATTGGTTGGATGTCGATTTCGTATATGTGACGGGTGATGCCTACGTGGACCACCCGTCCTTTGGCGTTGCTATTATTTCCCGTGTACTTGAGGCAGAGGGATTCAGGGTTGCCATACTTTCTCAGCCGGATTATAAGAGCACTGAGGATTTCAAGCGCTTTGGCAGACCGAGGCTCGGCTTCCTTGTTACCGGCGGTAACATCGACTCTATGGTTGCTCACTATACTGTGTCCAAGAAGCGCCGCTCCTATGACTACTATTCCCCCGGCGGAAAAATGGGACTTCGCCCCGACAGGGCGACTATCGTATACTGTAACCGTATCCGTGAGGCGTACGGTGATATTCCGATCATTATAGGCGGACTTGAGGCATCTCTGCGTCGATTTGCCCACTATGATTATTGGGAGGACAGGGTGCGTCGCAGTATCCTCGTTGACTCCCGTGCGGACATTCTTACCTACGGTATGGGTGAGAATATTCTGAGAAGAATCGCTCGTCTGCTTGACAAGGGCGTTCCAATCAAAAAGATCCGTGACGTGCGTGGATGCGTATACCTTGCCAAGGCCGGTGACACGGTTCATTTTGACTCTGTTGAGGTTGGCGACTACGATCTGCTTAAGAGCGATAAGGCAGCATATGCCAAGGCCTTTGCCGTTCAGTATAAGAATACCGACTCGGTAAACGGTAAGGCTGTTATTGAGTATTACGGCGATAAGATGCTTGTACAGAATCCTCCTATGCCCCCTCTTGAGAGAGAGGAGCTGGATGCTGTATACGCTCTGCCTTATGCCAGAGATTTCCATCCCGACTACGATGCCCTCGGCGGTGTTCCCGCTATAACCGAGGTCAAGTTCTCTATTACCCACAACCGAGGCTGCTTTGGCGCTTGTAATTTCTGCGCACTTGCCTTCCATCAGGGCAGAGAGGTTAGATCTCGCAGTGAGGAGAGCGTTATAACCGAGGCAATGAAAATTACCGCTCTGCCTGATTTTAAGGGCTATATTCACGATGTTGGCGGCCCTACTGCCAACTTCAGATATCCCTCTTGCGATAAGCAGAAGGAAATGGGTGTTTGTAAAAACCGTAAGTGTCTTTCTCCCACCCCATGTAAGCATCTTAAGGTTGACCACACCGAGTATGCTCATATGCTCCGTGAGATCGAGGCGCTCCCCGGTATTAAAAAGGTCTTTGTCAGATCGGGCATTCGATTTGATTATCTCATATATGACGATGACGACTCCTTCTTCAGACAGATGGTGTCGCACCATGTTTCGGGTCAGCTTAAGGTTGCCCCCGAGCATTGCGCAAACAACACTCTTATGATGATGGGTAAGCCTCCTATTGAGGTTTACGAGAAATTCAAGAAAAAGTACTTCGCCCTCTGTGAGGAGGCGGGGCTTGAGCAGTATCTTGTTCCTTATCTTATGTCCAGCCACCCCGGCACCACCTTGACCGATGCGGTTGAGATGGCTACCTGGCTGAAGAAATGGGGATATATGCCCGAGCAGGTGCAGGATTTCTATCCCACCCCCGGTACTATTTCCACAGTAATGTACTACACCGGTATCAATCCTATGAACGGAAAGACGGTGCAGGTTACTACCGATTATCATGAAAAGCAGCTCCAGCGTGCCCTCCTTCAGTACTCCAAGCCCGAGAATGCAAATCTGGTGCGAGAGGCGCTGAAGCAGGCCGGCAGAGAGGATCTTATTGGCAATACTCCCGATTGCCTTGTCCGTCCCTCCTTCTCAGGCGGCAGATACGTTCCTGAGAAAAAGACCGCCACAAGATCCAAGTCCTCCGGCAGTAAGAATAAGAGGTCATCAGCCAGACCTACTCCCGCAGGTGCGCACTCTGTTTTTAGCCATGCACCTGTAAAAAAGGGTAGGAGTAAGTTCGACAGGATTTTTGGCGAGGATGCCGACCGTATCCGCCGTGAGGCAGATAAAATGTCCTCCTCCCGTAAGGGTGGCTCGGGCAAGAGCAAGGGTGGAAAAAAGGATGTCTCCAAATTTATAAAAACTTCCGGCAACGGTAAAAAACGCTAATCTTATTCGTAATAATTACTACATCTAAATATGACTTAAACAAGGGCAGAATTGCTTTTTGCGTAAGCGGTATGCGCAGGCTTAAAATGGACGCCTGATCAAAAAAGCGGAAAAGTATACTTTTTTCACTTTAATGCGCAAAAGTGAGCTCAAAAAATAAAAAATGTGGAAAACTCTGTGTTTTTTTGAAAAAACAGGGCAGAAATAAGCCAAAATGCGCTTTTCTGTTAAGACAGTTTTCCACATTGCTAACAATTACATTGTGGAAAACCTTGATTTTTAGGTGTCACATTTTGTCTGTAAAACGGCTTTGTATAATCTTGGGACTTAATTTGACATCTGACAATTATTTGATATTACCAATACCGCTGGGTAAATTTAAACGCACTCTTCGTAAAATATACGAAGATAAAAAGGCGCTTTTGCGCCACCGACAAATTTTATGCTAAAATAACGAAGGTTCGGTTTAAAAATGCAGGATACAGTACAAAAATACCTTAAGGCGAAGCGTGCCCTTTTTGACAAGGTTTATGGCGCTAAGCTTAACCCCGAGCAATGCCGTGCGGTGTTCTCGGTAAACGGTCCGCTTCTCGTCCTTGCAGGCGCAGGCAGCGGAAAAACCACCGTTCTCGTTAACAGAATAGTTTATCTCATCAGATATGGCAATGCATACTTCTCAGATTATGTTCCCGATGGCCTTACACCTGAAGCGGCAGAAATCCTTGAGGGCGCTATAGATATGGAGTGTGAGGAGATCGAGGAGATTTTGCCTCAGTTTATCGACAATCCCCCTGCGCCCTGGTCGGTTCTTGCCATCACCTTTACTAACAAGGCGGCGGGCGAGATCAGGGAGCGACTTCTCAATTCCTTTGGCGACGAGTCTGTTGCATCATCTATCTGGTCGGGTACCTTCCACTCGGTATGCCTCAGAATTCTCCGTCGATACGGCGACAGACTGGGCTATCGCGAGGGCTTTTCTATCTATGATACCGATGATAAGAAGCGTATGCTCACCCATTGTATGAAGGAGCTTGAGATCGACGAAAAGCGACTTGCAGTGAAGGCTGTTGCCAACGCTATCAGCATCGCAAAGGATGAGCTTAAGACTCCCGACGATGTGGACGTTACCCGCGACCCCAGAAGCAAGGATATTATTAATATCTATCGCCTGTATCAGAAAAAGCTTATGGAGAACAATGCCGTAGACTTTGACGATATTATTATGAAGACGGTAGAGCTTCTTGAAAATGATACCGAGGTGAGAGAGTATTATCAGAATAAATTCAAGTATGTGCTGGTAGACGAGTATCAGGATACCAACTATGCACAGTTTGTTCTTACCAAGCTCCTCTCGGATAAATACAGAAATATAATGGTCGTTGGTGACGACGATCAGTCTATATATAAGTTCCGTGGCGCAACCATTGAGAACATACTTAATTTTGATACAACCTATCCCGATGCGGCGGTTATCAAGCTGGAGCAGAACTATCGCTCTACCGGCAATATTCTTGATGCCGCAAATGCGGTTATTCATCACAACTCCGGCCGCCGTGACAAGCGCCTCTGGTCCGAAAAGGGCGCAGGAGAGAAGATCATTCTTCACGAGTCTGATGATCAGAATGACGAGGGCAGATATATTATTGACAGAATTAATAAGGCAATAAAAAATGACGGACGAAAGTACTCCGACTTTGCCGTTCTGTACCGAATTAACGCTCTCGGCCGATCGCTGCAGACCTCCTTTGCCAAGAGCGGTGTGCCCTACCGAGTAGTCGGTGATATGGGATTCTACGACCGTAAGGAAGTAAAGGATATGATGGCCTACCTTTCGGTGCTTGTTTCGCCCTTTGATAACCTCCGTCTGAAGAGAATTATCAACGAGCCAAAGCGTAAGATAGGCCAGACCACAGTTGATGCTATAGAGCAGATTGCTGCGGCCGTTGGCATCTCCATGTACGAGGTGGTTAAGAATGCTGCCGAGTATACCGCCCTTGCTAAAAGTGCGGATAAGCTTACTGCCTTCTCGGCAATAATAGAGAAGGTCAGGGAAGAGAAAAGCATTCCATCCGAGATGATAAGTGCTCTCTTCGAGGAGTCGGGTTACAAGGATATGCTTGTAGCCGAGGGCTTTGAGGGCGAGGGCAAGATTGAGAACGTAAACGAATTTATTGGTGCCGCCGTGGAATATGAATCGCGCTGCAAGGATACCGGCATCGAGCCCACTGCCACAGGCTTCCTTGAGGAAATCTCTCTTGTTGCCGATGTGGATAAGTATGACGAGAATGCAGATGCCGTCGTGCTTATGACCGTCCATGCGGCAAAGGGACTTGAGTTCCCGGTGGTATTCCTCGCAGGAATGGAGGATGGAATCTTCCCGTCACTGCAGAATATCGGCGAGGAGGCTGAGATGAGTGAGGAAAGGCGCCTTGCATACGTTGCTATTACCAGAGCAAAGGAAATGCTCTATATCACCCATGCCAAGAACCGTATGATGTACGGTAAGACCACGTATAATCAGCTCTCACGGTTTGTGAAGGACGAGATGCCAAAGAGCCTTGTGTTTGAGGATGCTCCCCGCCGCCGTGAAAGACCGACATACGGCAGCTATTCCTCGGGCGGAAGCTCCTACGGTGGCTATAGCGAGCGTAAGGATTACTTTGCCGAGTTCCGCCGTCCCGTTGAAATTACACCTAAGAAGCGTGAGAAGCCCGGAGCCGCAGAGTATGGCATAATTCGCTTTGCTCCCGGCACCCGTGTCAGCCACGATATGTTTGGCGATGGCGAGATACTCACCTCACGTGATATGGGCGGCGACGTACTCTATGAGGTGCGCTTTGACAACGGACAGACGAAGAAACTCATGGCAACCTTTGCTAAGCTGAAAAAAATATGATTTTTTGCCCTTTTTGTGTTCTGCTCGCTCGGAGTAGGTAACTACACCGTCGCTCTCACAACGAAAAATCATCAAAAAATCAAGTTTTTTGTCCTTTTTTCATTTAATTTCAATAAATAATTTCGAATTTCGAATTACTAATTCCGAATTTCTGAGAGGAGCGAATATGTTTAAAGAAGAAAAAATAACAACCCAAAATGGCGTAGATATTTTTTATTACAAAAATCCTGGCATACACGGTTTTTACATCTCGCTCTTTCTTCGTGCGGGAAGCATGTACGAGCAGATTTCTGGTATAACCCATTTTCTTGAGCATGCTGCTATACGTAATGTGGGCGCTATTATGGACGGTCAGCTTTATCCCACCCTTGATAGGTGCGGTATGGAGTTTAATGCATCGACCTATAGCGAGATGGTGCAGTTTTATATCACAGGCTCATCACCCCGATTTGCTCTTGCCTCCGAGATAATCGCACGGGTTCTATCGCCTATAATACTGTCCGCCTCGGAGATCAAGACCGAGCGTGAGCGCATTAAGGCAGAGATTCGAGAGGGAGATGACAAGACATCTCTTGCTACCTTTAGTAACAATATCGTTTATCAGGGCACCACTCTTGCCAGAACCATCACCGGCACTCTCGGCGGGGTGGATAAGATAACCAAGACTGCTCTTGAGGCCTACCGCCGTGAGATAATGACTGCTGAAAATATGTTTTTCTACGTTACAGGCAACTTCAGCGAAGGCGATCTTGCCCACCTATGCGGTGAAATAGAGAAGCATCAGCTTTCTCAAGGTGTGGCGCAGGAGAATATTGCCCCGGTGTGCGATGCATTTGGCAAGCGTGACGGCAGAGTGCATGTCAAAAATGCCGATTTCACCATGCTTCGCTTTGCCTTTGATATGGATATGTCCGTTATGACTATTTCCGAAACTGACCTGCTGTATGATATGCTGCTTGGAGGATATAATTCCCGCTTCTTTATGGAAATGAGCGAAAAGCGTGGGCTTTTCTATGATATTTCAGGCTCCAGCGAAAGATATAATAATATTGGTAGCTTTGTATTTTCATTTGAGGTGCGTGGCGGCTCAGTGTACGATTCTGTGCAGACGGTCGTAGACCTTCTTCGTGAGTTTAAGGCAAACGCCCCCTGTGAGGAGGCTATGATGAAGGCGGGCTACGTTGACAATGCTTACCTTCTATACGACGAGCCCCGTGAGCTGAACTTCACCTGCGGATATGATAATCATATTATGAATGCCGGCTATACCAGCGTTGAGGAAAGGGCAGAGAAGTATCGCTCTATTACCCCCGAGCGTATAAGAGAGGTAGCAAATATAATCTTCCGCCCCGAGAATCTTACGCTTACTCTTAAAGGAAATAAAAAGAAGATAGGCACTGTGTCTCTTGAGGATATTATCAAAAGGCTGTAAAATGACAACTAATATTAACAAAATAAAATGTGCCGTCTTTGACTTAGACGGCACTCTGCTTAATACTATTAAAACAATAAATCATTATCTTAACCTTGCTCTGTCAGAACATGGACTAGGATCGGTGTCCGAGGCGGACTGTATGAGCTTTGTAGGTGACGGGGCAGTAAAGCTTATCGAAAGGGCGCTTGCAAGGGTGGGAGTGGATAACTCGCTCTTTGACAGGGTGTATAAAACCTACAACGATGCCTATAATGCCTCGCCTTATTACCTTACCACCGTCTACGAGGGTATTACTGAGCTGCTTTCTGCTCTTAAAAGCAGGGGGATTAAGCTTGCCGTGCTTTCCAACAAGCCGGATTTTGCTGTTTGCAAGGCAGTAGACAAATTTTTGCCCGATACATTTGACATTATCCACGGCGGCAGAGATGGCATTCCGCTTAAGCCTGCTCCCGATTCTCTTTTTGAGATATTAAATGATCTTGGGGTAACTCCCATCGAGACCGCATACATCGGTGACTCAGAGCCCGATGTTTTGACTGCTAAAAATGCAAATATAGCCCTGCCCATATTCGTTTCCTGGGGCTTCAGAAGCGTGGAGCAGCTAACATTCGCCGGTGCAGAAATCCTTGTTGATAACCCCATGGAAATTATCAATTATATATAAAAACGGTGCGACAAAATCGCACCGTTTAACTTTTATTTATTCTCACCGCCGGAAGAGATGTGCTTAAGATATGCGTTAATAAAGCCGTCGATGTTACCGTCCATTACCGAGTCGATATTACCGTCCTCATAGCCGGTACGGGTATCCTTAGCAAGGGTGTAGGGCATAAATACGTAGCTTCGGATCTGGCTACCCCACTCGATATTTGCCTTGTTGCCCTGAATATCCTCAATACGGTCCAGCTTCTCACGGAGCTTGATCTCCATCAGCTTTGCCTTCAGCATCTTAAGGGCGGTTTCCTTGTTCTGCAGCTGGCTTCTCTCGGTCTGACATCCTACTACGATACCGGTGGGCTTGTGCACGATACGGATAGCCGAGTCGGTCTTGTTGATGTGCTGACCGCCCGCACCGGAGGAACGGTGCGCTGTGATGTCGAGATCCTCGTCACGAAGCACGATGGTGTCGTCATCCTCAAACTCGGGCATAACCTCAACCGATGCAAAGGAGGTCTGTCGTCTGCCGGATGCATCGAAGGGTGATATTCTTACCAGACGGTGTACGCCGTTCTCGCTCTTCAGGTATCCGTATGCGTTCATACCCTCGATCATAATGGTAGCCGACTTGATGCCTGCCGCATCTCCGTCCAGCCAGTCGATAAGCTTTACGTTAAAGCCATGCTTCTCGCCCCATCTGGTATACAGACGGTAGAGCATGGATGCCCAGTCCTGCGCCTCGGTACCGCCTGCACCGGGGTGGAAGGAAACTATTGCATTATTTTTGTCATAAGGGCCGGAGAGCAGAACCTCGATTCTCTTCGCCTCGGCCTCGTTTTCTATAGCCTCAGTCTCGGAAAGAACCTCCTCAACCGAGTCCTCGTCCTCTGCTTCAATAGCCATCTCGCAGAGGGTAAATGTGTCGTCAAGTCTTGACGCCAGCGCCTCGTAGCTCTCGTACTTGTCCTTCAGCTGCTTGATCTCCTGCAGCTTTTTAGAGGACTTTTCGGCATCGCTCCAGAAATCCTGCACCATGGTTTCTCTCTCCAGCTCGGCGCATCTTTCCTTAACCTCGTCTATTCTCAGCTGATTCTTAAGCTCGCCCACCACGTCGTAGAGCGCCGTCAGCTTTCTCTTTGCTTCATCAAGGGCAACTATCATTTTCTTGTCCTTTCAATTTATTGAAATTAGTGTAACAAGAGTATTTTACCATAAACATTTTAAAAAGTAAAGAGTAACTTTAAAATAAATATTGATTTTTTCTACACAATATGGTATACTAACTTTGTTATATATTTTTCTTATGAAAGGATTATTAAAATGAAGGTAACAAAAGATAGCCTTATCGGCGACGTTCTTGACTTTGATGTAAACACTGCGCAGTTCTTCTTTGAGATTGGTATGCATTGTCTCGGTTGTCCTCATTCCAGAGGTGAGTCTATCGCAGAGGCTTGTGTAGTTCACGGCACCGATGCTGACGAGCTTGTTAAGAAGATCAACGATTATCTGGCGAGCAAGTAATAATGAAGAGCGCATTAAACGCGCGTCTGCTCTCAGCGGCAGAACTCGTGAGGCAGGACGCGACCTTTGCCGATATTGGCACGGATCATGCGTACCTGCCTCTCTTTTTGCTCGACGAGGGACGCATAGGCTATGCATATTGCTGTGATATTAACGGCGGGCCATTGAACTCCGCACGTAGAAACGCCGAGGAGCGTGGCAGGGCAGAGCAAATGACCTTTATACTGACCGACGGTGCCGCCGCTTTGGCAGACAAGGGAATAACCGACTACGCTATCTGCGGTATGGGCGGCGAGCTTATCGCCGATATCATCGACCGAGCGCCACATCTTAAGGACGGGAACGTAAACCTTATTCTTCAGCCTATGACCAGGCAGGAGAAGCTTCGCAGCTATCTTGCTTCATCCGGCTTCAAAATCATGAGCGAAAGCTACAGCTTTGATGCTGGTAAATATTACGTTTGCCTTTTAGCCTCCTTTGATGGGAAATGTCGGGAAATATCCGAGCTTGAAGCTATTGTGGGCTCTGACAAGTCGAGCTGTGTTGACCGGGATAACCGTCGTGCATACCTTGCCTCCAAGCTGAAATCGTTGGAAAACGCCCTTAACGGAAAGCGCGAGGCAGGTATTAACTGCGACGAGGATTCTAAGCTTATTGCACAAATTAAAGAATATATAAGTAATATTTAAGGCAGATACCTGCCCGAAAGGAATATTATATGAACGCAAAACAGTTGTATCAGAAATTTGCAGAGGCTATTCCCGAGCATCTTCGTGAGCCCTGGGATAACGACGGCATTATGTGTTGTCCCGACGGCACCTCCGAGGTGTACCGTGTGCTGGTTTCTCTTGACGTGACCGAGGAGATCGTTGACTATGCTATTGAGCGTGGCTTTGACCTCATCGTTTCCCATCATCCTCTTATTTTCAAGCCTATTTCCTCCCTCGACGAGGAAAACCATATTGCCAGAAAGCTTATTAAGCTGGTTAGCAGCGGAATTTCTGTGTTCTCCTTCCACACCCGTGCGGATAAGCTTGTAGGTGGTGTAAACGACCGCCTTGCCGATATTCTCGGTATGAAGGACGTTGCTCCCTTTGGCGAGGGTGATCTTGGTAGAATCGGAACTATTGACGATACTATGGATATCCAGGACTTTGCATATAGAGTAAAGCAGCTTTGCGGCTCGGATATTATCAGATATGCCGAGGGCCTCAGCGACGTGCACACCGTGGCTGTCGTTGGCGGTGACGGAAAGGGATATGTAAAGGCGGCTATTGACGCAGGCGCAGATACCTACATCTCCGGCCGAATCGGATACAACGTTATGGAGGAGGCTTCTGAGATGGGTATTAACCTTATCGAGGCAGGTCATTTCTTTACCGAGCAGCATATCTGTGAGTTCTTCCGTGAGCTGCTCAGCGACTTCGACCCTAACATATATGTTGAAATCGCAGATTCCAATATGATCAGAACCATTTCTTAAAACAAAAGGAATGCTTCATTTAGGAATAACCAAACGAAAAAGGCAGGGGCACTGTTTAATAAGTGCCTCTGCCATAAATATTATCTTCCGAGAGAAAATCTAAGGTTGAAAGCCTTTGGTTTTCTTTTTTATTTAGTTTTATTTGTTAAGCGCACTTTCGATTAAATACACCAGTGTGCTGTAGCTCAGCATTCCGGAATCCGAGTAGATGATAACTCCGCTTTGGTCAATAATAGCTGTGTAGGGGACGAATCCGTTGCCTCCTGCCGCATTGTATGCATCGCTGTAAACCGTGTCGTAGGCAAATACGATGTCGGTTTCGGGGAAGTTCTGATCCACGTATGCCTTTGCATTTCCGTATCCCGCATCTATGTCTGCGGCTATAATAACCACCTGATCCTTGTATTCGGTTGCTATCCTGCTAAAGTCGGGCAGCTCCTCCTTACAGGGTGGGCACCAGGATGCCCATGAATTTATTATCACTATTTTACCACGCAGGTCTGCGGTGCTGATACTACCGCCCGCCATTGTTACGAGGGTAATATCGTTGAAACGGTCCCCCACTTCTGTTCCGATCTCGGGCAGGGGTTCGGTGGGGTCATCGGTAGGATTATCGTCAGACGGGGTTTCCGTATTTTCATTCTTGTCGGGATTTTCGTTATTTTCGGGAATGCTGTCCTCTGTTTCGTCTTTTTTACCATCGGATTTGGGATTATCTTCCTGATCTTCCTTTGCATCTTCCTCGTTTTGGGGATCAGATTTATCACTATTTTGAGTGGGATTTTGCTCCTGATCGGCAATTTCGTCACCGTTGTTTCCATCGGTGGACTTATGAGGTATGTATTCACAGCCTACTATAAAAAGTGAAACTATAAGTGTTAGTATAAGAACAAGTAATCTGTTTTTCATATTGATTCTCCTTTCATTGTAGCATTATTATAGAATAAATAAGGAAGATCTTTCCGTGACAAGGTCACAAAAGGGGCGAGAAAAACTCGCCCCTTTTCATTTAAAATATAATTTTTCTTAAGTCCTCAATGCTACGGCAGAAATAATTGCAGTTTTTCTCCATGAAGTCGGCGATTTCCTTCACATTATGTGCCCAGGCCGCCGCCGCAATATCAACTCCTGCGCCTCTTGCCATGTCATATCCCGGCTTAAGGTCGTCTACTACGAGAATTTCCTCCGGAGCAAGATTGTATTTTTCCATAAGATCAAACAAGGTGCCGGGAGCAGGCTTGCGCATCTCCTTCGGAATATCCCAGCCATAAATAATATCAGGCTCGGGCAGACCGTTTGCCTTGTAATCACGGATAATATTCTCACTCACCGAGTGGGAGTCAACGGCAATAATGCCGCCACCCGCCTTAAACTCGGCAATTATCTCCTTCATTCCGGGGTATGCGTTGGGAATATGGTTCTTCACGTACTCACGCCAGAACGCCTCTTCCTCTTTAAGCTCCTCGTCACTAAGGCCGATCTCATCGGTAAACAGCTCAAGAATTCCGGGATGAAAATTCTTCTCAAAATACTCCTCCAGAGTATACTTGTCGGCAAGATGAGGTCTTGCGATCTTAAGATATTCAACAAATGAGGGGTAGTGAATAGATGCCGAGCTATCCACCACAGTATCATCGTGGTCGAGAACCAGGCACTTGTATTTTTTGATCATTGTTTTACTCCAAATTCATAAACGAAAGTCTGGGTATCGAGGTTGTGAGATCGCTTTTCTGTATTGTAAGAACGTTGCCTCGCATTATGGATTCCCATTTCTCACGGCTGCCGCCAAAGGATATCTCTGCCAGACTGTCGCATCCGCCAAAGGCATCAAGGTCCTCTATCTCTCTTAGATCCTTGGGAATGGCGATTCTCTTAAGCGACTTGCAATCGGCAAAGGCGTCAAACCCAATAACTCCGGTACTGACCGGGAGAATTAGATTTGCCAGAGCAGCACAGCCTTTGAAGGCTCTACGACCGATTTTGACAAGTTTAGTTGGCATATCGACATATTTTAGCGATCTGCAGCCCTCAAATGTGGACTCATCAATAAGCCCCATGTTGCAGGACAGCTTTATACCCTCTAGCGAAAAACAGTTTGCAAAGGCATTGAATTCCACCAGCACACAGCTGTCGGGAATCTCGATTTCTGTAAGGTTAAAGCAGTAGGCAAAGGCGCTCGAGCCGATCATAACGATAGACTCGGATAGCTTTACTGAACTAAGCGAGGCGCAGGCCTCAAAGCAGCCCTCACCTATGCGTTTTACAGTATCCGGAATTATAACCGAGGTAAGCGAGGAGCAGGAGGAAAACACTTCGTCAAGTATCTCCTCAAGTCCGTGCTGTATTTCGATGCGCTTAAGATTCTGGCAGGATGCAAAGGCACAGGCCGAAATTCTTTTCAGCGAGCGGGGCAGAACCACCTCGGTAAGATGTGCAAAGCCGCGAAAGGCATTTTCGGCAATCTCTTCGATCCCCTCGGCAATCACGATGCGGCTGTTCTCCTCGCAGTCCTCGTACTGTCCGGAGAACACAACCACTTCTTCTATATTTTTGTCATTTTTAGTCATATCAGTTAAGCTTCGCGAGAGCAATGGAAAGCGACTCTCTTACTTCAAGATACTTTCTCAGCTTAGCCTTCTCGCCCTCAATAACGGCCGCAGGAGCCTTGGCTACAAAGCCCTCGTTTGCGAGCTTCTTCTCAATTCGCTCGATCTCGCCGTCGTTCTTCTTCATCTCGGCGGTAAGACGTGCGCGCTCCTTCTCAAAGTCGATAACCTCTGCAAGAGGAATGTAAAGTCGACCTGCATCGGTTGCAATCATAACCGCATCGTCAGACTCATAGCTGTCGGTAAGGATAACCTCGGATGCGCTTGCAAGCTTCTCAAGAATCTTCGCTGCTCTCTCGAAGGTGTCTTCGTACTTTGTAACAACAAAGAGCTTTGCCTTCTTCGAGGGGGGAACGTTCATCTCGGCCCTGCGTGTTCTGATAGCGGTAATGCATGCGATGATTCTCTCTACGTCCTCCTCGGCGGAGCTGTAATCCAGCTTCTCATCGTACTGAGGATAAGCAGAGATCATAATAGACTCGCAGGTATGGGGGATAGCCTGGTAGATCTCCTCGGTGATGAAGGGCATATAGGGATGAAGCAGACCGAGAATGCCGGAGAGAACCTTAACGAGTGTTCTCTTTGCAGTAAGTGCAGGTGCGCCACCCTCGAAGATACGGCTCTTCGCCATCTCAATATACCAGTCGCAGAAGGTGTCCCAGGTGAAGGAGTAGATCTCAGCCAGAGCAACTCCAACCTCGTAGTTAGCGATATTGTCGTTTACACTCTTTGCCAGAGCGTTGAACTTGGAGAGGATCCACTTGTCCTCGATGGTAAGCTCGTCCTCGCTTGCAGCCGCAAGAAGCTCCTCGTCGCTCTCGGTCAGGTTCATAAGCACGAATCTGGATGCATTCCAGAGCTTGTTGGCAAAGTTTCTCGCCGCCTCGATCTTCTCGTCGGAAAATCTCATATCGTTACCGGGAGCGTTACCGGTTGCAAGAGCAAATCTGAGCGCGTCTGCGCCGTATTCCTCGATAACCTTAAGGGGATCGATGCCGTTGCCAAGCGACTTGGACATCTTGCGTCCCTGTGCGTCACGTACAAGACCGTGAATAAATACGGTAGAGAAGGGCTTCTCGTCCATATGCTCAAGACCGGAGAATATCATTCTGGATACCCAGAAGGTGATGATGTCATAGCCGGTAACAAGAGTGTCTGTGGGATAGTATCTCTTGAGATCCTCGGTTTTGTCGGGCCAGCCAAGAGTAGAGAAGGGCCAAAGAGCAGAGGAGAACCAGGTGTCAAGAACGTCCTCCTCCTGTCTTACTGCGCCGCCACACTTGGGGCAGGCGGTAATATCGGTCTTGGAAACCTCCATATGACCGCACTCGTCGCAGTAGAAGGCGGGAATTCTGTGTCCCCACCAGAGCTGACGGGAGATACACCAGTCAAGGATGTTGTTCATCCAGTTAAAGTAGTTCTTAGAGAATCTCTCAGGAACGAAGTTGATAGAACCGTTCTGTACAGCCTCGATTGCGGGAGCCGCAAGGGGCTTCATCTTAACGAACCACTGATCGGAGGTAAGGGGCTCAACGGTAGTGCTACAGCGGTAGCAGGTACCAACGTTGTGATCGTGGGGCTCTGCCTTAACGAGATAGCCCTCTGCCTCAAGATCGGCAACAAGTGCCTTACGGCAGGTATATCTGTCCATGCCCTCATACTTACCTGCGTATGCGTTCATGGTAGCATCGTCGTTCATAACCTTGATCTGCTCCAGATTGTGGCGCTGACCAACAAGGAAGTCGTTGGGGTCGTGTGCGGGAGTGATCTTAACACAGCCGGTACCGAAGCCGATCTCAACGTAGTCATCTGCAATTACGGGGATCTCACGGCCAACGATGGGCAGTATAAGGGTCTTGCCGATAAGATGCTTAGTATTTTCGTCCTCGGGGTTAACTGCAACCGCAGTATCACCGAACATTGTCTCGGGACGGGTGGTAGCTATCTCAACGTAGCCGTCCTCACCCTTGATGGGATATTTAATGTGCCAGAAGAAGCCGGGCTGATCCTTGTACTCAACCTCTGCGTCGGAGAGGGCGGTAAGGCATCTGGGGCACCAGTTGATAATTCTGTGACCTCTGTAAATAAGGCCCTTGTTGTAAAGGTTTACGAACACCTCTCTTACTGCTCTGGAGCAGCCCTCGTCCATAGTGAATCTCTGTCTGGACCAGTCGCAGGAGGCACCAAGCTTCTTAAGCTGACCGGTGATTCTCTCCTCATAGGAATCCTTCCACGCCCATACACGCTCAAGGAACTTCTCACGGCCGAGATCGTATCTGGACAGACCCTCGTCTACACGAAGTCTTTCCTCAACCTTGATCTGTGTCGCAATACCTGCGTGGTCGGTGCCGGGTACCCAAAGAGTAGAGTAGCCCTGCATTCTCTTGGTACGAACAAGTATGTCCTGCAGGGTCTCGTCAAGCGCGTGACCCATGTGCAGCTGACCGGTTACGTTAGGCGGAGGGATAACGATAGAGAAGGCAGGCTTCTTGTCGTCCTCATCGGGCTTGAAATAGCCCTTCTCACACCATTCACCGTATATCCTGTCCTCAAACTCGGCAGGATTGTAGTTTTTTGCAAGTTCTTTCATAATATAATCGTCCTTTCGGTTAAATAACTAAAAAAGCCCTAAGCAGAAATAAATCTGCTCAGGGCGAAAAAATCGCGGTACCACCTGATTTTATGGATAAAAATCCACCTCATTACGCATATAACGGTGCTCACCGCCGAGTTCTAATAAGCATGTGTGCCGTTCTTCCCGGGATACTTTGGGCTACCTTCACGATTGCCGCTGTGAGCTTACACCAACCGCCCACTCTCTATAAGCCGACACTCTCGCTACTCCTCCCAAAGAGGATAAATCCTTGCAATAAATGTATTTTACCACAAAGCTTTCACTTTGTCAATATAAAAATAAACATTAAATACTTTATTTATTTTTACTAAAAGGTTGATTTTGTTAGATAAATATGTTAAAATTGTATTGTGGATAAATATCCGCAACATTATTTTTTAGATAAATTACATAAAAGGAGATATATGATGGAAGTCAGAGACGCAGCAAATGCTAAGGACGTCAAGTATTACACCACCGACAGACTGAGAGAGGAATTCCATATCTCGGGTCTTTTCCCCACCGACGAGGTTAAGATGGTTTACAGCCATATCGACAGAATTATTGTTATCGGTATGAAGCCCGTAGCTAAGACCCTTACTCTTGAGGCAGGCAAGGAACTTGCCGCAGATTACTTCCTTCAGCGCCGTGAGCTCGGTTGTATTAATATTGGCGGCACAGGTGTTATCACCGTTGACGGTGTAGAGTATCACATGAATCCCCGTGACGGTATTTATATCGGCCGCGGTAACAAGGAGCTCAGCTTCAGAAGCCTTGATCCTGAGAATCCTGCTAAATTCTATTGCACCTCCTGTCCCGCACATACCGAGTATCCTATCGTTAAAATTGATATTACCAAGGCACGTAAGGTTCCCTGCGGTAGTGTAGAGGACTGTAACAAGCGTGTTATTAATCAGTACATACATCCCGAGGTAATGCAGTCCTGTCAGCTTGCAATGGGTCTTACCCAGCTGGACGTTGGCTCTAACTGGAACACCATGCCCTCTCACACTCACGACAGACGTATGGAGGTTTATCTCTATCTTGATATGGGTGAGAATGATGCGGTATTCCACATGATGGGAGAGCCCAAGGAAACACGTCATATCGTAATGCACAACGAGGAGGCTGTAATCTCTCCCTCCTGGTCTATCCACTCCGGTGTAGGTACTAAGAACTATTCCTTCATTTGGGCTATGTGCGGCGAGAACCAGGAGTTCACCGATATGGACCACATTCAAACTAAAGAATTAAGATAAAAGGAGAACATAAAATGGCTAACACACAGATTTTCAACCTTGAGGGCAAGGTAGCTCTCATTACCGGCGCTTCCTACGGAATTGGCTTTGCTATTGCAAAGGGACTTGCTGCCGCAGGCGCAAAGATCGTTTTCAATGATATTAAGCAGGAGTTCGTTGATAAGGGACTTGCAAGCTATGCCGAGGCAGGTATTGATGCTAAGGGCTATGTTTGCGACGTTACAGACGAGGATGCAGTAAACGAGCTTGTTGCCAAGATCGAAAAAGAGGTTGGCGTTATTGATATTCTCGTTAACAACGCAGGTATTATCAAGCGTATTCCCATGATCGACATGAAGGCATCCGAGTTCCGTCAGGTTATCGACGTTGACCTTAACGCACCTTTCATCGTTTCCAAGGCTGTTCTCCCCTCTATGATCAAGCAGAGATCGGGTAAGATCATTAACATCTGTTCTATGATGAGTGAGTTCGGTCGTGAGACCGTTTCTGCATACGCTGCTGCAAAGGGTGGTCTTAAGATGCTTACCAGAAATATCGCATCCGAGTACGGTCAGTACAATATTCAGTGCAACGGTATCGGCCCTGGATACATTGCTACTCCTCAGACTGCCCCCCTTCGTGAGCCCCAGGCTGACGGATCCAAGCATCCCTTTGACAGCTTCATCACCGATACCAAGACTCCCGCGGGTCGTTGGGGTAACCCCGAGGATCTCGCAGGTCCCGCCGTATTCCTTGCATCCGAGGCATCTGATTTTGTAAACGGTCAGATTCTCTACGTTGACGGTGGTATACAGGCATACTTCGGCAAACAGCCCTCTTGATAGGCATAAATTCCGCAATACTTCGTTGTCGGTCGATGCGCTCGGGTCGCCGTAGGTAACTACGTCTTTTCCTCGCTTACTCCCTTACGCCTTGTCTTGCAAAATTTCTGCTCTATCAAT
>JAGCLY010000086.1 GCA_017646745.1 Clostridia bacterium
GAGGTTTCTGCATACGCTCCCAAGATGATCTCCATGACCATCAACCCCGATAAGATCCGTGAGGTTATCGGTAAGGGCGGCTCTGTTATCCAGAAGATCGTTGCTGATACTGGCGCTAAGGTTGATATCAATGACGACGGTACCGTATTTATTGCCGCTGTTAACCGTGACAGCGCTGATATGGCCAAGGCTATTATCGACGCTATCGTGTTCGAGCCCGAGGTAGGTGAGACCTACGAGGGTACCGTTACCCGCATTATTCCTATCGGCGCATTCGTTGAGTTTGCTCCCGGTAAGGAGGGTATGGTGCACATCTCCAAGCTCCAGCAGCAGAGAACCGAGAAGGTTGAGGACGTTGTATCCGTTGGTGATACCGTTCGTGTTAAGTATCTCGGTACTGATGAGAAGGGCAGACAGAACCTTTCTATGAAGGATGCTGCTCCTAAGGCAGAGTAATTTTGTTAATATTACAAACGGCAGTTCGTATGAGCTGCCGTTTTTCTTTTAGTAAAAGATATTGTGATAAATCCGTTTGCGCTTGGCCATTTTTGTTCTGTTACCACTTCGGTGTGCCACGCTTTCCGAAATGTATGACACCAAATATGTCACTTTCACACAAAATTCTCACGCACATATATATTATTATAAATAAATATTATAAAAAACAAATTTTTTTACAAAAACTATTGACTTATTTGCCAAGAAGTAGTATAATCTAAGCAAGAAAGTGCATAAGTTTGTCATTTTGCGCAAAAATGGCCAAGGAAGCGGTTTCCATTCGCCCAATGGTTTGCCTCCAACGCCTATTTCGCAAGCGACAGATATGTGTTTTCGCAAGAAAAAAACAAAAAAATATATTTAAAGGAGAAATTCAAAATGAACAAGAACATTATTAAATTGATTGCAATTGTAGTAATGATCTTCATGCTTGGCGCAGTTCTTGTTGCTTGTAAGGGTGCTGACGGTGCTCAGGGTCCTAAGGGCGATAAGGGTGAAACTGGTGCGCAGGGTCCTCAGGGCGAGCCTGGTAAGGACGGCGCAGACGGTAAGGACGGCGCAGACGGTAAGGACGGCCTTAACGGTAAGGACGGTAAGGACGGCGTTGATGGTACCGACGGTAAGGACGGCCAGGACGGCCAGGACGGTAAGGATCTTACCGACTGTGAGAACCACGTTTGGGAGTCCTTCGTTCTCGAGGGTCACACCATTGATCACAAGGGTACTATTCTTAACGTTTGCTCCAACTGTGGCGATGCTGCTTACGAGTACGACGTACACTCCTTCGGCGCTGAGAGCGCATGGGAGATTGTTGACAACGATGGCGACCTTTCCGTAGTTATCGGTTGTGAGGGTAAGGATTGTGCTCTTACAATCAACGTTGACATCGTTGATGATCTTAACGACAGATTCTACATGCTTGAGCCCGGTACTTGTGTTGATGAAGACAAGTATCACTTCAACATTTTCGATGCTGAGTACGCACTTAGCGAGACTGAGACTGCTTCTGTTGACGTAGCTTGCTACATTGAGGTTGAGAACTTCGGCGCATACGATCACGTTCCCGCTGTTGCTTTCGATCCCGCTAACATCGATGAGTCCTGGAAGCTTGCTCGTGAGAACGAGGATGTTTGTAACTGTATCGAGGATAAGGTTTATGTAACCGTATGTACTCTTTGTGGCGAAGAGGGCCTTGAGGGCTGCCAGGCAACCGTTGCTACCAACGCACACGCTTGGGGCGACATCAAGGATGCACACTACGATCCTATGACTGGCATTTCCTACTGTGAGTGGGTTCCCTTCATGGTTCAGGAATGTACTGCTTGCTCTCTTGCAGTAACTTGTGAGGATTGTATCCTTCGTCACGATATCGAGGGTGCTACCGCTAAAGGTCACAAGTGGACTGAGTGGACTGTTTCCGTAACTCCTACTCTTGATTCTGAGGGTACTCTTATCCGTACCTGCCAGAACGAGGGCTGCCAGTACGGCACCACCGCTTACTCTCTTGGTATTCCTGCTCTCTCCAAGGGCGCATACTACTTCACCGTTGATGAAGAAAAGCTTTGCGACGTAGATGGCAAGTACACCTTCACTTGGGTATGTCCTATGAACGACTGCGCTTGCGGTGAGACTGCTCAGGAGATCGACTTCACCATCGCTTATACTCACGAGTACAGCGAGCTTACCGAGTACACTGTAACTTATGACGAGACCACTGGTCTTTACACTGCACACATCAAGTGTGACAGCTGTCCTTACACTGTTGACGTAGAGCTTCCTGAGGTTTACACTGAGATCGAGGGCGTTAACAACCTTAACAGACCTTACATCCTTGTTTCCGCAGGTCACTGCTTCCAGGAGTACGATGTAGTTAGCATCGCTATTTCCGGTGTTGACGTTGACGGTCTTAACGACGATGCTACTATCGTAGTAGTATTCAACGCTAATAACAACTACAGCCACGACGAGATCCCCGCTAAGGAGCTTTGCACCAAGGTTGAGGGTACCGACAAGTACTACTGGGTATACAAGTGCAACAAGTGCGGTGAGTGGGTTGTTGCTTACGCTGAGGATAAGTAATTAAAAAATCCTAACCATGTAACCACATTGTGATTACATAATCAACATAGTGGGGTGACCGCCTTGTGCGGTCGCCCTGCTGAAAATAAATTGGGCGAAAATTACATTTTATTTTAAGGAGGATCGAATGAGAACCGCAAAATATCATGATTATGCAATACTAAAGGTAGTTATATTCTTCCTTATTATTGTTATCGGTCTGTTCGCTTATAAGACATTTGTAAAGACGCCCTGCGTGCATACCGCTGAGGGTAACTCTTGGATAACTGAAAAAGAAGCTACCTGTACCGAGGACGGTTGCCGCTATAAGAAGTGTTCTGAGTGTGGAGAGCATTTTGATGAACAAAAGATTTCCAAGCTTGGACATAAGGTTGACGACGAGGAGATAGTTATTGAGGAATCCACCTGTACCAAGCAGGGCACAGCATACAAGGCTTGCTCTGTATGTAAGGTAAAGGTTGGTGATAGCTTCAAGCTTCCTCTTGCCGATCATACCCCCGGTGATATAGTAGTAGAAAATGAATTAGAGCATAACGCAACACAGGGCGCTTCCTATGAGAACGTTGTATATTGCACCGATTGCGATTACGAATTCTCAAGAGAGAAGGTTGACGTAAAGCATACCGTTAAAACTACTTTCACAGATATTCCTGCCACCTGTACCGAGAATGGAACAAAATACACCACTTATTCCTGCGTGGAATGTGATAAGGTAATTAATATCGTAGAAACTACCCTTAATTCCCTTGGTCATGACTTTGAGTGGGAGCTTACCTACAACGGTGAAGCAAATAAGTTCCTCCTCGATGGTGACTGTGACGAGTGCGGTCATACATATGACCCTGCTGTTGATACTGAGTATACATTTGAGGTTGAGAAGAGCGAGACAGATTCTGTAGCTCCTTCTTGCATTAGCGGTAATGATACTTACATAGCAACGATTTGCTTCAATGGAGTAGTAAAGGGAACTGCAACCCTTGTTATTGAACTTGATCCTGTTCATAACCATACTATTATTACTGAAAGTGGCGAAGCTATTGATTATATGCTTCTTGTTCAGGTTGATGATTATGGTAAGACATACTTCAACATTTCCACTTACGGCATATATCTTGTATATACTGTAGAAGATGGCCAGACAATAAAAGAGGCCATGAATGCTGAGTGGGATGAAAACGGATTTGCATATGGCGTATTTAAGTGTACCACATGCAATGAGTGGATTGCAATTAGAGTCTTTAATGACTTGGCAGAATAAACACTCATAATAAAACACTATTCTAAATCGTGAATCTGCCTATTATTCGTTGGCAGAAAAGTAAATAGTACATTCAAACCGCCCGTTGATGAAACGGGCGGTTTTGCTTTGTGTATTGAAATATTTGAAATAAAAAGAATAATTATACCCCTTAAAATCGTAGAAATCTATTGCAATTTTGCAATTTTAATGATATAATATTATTGTGAAAAAATATGGTCGAAAATTATAATAAAACAAATAAAAACATATAAAAAGGATTAAGAAAATGGAAAGAACCTACATTAAAGACGTGACCCCCGGCGTGTGCCGTGTACAGGGCTTCGTTGAGAATTTCCGTAACAAGAGAACTATGGCGTTTATCGTTGTGAGAGATATCACCGGTAAGCTCCAGATCACTATCGAAAAGGAGAAGCACCCTGAATTTACCGAGATGCTTGATAACCTTACCATCCACTCTGTTGTAAGCTTTGAGGGCGAGGTAGTAGCCAGCGAGTATGTTAAGATGGGTGGCAAGGAAATGTATCCCACCGCTATGAAGGTAGAGTCCTATGCTGAGGCGCTTCCTATTAAGGATGACTCCGACATTGACGTTCGTATGGACTACAGATGGATTGACCTTCGCCGTGAGAAAAACCAGCTTATGTATGAGATGCAGACCACCCTTACTAACGCTATGCGTAAGTTCCTTGTGGATCGCAACTTCATCGAGATTCATACTCCCAAGCTTATTGCCGCTGCCAGCGAGTCCGGATCTGACGTATTCGAGGTAAAGTATTTTGACGGCCTTGCATACCTTGCACAGTCCCCTCAGTTCTATAAGCAGATGGCTATGGCATCCGGCCTTGAGCGTATTTTTGAGACCGGCCCTGTATTCAGAGCAGAGAAGTCCTATACCAACAAGCACGCTACCGAGTTTACAGGCTTTGACCTTGAGTTCTCTTACATCGACTCCTTCGATGACGTTATGAAAATGGAGGAGGAGCTTCTTACCTACGCTCTCGCAGAGGTTAAGGAGAAGCACGGCGACAAGATTGTAGAGCTCTATGGCCCCGAGTACGAGGTTATCGTACCCAGCCTTCCTTTCCCCAGAATGAAGCTTGCTGATGTATATGCCGAGCTTGAGAAGAGATACGGCTACACCGTTCCTGCTGAGCTTCACGGTGACCTTACTACCGAGGCAGAGCGTATGACCAAGCAGCTTTGCCGTGATATGTTTGATCACGAATTCCTCTTCATCACCGATTATGATGCTAAGGAGAGAGCCTTCTATCACATGAGAGATGAGCAGGGCATTCCCCAGGGCTATGACCTTATTTGGCGCGGTGTGGAGATTACCACCGGCGCTCAGCGTGAGCATCGTTACGATATCCTTAAGGCACAGGCAGAGGAGAAGGGCCTTGCAGATGACGTTAAGTTCTACCTCGAGTTCTTCAAGTACGGCTGTCCTCCCCATGGTGGATTCGGTCTTGGTATCGACCGTCTTACCATGCTCTTCCTTGGTCTTTCTATCAAGGAGGCGGAGTTCCTGTTCCGTGGTCCTAACCGCCTTACTCCCTAATTTCGTCGGAATATTAATTCTAATATTAACAAGGAAAACAATATGAAAATTGCTCTTATAAACGAAAACAGCCAGGCGGCAAAGAATTCTCTTATTGAATCCACTCTTCGCTCGGTTGTTGAACCCCTCGGCCATGAGGTATATAATTACGGTATGTATTCTGCAGAGGATAAGGAGCAGCTTACCTACGTTCAGATTGGTATCCTCTCCGCCGTTCTCCTTAACTCCGGCGCCTGTGATCTTGTTATCACCGGCTGTGGCACAGGTGAGGGTGCTATGCTGGCTTGCAACTCCTTCCCGGGCGTTCTCTGCGGCCACGTAGTTGATCCTACTGATGCATACCAGTTTACACAGGTTAATAACGGCAATGCTATCTCTATGCCCTTTGCTAAGGGCTGGGGCTGGGGCTGCGAGCTTAACCTTCAGTACGTGTTTGAGAAGCTCTTTGTATCCGAGTGGGGTCTTGGCTATCCTCGTGAGAGAGCTGTCCCTGAGCAGAGAAATAAGCGTATTCTCGACGAGGTAAAGAAAGTTACTCACACCGACATGATCTACATCCTTGAGAATCTTGACAGAGAGCTTACCGTCGGCGCTCTTTCCGGTCCTAAGTTTAAGGAATATTTCTTTGAGAACTGCAAGGATGAGAGAATTGCTGATTGTGTAAGAAAGCTTATCGGAGCTTAAAAATGCCACCTTTTTAGGTGCGCCATTCAACTTTTTTGAATAAAAATATCGGCGCATCACTTCTGCTTTTGTTAGAAATATGCGCCGATTTTTGTCATAAAAAGTAAATATCAGTTGTCATAAATGACCTTTTTGTAACAAAATCTGCTAAAAACATATTTTTCAACATCAAATTTTACAGACAGGAGAATCATCATGACCTTCATGCACAAGCTTGCAGAGGGGTGTATGCCCTTCTTGTATTTTCTTGAGAGTATTAGGAATCCCGTTTTAGATTTTCTTTTTGCCCTCATTACACACCTCGGCGAGGAAACCTTCTTCCTGGCTATCGCTATCCTTTTCTTCTGGTGCATAAACAAAAGGGAAGGCTATTTTATTCTTATTACCGGTCTGATTGGAACGGTTGTGAACCAGCTTGCCAAGCTTTTCTTCCGTATTCCAAGACCTTGGGTTCTTGACAAAAATTTTGATATTATCGAATCTGCCAGGGCAGAGGCCACCGGTTATTCCTTCCCCTCGGGTCACACACAGAATATTGCTGGCACATATGGCGCAATCGCCGCTTATAACCCAAAGAAGTGGAAGACCGTCCTTTGCGTGACAATAATTGTTTTGGTAGCATTTTCCCGAATGTATCTCGGCGTGCATACTCCTCTAGACGTTGTGGTTTCGCTTTTGGTTGCCCTTGGTCTGGTGGTGGCTCTTCGTCCTTGCTTTGCAACCGAGGAGGGCTTTAAGAAAAGCATGCCATTTATCGTTATAGGCTCGGTTATTCTTTCTATTGGTTTCCTTGTTTACGTGCTCTCCATCGCAGGTGACACAACTCTTGATCCCGACAATTTCAATAGTGGAATGAAAAATGCATGTACACTTCTCGGATGTACCGCCGGCCTTGTTCTTGTTTATTTTGTTGATACTAAATTTGTCAATTTTACAACCGAAGGTCGCTGGTATGTGCAGATCATTAAGCTTGCCATTGGCCTAGGTGGCGTCCTTGCTATCAAGTCAGGGCTTAGCAAGCCTTTGGTCAGCCTTTTTGGCGACGAGTACATTGCCCGCGCGGTTCGCTATTTCCTCATCGTTGGCTTTGCGGGTGCCGTTTGGCCTCTTACCTTTGCTTGGTTTGGCAAGCTGAGAATAGGCTTTATGGAGCGCTTTACCGACTGGGTTAGCGGACATGTAGCGAAGCTTAAAAAATCTAAATAATTATTATTACTGGCTCGCCGTCACGGCGAGCCTATTTTTTTATAAAAATACTTTACTTTTTTTATTATTTATGTTATAATATACTGATTAATTATGTTATCAGCGTAGAAAGGCGATGAATATATGAAGTGTCCACTGTGTAGCAACTCTGATTCCAGAGTTCTCGACTCCCGTCCTATTGATGACGGCGCCAGCATTAAGCGCCGCCGCGAGTGCCCCTCCTGCGGCAAAAGATTCACTACCTATGAGGTTGTTGATACCGTTCCGATTGAAGTAATCAAGCGTGACGGCCGCCGTGAGTTCTTTGACAAGCACAAGCTTGCCCGCGGTATCAAAATTGCGTGTCAAAAGCGTGCGGTTGATGCTGAAGCTATTGCACTTGCCATCGAGCAGGAGCTTATGAACGAGATCGCGACAGCAATTACATCGGTTGAGATCGGTGAGCGTGTTCTTGCAAGGCTTAAGGAGTGCGACATCGTTGCATATATTAGATTCGCTTCCATTTACAGAGATTTTCAGGATATTGATTCCTTTACCACAGAGCTTAAGAGCCTGTCGAAGAAATCCAAGAAAAAGTCCGCTACGGAGGAAAAGAAATGATCAAGAGCATGACCGCCTTTGGCAGAGCAAAACGCCCGGGCGAGAGCAAGGATATTACTATCGAGCTTAAGAGCGTTAACTCCAGATTCTTTGACTGCAACGTAAAGCTCCCCCGTGCTTACGTTTTCCTTGAGGAGCGTATTAAGGAGCACATTCGTAAGAATGCCGTGGGCAGAGCAAAGGTAGACGTTTTTGTAACCGTAGACAACCACACCAGCGGCGTTGGTAACGTTGGACTTGACAGCGCATATCTTGAGAGCTATCTTGCGGCTCTCGGCCGACTTCGTGACGAGTTTGGTCTTAAGGATGACATTAGTGTTATGACCGTTGCCCGCAATCAGGATATATTCACATACGATAAGCCCGAGGAGGATCTTGAGGCAGAGTGGGAGCTCTTCCGTTCTGTTCTTGACGAGGCAATCCAGGGTTATAACGAAATGCGTGAGCGTGAGGGTGCTAAGGCCGAGGCTGATATTAAGGCGAAGATCGAGCTTGTCCGCTCCTACGCAGACGAGGTTGAGCAGATCTCTAAGGAGGATACCGTCGGCTACCGTGATAAGCTGGAGAGCAGAATCCGTGCTATCCTCGACGATGCCAGCATATCTCCTGATGAGAACAGACTGCTTACCGAGTGCGCTATTTGGGCAGATAAAATCGCCATTGACGAGGAGCTTGTAAGGCTTCGCTCACACTTCGGTGCATTCTATGATATTATTGCGTCAAACGAGGCCTCCGGCAGAAAGCTTGATTTCCTTATGCAGGAGCTTAACCGTGAGACCAACACCATCGGCTCTAAGGCAAACAACGCTCGCATTGCGAGGATTGTTGTTAATATGAAGGGTGAGCTGGAGAAAATCAGAGAACAGGTTCAAAATATTGAATAAAAGAGGTTCGATATGAAATTTATAAACATCGGCTTTGGTAATATGGTTTCCGCAGGACGTATCGTTGCCATTGCATCCCCCGACTCTGAGCCTATCAAAAGACTTGTGCGTGATGCCAAGGAGGATGGCAGAGTTATTGATGTTTCCTGCGGCAGACGCACCAGGGCGGTAATCATTACCGATTCTGAGCACGTTATCCTGTCTGCTATACAGACAGAAACTATTACCAACCGCCTTACCGACGATTCCTCTGAGGATGATGGCGAGGATGAGGAGTAATTTCCTCACTATTTTAACTAGTTAATTTTATGAGGCCGAAAGGCAGAATGGAGAATAAAAATGATTTATCCTACTGAAAAACAGCTTACTAATGACGAGTTCAACCGCTACGAGCTTGTTATCGGCGTTGCAAAGTGCGCTCGCATCGTTACCGATGAGTACATTGAGATGAGAGCAAAGGCGCAGAAGATGATCGACAACCACGAGACCGAGAAGCCCCTTGCGGCTCTCATTGATCCCGAGTACAAGGATCAGAAGGCGGTTAAGATCGCTATTGCAAAGCTGCAGAACGGTCGCTTTAAGCTTAAGCACCCCCAGGACTAATTTTAAGCAAAATAATTAAACCAAGGAAAAGAGGTGGACTGTGTGTATTGTGAAGTATATCTTTTTGATGCTCCATATCATATAGACCGCCCCTTTGACTATTTATGCGGTGATGACGTTGCCGTGGGTAGTATAGTTAAGGTGCCCTTTGGCAGATCGAACAAGCTGCGCATGGCCGCCGTAGTTAAGCTTAAGGAAAGCTGCGATGGAGATTATATCAAGCCGGTGCATTCGGTGTTTGATAAAAGCTATTCCTTAAGCCCGGATATGATCAGCCTTTGTTTGTTTATGAAGCTGCATACTCTGTGCAGCTTTGGTGATGCCGTTCGTTGTCTTATTCCGGCAGGCGCACTTCAGGATGTACCTAACGTTAAAGTGAAAAAGACCTGTGTGCTTACACTTTCCGACGAAGAGGTGGATAGCCTTCTTTCTGCCAAGGGAAAGGCCGGTATCAGAAGCGAGGGGCAGAGGATTGTTGTCGAGTATCTTCGCTCTATTACAAGTGCGGATATGGAGCTTATCAGGGCTCTTCCCGGAGTATCTTACTCAAACATCAGCGCACTAAAGGACAAGGGAATAATTAAAATCCTGGAGTCCGAGAGTCTGCGTAATCCTTACGCCGAATATGCGAGGAAAAGAGATCAGGCTCCCATAGTGCTCAGCGATGCTCAGCAGAGGGCATACGATAGCATTGAGGCAGACTTGCTCTGTGATGAGGCACGTGCTGCGCTGTTGTTCGGAGTTACCGGTAGCGGTAAGACTAAGGTCATAATGAAGGCTATCGACCGAACCCTTGCTGAGGGAAAAAGCGTTATTATGCTTGTTCCCGAGATTGCTCTTACACCGCAGACGGTTAATATTTTTTGTACCAGATACGGCGAGAGGGTTGCCGTTATCCACTCCTCGCTCTCTCAGGGCGAGCGCTTTGATGCCTGGCGTAGAATAAAGCGTGGCGAGGTGGATCTTGTAATCGGCACACGCTCGGCTATATTCGCTCCACTTGATAACATCGGCATGATAGTTATTGACGAGGAGCATGAGCATACCTATAAATCTGAGTCTGATCCAAAGTACCATGCCAGAGATATCGCGGCATTCCGCTGCGGACAGAGCAAGGCTCTTATGCTTCTCGCATCTGCTACCCCCTCGCTCGAGAGCTTTTATAAGGCCAAGAGCGGTGTTTATAATCTCGTACCTCTTCGTGAGAGATATGGCGGTGTAAGATTGCCCGATGCTATAATTGTTGATATGCGTGAGGAGCTGAGGCTTGGAAACACCTCACCCATTAGTGACCGACTTCATAAATCACTTAGTGAGGTTTATGAAAATGATAAGCAGGCCATACTTTTCCTCAATCGCAGAGGCTATTCTACGCAGATAAGCTGTAAGGAGTGTGGCGAGGTGCTGGAGTGTCCAAGATGCTCGGTGTCACTAACTTATCATAACGGTGCCGGCGGCGGTAAGCTGCTTTGCCACATGTGCGGATACACCCAGAGTGTACCGAGAGAGTGCCCGTCTTGCTCGGCTGACAAGCTGTCCTTCTTAGGATACGGCACGCAGAAGCTGGAGGCGGAATTAAATAAATACCTTCCCGATATGTCGGTTCTGCGTATGGATGCCGATACTACCGGAAGTAAAATGTCCTATGACAGATTGCTTGAGGATTTCAGAGAGGGCAGGGCGGATATTCTGCTTGGCACACAAATGGTTGCCAAGGGGCATGACTTCCCCCGTGTTACACTGGTTGGTGTTGCTCTTGCAGATACCTCGCTTCATGTCAGCGACTTCCGTGCGGCAGAAAAGACCTTCTCCCTGCTTACCCAGGTTATCGGTAGGGCAGGTAGAGCAACCGACGGCGGTATAGCCGTCATACAGACCTTTTCACCTAAAAATGAGTGTCTGTTACTAGCATGTCAGCAGGATTATGAGAAATTTTATGAGGGCGAGATTGCGCTTAGACGAGAGCTTTCATACCCGCCCTTCTGTGATATAGTATACCTTACCTTAACCTCCGAGGACGAGGCGCTTCTTGCACGTGAGGCAAAACGGCTCTCAGATTCGGTTATCGGAAAGCTGAAGGGAGAATATTCTGGTCTACCCTTTATAGTATTCGGGCCCTTCGAGGCGCAGGTATATAAGGTAAATGAAAAATATAGAATGAGAATGGTCATTAAGTGCAAGCTTAATAAGCAGTCAAGGCTTTTGTTCCACGATTTGCTTTGTCAGTTCTCCACGGTGCGTAACGTTACGCTGTCGGTGGATATGAACCCTATGACCGTTTAAGATAAGGAGAAATAAAATGGCAAGATTAAAGATAGTTAAGTTTGGAGATCCCATGCTCCGTAAGGTGTCAAGACCTGTTACCGAGATTACTCCCAGAATTATTACTCTTCTTGACGATATGATAGATACTATGCGTGCCGAGGGCGGATGCGGACTTGCGGCAGTGCAGGTTGGCGTTCTTCGCCGTATAGCGGTTATTGAGGTTGATGAGGGCAAAGTTATCGAGCTTATAAACCCCAAGATTATCGCCTTTGCAGGTGAGCAGACCGAGCAGGAGGGCTGTCTCTCCAATCCCGGTGAATATGGCTATACTAAGCGCCCCAAGGCGGTAACCGTAAGAGCTATGGACCGTCATGGCAAGGAGTTTGAGGTGAGCGGCAGCGATCTGCTCGCACGCGCGATCTGCCATGAGTGCGATCACCTTGACGGCAAGCTTTATATCGACGTTCAGATTCGTCCCGCCAGAGAGGATTAATTAATGAAAAATATTATGTTTATGGGTACGCCCGAGATTTCGGCTACCTGTCTTAGTCAGCTTATTGCCGACGGTCACGGCATCTGCGCGGTAATTACTCGTGAGGATAAGCCGAGGGGCAGAGGCAACGTTATGACTCCCACCCCCGTAAAGACTCTTGCACTTGAGCACGGTATTCCTGTGCACACTCCTGCAACTCTACGTGATGAGGCGTTTGCCGAGCTTCTAGACACATACAAGCCCGAGATAATCGTTGTTGTTGCATACGGCAAGATTCTTCCGATGAACGTTATAGAGTACCCTAAGTTCGGCTGTGTCAACCTTCACGTTTCCTTGCTTCCCAAGTACCGTGGTGCCGCTCCTATGCAGAGGGCGATCATGGAGGGCGAGAGCGAGACCGGTGTTACGGTTATGTATATGGCAGAGGGACTTGATACCGGTGATATTATCTCGGTAGAGAAGTTCCCCATACTTCCCGAGGATGATTTTGAGGCAATTCATGATCGCTCGGCAGAGGTGGGCGGCAGACTTCTCTCCAAAACTATTGAGGAAATTTATAACGGCACCGCCGAAAGAATACAGCAGGATGACTCGCTTGCTTGCTATGCTAAGAAGGTTGAGAAGGAAGATTGTAAAATAAACTTTACATTATCTGCAAAAAAGCTTGACTGTATCATAAGGGGTGTTACACCTATTCCCGGAGCTTTTGCTTACCATAACGGAAAAATGCTTAAGATCAATAAGGCTCGTCCCATAGAGGGGAAGGGCAGACCCGGTGAGGTCATCGACCTTAGCGACAAGGGAGAGGGATATGTTACCATTGCCTGCGGAGAGGGCGCTCTTCGTGTGACCGTTCTTATTCCCGAGGGCAAGGGTAAGATGGCTGCGGGCGATTTCGCACGCGGCAGAAAAATTGCCCTTCACGATATACTCGAGTAAAGGATTTTTATATGAATATAAGGCAGATTGCCCTTCGTATTCTCGATGAATATGAGGCAGGAGGAAAATTTATTAATCTTGCGCTTTCAACTCACCTGACAGATAGGCTGTCGCGTGAAGAGAAGGCGGCTTTAACTGCGCTTCTTTACACCTCGGTGGAGCGCAAGCTTAGTTATGATTACTATATCTGCGCTATCTCGAAAAGATCGGATAGTGATATCGATCCTCATACCAAGAATATTCTCCGCCTGGGTCTTTGCCAGATACTTGATATGCATTCTGTTCCCGACTTTGCCGCTGTAAACGAAAGCGTTAAGCTTGCCTCCACCCCCGGCGAGCGTTCCTTTGTTAACGGAGTTCTCCGTGCGGCGGTAAGACAAAAGGACGATATGCCTATACCACCGAGAGGAAAGAACGTTCGCCGATATCTTTCGGTTAAATATTCTTTCCCACTTGCAACGGTAAAGCATTTTGTGTCGCTTTTCGGTGAGGAAAGGACCGAGAGAATGCTTGATTTCTTTAATAATGTAAAGTATACCGATATTACGGTAAATACCATGAAAATCTCTCGCGAGGACTACCGTGAGAGGCTTTCGCTGGCGGGTTATCATACCCGTATAAATCATACCTCTGATTTTTCTATCAGAATTTTAGATTCGGTCAATCCCGAGCGCCTTCCGGGATTTGAGGATGGACTGTTCTTCGTACAGGATGCTGCATCCGCTGTTTCGGCATCCGCTCTTGCACCTACGGATGGCTGTCTTATCGTTGACGTGTGCGCCGCCCCGGGTGGCAAAAGCTTTGCCGCCTCCATTCTTTCGGGAGGCAGTGCGCAGATCCATTCCTTTGATCTGCATGACAGCAAGCTTTCGCTTATCAGCTCGGGTGCAGACAGGCTTGGACTGAGCAATATCCACGTAGCACAGCGAGATGCTACTACTCCCGATCACAGCCTCGTTGGCAAGGCAGATAGGGTAATTTGCGATGCACCCTGCTCGGGTCTCGGTGTTTTGGGTAAAAAGCCGGATTTGAGATACAAGGATATTGCCGATCTTGGCGAGTTGAACGATCTGCAGCTAAGGATTCTTACTGCATCCGCCACCTATCTTAAGCCCGGCGGTTATCTTGTTTATTCTACTTGCACGCTTAACCCATCTGAAAACGAGCTACTGGTTGAGAAATTTATAGCCGACAACCCGGACTATGAGCTTGTTCCGTCGGTCATTGGTGGTTATATGATGCAGAGTGGTATGCTCACTATGCTCCCGTTTGAGCATGGTACCGATGGCTTCTTTATGGCTAAGATTAGAAGGAAAATATAAAAATGACAACAAAAGTTGACTTATTATCGCTTTTACCCGCTGAGCTTGAGGAATATTTCATATCCATTGGCGAGCCGAAGTTCCGTGCTAAGCAGGTTTTTGCAAGACTTCATAAGGGCGAGCGCATAGGCGAGATCACCAATCTTTCAAAGGCGCTGAGAGAGAGGCTTTGCAATGAAACGATCGACACCCTGCCGACCGTAGAGGAAAAGTTGGTTTCTAAAATCGACGGTACGGTTAAATATCTCTTCCGCCTTCACGATGGAGCTTGTATCGAGAGCGTTTTTATGAAATATAAGCACGGCAACACACTGTGTATCTCCAGCCAGGTGGGCTGTCGCATGGGTTGTAAGTTCTGTGCATCCACTATCGGTGGCAGAGTCCGTGACCTTTATCCATCCGAGCTTCTCGGCCAGGTTATCGCCGCAGAAAAGGATGGCGGTGAGCGTGTTTCCAACATAGTTATGATGGGCATTGGCGAGCCTCTTGATAACTACGACAACGTTATTCAGTTTTTAAAGCTTGTTAACCATCCCGACGGACTTAACATCGGTTACCGCCATATTTCGCTCTCCACCTGCGGTGTGGTTGACGGAATTAACAGACTTGCAGAGGAGGATCTGCCCATAACTCTGTCTATTTCTCTCCACGCACCGAATGATGCTCGCCGATCCGAGATTATGCCTATTAACAACAAGTGGGGTGTCAGCGCTCTGCTTGACGCCTGCCTTGCATATTATAAGAAAACCGGCAGACGTATTTCATTTGAGTATACTTTGATCTCGGGCAAAAATGATAGCGAAAGCGATGCAATTGAGCTTGCCGATGTATTAAATAAGGTGTTCCGTCCCGCTGGTGCGCCTATCCACGTTAACCTCATCAGGGTAAACGAGGTTAAGGAAACCGGGTTTAAAAAGGGCAGTGCCGAGTCGGTAAACGCCTTTGCCAAGACTCTTGAAAGGCGTGGAATCACCGCCACCGTAAGACGTAAGCTCGGCAGCGACGTAAATGCCGCCTGCGGTCAGCTCAGACGCTCTAATTTAAATAAAAAGGAAGAACAGTAATTGATTAAGGAAAAATATGGCAAGGTCGTAAAGGGCCTTGGCGGACTTTACGAGGTAAGAATAGATGATGGTGGCTCGGTCAGCCGCCTTGCCTGCCGTGCTAAGGGTGTGCTTAAGCGTGACGAGACAAAGGTGCTTATCGGTGATAACGTTACCGTCAGCATTGACGGCTCCACCCCCGACGGCATAGTTATCTCAAGGATCTCTGAGCGCAAAAACTCGCTTATCCGTCCGCCTCTTGCTAATCTTGATTATATATTTATAGTTTTTGCGGCGGCAAAGCCATCGCCTGTTATTGAAACGGTGGATAAGCTCATTGCCATAGCCGTACATAATTCTATAACTCCCGTGGTCGTGGTTTCCAAGTCGGATCTCGGTTCAGATGCCGCTGAGGAATATGCATCTATATATCGCCTTGCAGGCATAGATACCTTCGTTACTTCTTCTGAAGCAGGTGAGGGAATATCCGAGCTTTCTGATTATATTAAGGAAAATGTTAAGGAGGGCAGAACCTCTGCCTTTGCAGGCGCCAGCGGTGTGGGCAAATCCACACTGATGAATGCGCTCTTCCCCGAACTTACACTTGCGACTGCCGAGATTTCCCGTAAGATTGAGCGCGGTAGACATACCACCCGCCATGTTGAAATTTTTGATATTGACAGTAGCGAAAGCACCGGCTTCCTAGCCGATACTCCCGGCTTTTCGCTTATAGACTTCGCACGCTTTGATTTCTTCAGCCTTGAGGAGCTTTTGCCTACATTCCCCGAGCTTTTGCCCTACGTTGGAGAGTGCCGCTATGCCGACTGTGCCCACGTTGGAGAGGGAGAGGATGAGTGCGCTGTAGCCAGAGCCGCCGCTGAGGGCAAAATCGCACCCACCAGGCTTGAATCCTACCGTTCTATTTATAGAGTATTAAAGGAAAAAACTTCATATTAGTAATATTTAATAACAAAAATGCGCCGTCAATCAAGGCGGCGCATTGCGAAAAAATATTTTTTAAAAAACTTTTCAAAACCTATTGACAA
>JAGCLY010000087.1 GCA_017646745.1 Clostridia bacterium
CCGGGCTCACCAATCAAACAGGGGTTATTCTTTTGTCTTCTGCAGAGAATCTGAATCATTCGGTCAATCTCTCTGTCACGACCGATAATTCTGTCTATTTTGCCCTCTGCAGCCTTCTGATTAAGGTTTGCACAGTAGGTGGAGAGTAGCTTTTTAGAGGGATCCTCCCCCTTGCTTTCCTTGGGCTTTTTATTATTGCCGTTCTTCTCGGGCTGGGGCTTAGACGGGAAACCAAACAGCTCACCAAGATTGAGCGTTGGAACCTTTCCGTTCTCGCCGTCCTCAGACTCAACAAGAGCATTCTCCATCATGCCGTTGATCTCATCGGTCATACCCTGGATAGCATCCTCATCAATGCCCATTTTTTTCAGCATATCAACAACAGGCGGAGGCTTTATACCAAGCTCTGCCGCGCACTGGAAGCAAAGCCCCTCGCTAACAGAGTTACCGCCGTCAAGACGGGTTACGTATACCGAGGCCGGCCTCTTTTTACATCTTACACAAACTTGTATTTTCATTTACATTCCATTCCGTCGCACCTGCGACATATTAAAAGTCAAAATTATCACTTAGAAATCTGAAGTCTTGCCAAATAGGATTAATATTAATTAAGGTACGGTATAAATATCCACCGCTTCCAAATGACCGGGTCATTTCCGATTCCACAAGGGCGTCGGTGTATATAAGAGATTGTATTGCCAATGCAGCAAGTGATGCAAGGATAAAGGCAATACAGCCAGACAGGGCAGCTCCGCCAGAGCGGTTAATAATGCCAAGTATCCCCTTATCCATAATTCGGCAAATAAACGCAATTATTCTGCCGAGTATGAATTTCAAGGCAAGAAAGGCAACCGTAAATGCGACAGCCCTTGCAACAATGTTAATTACAAAATCAGGAGCTGTGTTGATAAGGTCGGATTTATTGATAAGTGGATAGACAACGGCATCGGATATCCTGACGCACAAGCAAAACGCAAAGAAGAGACTGATTATAGTCCTCGATGGCTTTGCAACCATTATAAAGAGTCCCTTATTATATCCAAGGTATACTCCAACTAATAAAATAAACAGTAATCCTATATCAACAAGCAAATCCAACCGCAAAATCTCCCTTACCTACATTTTAAAATAATATTGTGAACAAATCTATAGAATATTATTTCAAAATAACGTTTTCTGATCCAAATAAACCTGAGAGTCTTGTCAGCACCCGATCGGAGGGCTCGATAAGCGCATCCTTCAGGCCACAATATTTTCTTCTACTTTCGTCGAACAACACAATCTTAGCATTTCCTCTATTAAGTGCGGAAATACGCTTCAGATTGTTTATACGGGAATCAGAAAGCGTGGGTATTTTAATGTAAAGGGTTGGCTCTGACCTCTTAACCTCCGAGGCTGCATATTCAGCATCGGGAATAAGCGCAGTCACGGCAGAGAGCAGAATTCTGGGGGGCTCCCCCTCCTCGGTTGCAATATTACCAACAATACTTACCGCCGAATCCTCGACAATAATATCGGCAAATTTAGAATAAGCCTTTGCAAAAACAACAACACCAATCTCAGCAAACCTGTCCTCCAGGGTGAGGTATGCCATGGTTTCGCCGTTTTTAGTCATTTTTGTACGCTTTGAGGTAATTATACCGGCGATTTTAACGGTGGACTTGTCCTTATATTTAGCTTCACCCGCTCCGTCATCGGTAAGCTGCTCAATAATTTCCGAGATGCTATCGGGAGAAATATCCTCCATGTGACGGGAAAATCCGTCTATCAAATGTCCGGAGAAATACATGCCCGAGCTTTCCTTTTCAAGAAGCAGAAGCTCTCTCATCGGATATTCGGGAATATCCGGATAGCTATATTTAATCGATCCGTCAACAGCGCCGACAGATTGAGAGAACAGATCCATCTGACCTGAAATATTATTTCTGGATTTATCATGCTCGGAGTCTATAATTTTCTCATAGCATTGCATGAGCGAGCTACGAGGAACACCAAAGCTATCAAAAGCGCCGCATTTAATCAGATATTCCAATGTGCGCTTGTTTAAATCGCAATCAATCATTCGGCTAACAAACTCATCAAAAGATTTAAACTCTCCTAAGGATCGGTTTTTAATAACCGCCGCCGCGAAATTGCGTCCTACGTTCTTTATAGCTAATAGACCAAATCTGATATTCCTACCGTCGGCCGAGAAGGTTTCTGTGCTGTGATTAATATCCGGAGGAAGAACTCTTACTCCAAACCTTGAGGCATCGACGATATATTCTCTGACCTTAGATGCATTATCAAGCACGCTGGTCAGCAAGGCGGTGAAATATTCAGCAGGATAATGGGCTTTAAGATATGCCGTTCGATAGGAAATGATTCCGTATGCCGTGGCATGGCTCTTATTAAATGCATACTTTGCAAAGCCAAGCATTTCTTCAAATATCTCCTCGGCCAACTCGGGAGCAACTCCATGATCCTTACAACCGGAGATAAATGCTTCCCTTTCAGCCTGCATAGCAGAGGTCTTTTTCTTCGACATTGCTCGTCTTACAATATCCGCACGGGCGTAGGAATAACCAGCCAGAGAACGGCAGATCTGCATTACCTGCTCCTGATAAACAATGCATCCATAGGTAACGTCAAGAATCTCACGAAGCTCGGGAATCTTATACTCCACCGTCTCACTGCCGTGCTTACGCGCAATAAAGCTGTCTATGGAATCCATAGGTCCGGGTCTGTAAAGAGCGACGCAGGCAATAATGTCCTCAAGGCAGGAGGGCATAAGCTTTAAAAGAACCTGCTTCATTCCGCCTGACTCAAGCTGGAATATGCCATCGGTTTTAGCTTCGCAAAGAAGCTTGAAGGTTTGAGCATCGTTAAAATCTATGCTTGTAATATCAAAATCAGGTGTATGCTTCCTTATTTGCTTCACCGCATCATCAATAACGGTAAGATAGCGGAGACCAAGGAAATCGAACTTCACAAGGCCTAGAAGCGCATCGGTGTTCATATCAAACTGTGTAACCACACCCGTTCCGCTATAGGAAAGAGGAACATATTCATAGGTAGGCTTTTCGGTTAAAACAACACCCGCAGCGTGGGTAGATGCATGTCTGGGCATTCCCTCAAGCTTCATGCTGAGATCAAGTAGCCTTCTTATCTCATCATCCGCTACGCAAAGTGCCTTAAGATCAGAGGTCGAAAGAGCATCCTCAATTTTAGCTGCATCACGTGGAATAAGCTTGGCAACGGTATCAACCTTGCCATAAGGCAGGCCGATTGCCCTACCAACGTCACGGACTGCGGCTCGGGGAGCAAGCGTACCAAAGGTAACGATCTGCGCAACCTTGTCATCGCCGTACTTTGACTTAACGTAGTCTATAACCTCCTCACGTCGGTTATAGCAAAAATCTATATCAAAATCGGGCATCGAAACTCTCTCGGGATTCAAGAATCGCTCGAAGAGCAAATCGAAGCTCATGGGATCAACGTCAGTAATATTAACCAGAAAGGCAACAAGGCTGCCTGCGCCCGAACCTCTGCCGGGGCCAACAGGTATATTCTTGCGCTTGGCATAGGTAACAAAATCGCTGACGATAAGGAAGTAAGCGTTAAAGCCCATCTTGTTAATTACTGAGAGCTCATACTCAATTCTGGACTCATATTCTTCCCTTGTATGCTTATCAAATGTTATTCTGCCCTGTTTTATCTTAAGGTTAAATCCGTCATAAGCATCCTTACGTAATTTTTGCTCATGGGTAAGTCCTCCCTCGGGACGGAAGTCAGGCAAATGAAGATGGTCGAAATCAAAGTCAAAATTACATTTTTCTGCAATCTTAACAGTATTTGCAACAGCATCCTTGTATCCCGCAAAAAGAACCTTCATTTCCTCAGTGCTCTTTAAGTAGAACTCATCGGTTTCAAATCCAAGAGGTCTACCATCGCTCACGAGAGTATTCATCTGTATGCACATAAGCGTTGCCTGAGTATCTGCATCGGCACGCTCAAGATAATGTACGTCATTAGTAGCGACGAGTGGGATATTAAGCTTCTCGCCTATAATCTTTAATCCGTAATTCGCCTTTCGCTCATCGTCAAGACCGTGATTCTGTAGCTCAAGGTAAAAATCATCTCCAAAGATCTGCTTAAGCTCAAGGGCGGCCGCCTCTGCCTCCGGCATACTTCCCGCAAGAATCAGCTGGGGAATTTTACCCGCAATACAAGCCGAAAGAGCTATAAGTCCCTCGCTGTGAGCTCTGAGCAGATCCATATCCACTCTCGGCTTTGAATAAAAGCCGTCAATAAAGCTCATTGAAACCATATAGGACAGATTTTTATAACCAATCTCATTTTTGCAGAGAAGGATAAGATGATTTCCGGATGAATCCACCTTTCCCTCTTTAAGCAAGCGTGATCTCGGAGCAACGTAAACCTCGCATCCGATAATGGGCTTAATCCCCTTTTCCTTCAGCGAGTTATAAAACTCAACAGCGCCATACATTACGCCGTGATCTGTGATGGCAACGGCATCCTGCCCAAGAGCCAATGCCTTATCGGCTATGGAGGAAATCCTTGTTGCGCCGTCAAGCAGGCTATATTCTGTGTGTAAATGCAAATGGACGAAATCTCCCATGACTCTGCCACCTTTCTAATTTTTTTATTCTTCAACAAGACCTAAAAGCCTTGCTCCTATTTCCTCTATTTTTTTGAGTCTGTGAGAAAGACCGGACTTTGTAACCGAGGGAGTCATTCTTGATGCAAGCAAGGAAAGAGGGAGATCGGGATTCTCCAACCTCATTTTTGCAGTCGCAACAAGCTCCTCCGGTAAAGCACCCAACAGCTCGGCATCCTGTAGTTGAGAAATAATGCTTATCTGCCTTTCGGATGCGGCGGTCATTCTGTCATAATTTTTTGTTACGCAATTAATATATCTCTGAGTTTCTCGTCGAGCGAGAGTGGTGATTTTTCTTTCAATCACGTCGAAAACAACCTTGTTAAGTCCGGCGTGACCGTAAAAGCTCTCTATATCGTCGCCTTTTCTAAAATAAATAATATCTCCAGTCTGCTTTTTAGAGATGCGAGGATTCATTCCAAATCCGCATAGCATATCATAAAACAGCCGTGTGCGAGATCCAAGATTAAAATCGAGCGAATATTGCTTTTGCGGATCAGAAAGCCTTCCACAGCCTAAAAAAACTCCTCTCAAAAAAGCGGACATACAGGATCTGCACTTTGGATGAACAATAACATTTACATCCATCTCCTGTAATTCGTCAATTTCCAAGACATATTTCGAGGCAGACGGGGATTCAAAGGAAACAAACACATTTCTGCCCCCCTTTGAGGATCTGTATATCTCGGCATCCTTGCCATAAAACTCTAAAACAAGGCCCGAAACAAATTCAGCATACTCCCTTTTTTCAACAGAAAGAGTAATTTTCTTTTTATCAACCACAGCCTTTGCAAATAAAACGCCGGTTAGTAACGCCCTTCTGCAACAGGAGGACTTGTAAACTTGTTCAATTATTTCTATTTTTTGCTCAGATGAAGCCGACATAGTTCCTCCTATAAAATTTCAACCTCACGTTCCAGGCGAACGCCATGTTTTGAATAAACGCATTCTGCTGCGTAATTTGAAAGTGTAATATAATCCTTAGCGGTTGCACCGCCAATATTCAGGATAAATCCTGCATGCTTTGTAGAAATCTGCGCCCCGCCAACGGTATACCCCTTTAAGCCGCATTCGTCTACAAGACGTGCGGCAGAACAATCCTCAGAAGGCCGCTTAAATGTGCTGCCAAGAGAAGGATATCCCACAGGCTGAGTGGATTTTCTAAGTAAACGGCATCTATCCATCTCATCTTTTATTAGAGACGAATCGGTGTTCTTCAAGGAAAATACTGCGTATAAAACAGCACAATTAATTTGCGATAAATATGATCTCCTATATGATAACCGACAATCGTCGGCAGACAAGACCACGGTAGTGTCTTCGTCTGCAAGATAAACACAGACATAAGAAAGAAGATCTGATATCTGTCTTCCAAATGCGCCTGCATTACCAACTACCGATGCGCCAATACTGCCGGGAATGCCCGAAAGCCCTTCAAATCCGGACAGGCCAACCGGGCACAAATTTGATGAAATCCGTGAAAGGCTACAGCCACAAAATGCCTTGATCTGATTACCGCAGATCTCAAAATCACATATCCGATCCGTGCGAATAATAACCCCGTGATAATCCTCATCGGGCGGCAAAACATTAGACATTCTGCCTAATAATTTATATTTAAATTTAGATTTGTTTAAAAATTTTATAAGCTTGATCAGCTTCTCGCAGCTGTCCGGAAGGGCCAAAACCGATGCCCACCCACCTATTCGAATGGGTGAATCAAGCGAAAGCTTATAATTTGTTTTATATTCAACGTCATTCATTTTGAGAAAATCTATGATTTCTCTTTTCATGAACGCTCCTTACAAATAATCTTTTCTCTCGTTTAACATATCCATAGCAGCCGCGCGCTGAGAAACGGTTACGTCAATGCCGCCAAGGATTCTTGAAAGCTCGTTAATTCTTCCCTCATGGTCAAGCTCATTTACAGATGTTTCGGTAACACCGTTAATATCCGACTTACTAATAAGGAAATGTATATCTCCGAGTGAAGCAATCTGTGCGCTGTGAGTTACGCAGAAAAGCTGAGTATTCTTAGAAAGGCTGAGCATCTTAATGCCGATTTTTCTAGCTGTTTTTCCCGATACACCTGCATCAATCTCATCATAAATAACGGTAGGAATTCCATCCTTATCCGCAATAACACTCTTGAGAGCAAGCATAATTCTCGACATTTCTCCACCGGAGGCAATCTTTGACAGAGGCTGGGGCTCTGCTCCTCTATTAGCGCTGATATAAAACTCGACGTTATCGGAGCCATCCTTATTAAGCAGCTTTTCACCGCCGGAAAAGGACTCCTTAATAGAAGCGAAGAATATAACCTTGGGCATATCAAGGAATTCAAGTGTTTCCTTAACCTTACTCTCAAGCTCCTTTGCCGCATTTACACGAATATCGTGAAGACGGTTTGCAAGGTCAAGGGCGGCTTTATATGCCGCATTTTCTTTTTTCTCCAGCTGCTTTAACATTGCATCGGAATTTTCCAGAGTCTCATATTCCTTATATGCCTTGTCGCGGAAAGCAAGAATATCATCAATAGTAAGCCCATACTTACGCTTCAAGCGAGAAATTTTATCCAGTCTTGATTCAATATCGTTAAGAGTTGCAGACGGATCATCGTCGATCTCGCTAAGAACCGCATATACCTCCTCGGATATATCATCAATCTGATAAAGCGCATCTCTTAATCTCTCTGCATAATCAGCGAAGGCAGGAACAACATCGGAAATCTGAGTAAGAGCCGTAATACTTCGGTCAAGAAGATAGGATACGCTTCCTCTTTCGCTTCCCTTTAATGCTTTGAAAGCAAACTCCGAGTTTTTAGTTATCTTCTCGCTGTTTTTAAGCTTAACCTTTTTATCAATAAGTTCATCCTCCTCGCCACTGTGAAGCGAGGCAGAGTCGATATCCCTTATCTGATACTCCAGAATTTCCTTAATGCGCTCCCCCTCCCTTGCCTTTGTAATAAGCTCGTTTTTTTCTTTACGAGCAGCTTCTAGGGCGGAATATGCAATTCTGTATTCATCGAGCAGCTCCTCACAGCCTGCGTACACGTCGATAAGCTCCAGGTGATTTCTGGAGTTAATAAGGCTCGCCGTATCGCTCTGTCCGTGAACGCTTACAAGATAAGGCATGATGCTTTTAAGCACGGCAAGGCTGATGTTCCTGCCGTTAAGCATTATTTTGTTTTTTCCATCGGCGCCAAGACTTCTTTGTACCAAAATAGTACCGTCCTCGCCTGCCATGATTCCAATCTCGGATAGTTTGTCAACCGTAAAGGCCGAAAGATTGCCGAAAAGGCCGCTGACCATAGCGTAAGACTCACCGCTTCTAATAAGCTCTCTGTCACCCTTTCCACCAAGGAGAAGGTTAATACTGTCTATAACTATGGATTTTCCCGCGCCGGTCTCACCGGTAAGCACCATAAATCCGTGCGAAAAATCAAAGTCAACGCTTTTGATGACGGCTACGTTTTCTATATGCAAGGAAAGTAGCATGTGTTAATCTCCAAAAATTACTTTATACCGAATGTCTCTCTGAGCTCTGATTCAAGGCGAAGAGCTCCCTCGCTAGTCTTTACAACAAGAAGAATAGTATCGTCACCTGCAACCGAGCCGACAATATCATCTCTGTGCAAAGAATCAAAGCATACTGCAATAGCATTAGCCATGCCGGAGAAGGTTCTTACAACAACGATATGTCCTGCGGCCTCAACTCTGATAACCGCATCGGTAATAGCCGAGTTAAGAACCGGCGCCTTTCCCTCGTTACCCATTACAGCCCCAGGGGCAATATACTTATATGTGCCGTTGGCCGCAACGCCCTTAATGAGATTAAGCTGACGAATATCTCTTGACACGGTGGTTTGAGTTACAATATAACCCTCATCGGCAAGTCGTTTGATAAGCGCCTCCTGAGTGTCGATGTCATACCTTTTAATAATTTCAAGGATCTTCTGCTGTCTTGCGTTTTTCATATCAACGAATTCCTTTCGTATTACACTAATTCGTGCATAATCTTTATTTTTTTTGATAGCGTTGAGAACAAATTTGCATCCTCAAGGCTAAGCATTTTTATCTTTGTTTCACTTCTATATACTCTGCAGGATTCTCCCTCTGACAGAGTTTCAAAAATTCTGCCGTCAATACAGATGTCCAGGCATGAGAATGCAAGGTTAGTTATAGATATTACTTCGTTGGGTCCGTAAACCACTGCTCTGTTAAAGAAGGAGTGAGGACAAATTGGTGTTACAGTAATAGAATCAAGTCCAGGCGATACTATTGGTCCACCGGCAGAAAGCGAATATGCCGTCGATCCCGTTGGAGTGGCCAAAACAACTCCGTCTGCCCTGAAGCGAACACTGTCGCCGCGGCCGCTTTCAATCCTTAAATCTGTAATTCCAGGCGAGCTGCCTCGTGAAATAATAACATCATTCACAGCCAACCTATCCGATCGAATCATCTGCCCGCTCGAATCTGCCTTCTCTAAGCAAAGCAGCATTCTTTGCGAAATAGTATATTCATCTGTTGCAATTTTAGATAACAAATCAAGCTGCTCGGGATCAAGAGTTGCAAGGTAACCTACCTTGCCGAGATTTATGCCTAAAAGAGGCAAATCAAGCTCTAATGCCAAGCGAGAGGCATCAATTACCGAGCCGTCGCCGCCGATAACCACGATAAGCTCTGCATCCGCAGGAGGGGTATCATAGAAGATGACATCCTCGATTTTTTCACCCGAAAAATCGCTATCCATATATATTTTTATTCCATGAGAATAAATTTTTTTGACCACCCTTTTCGTAAGGATGAGATCAATATCCTTTATCCGATTTGGAAATATAATAACCTTTTTCATGAGTTTACTTTACCTTTTTGAAATATGCGAGAAATTCAATATTTCCATCTCCGCCGATAACAGGAGATTCGATAAGACCAATTAGATCAAATCCGCAACAGATTGCAAATTCGGTGACCTCCTTTACAGCGCCGTTGCGAAGAGCGTCGCTTTTAACTATTCCCTTCTTGTTAAGTCCGGATCTACCTACCTCAAACTGAGGCTTGATAAGACATATAAATATTCCGTCCTCGGCCAAAACAGCAGCCACAGCAGGAATGATAAGCTTTGCAGAAATGAAGGACACATCCATTACGGCGATATTAGGCGTATATTCAAAATCACCGGGGGACATATATCTGGCATTGAAATTTTCAACCACTGTTACTCTGTTATCCATCCTTAATGATTCAACCATCTGACCGTAGCCGGAATCAACGGCAATAACGCGTGAGGCCCCCCTCTTAAGCAGACAATCGGTAAATCCTCCGCTTGAAGCGCCTACATCAAGTGCAAGCAAGCCATTAACATTAACGTCAAACAAATCAAGTGCAGCCTCAAGCTTAAGTCCGCCTCGGCTAACAAATTTTTTTCCGCTTTTATCCACCTGAATATCATCGCCATCAGAAACGTCAAAGGCGGGCTTTTTAACAACTTTTCCGTTTACGCAAACTGCGCCCGAAAGAATAAAATTCTTAGCATCGGTGCGACTGTCAACTAAGCCCCCCTCGGAAAGAAATAGATCAAGTCTCATCTTCGCTATTAAACTGAACGTCGGTGATACTTCCGTCGCCGGATTCTGTAAGCAGGCGCACTCTTTGCTCAGCACTCTCAAGATGCTTATTACATATACCGATAAGCTTTACAGCCTCTTCAAACGCAACAATAGAATCATCAAGACTCATATTTCCGCCCTCAAGCTTTTTTACCTCGCCCTCAAGCTTAGTCATAGCTTCTTCAAAATTCATTTCCTTCAAGGTTTATTTCTCCTTTATCACGTCAATTATATTCGCCTTGGCAACACCGTCCGAAAGAATAAGGTCAATATCGTCACCCACATTCAATTCATTTACGCTTTTAATTACAGCTTGGTCGCATTCTGCCACACAATATCCCCTGGAAAGTATAGAAAGCGGGCTTAGCGCATTTACTTCACCGGCAAGGGATGCAAGGGCGGATTTCTTTTTATCAATATAAGCACTTATTAGCATTTCCGCTTTATCTGCAAAAATGGAGATGCGTTCTCTGCGCAAGAGAATTTGATTACTTATTGTCATCTTATCGGTTATCTTCTTAAAGTGTTCAAGCCTTTCCTTTTCTCTTGAAAGACGTCTTTTCAAAGCAACGCAAAGCCTTTCGTCATAGGAATCAAGGCGCATGAGCAAATCGCGTCTGTCAGGAACGGCCATTTCCGCGGCCGCAGAAGGTGTTGGAGCTCGTAAATCAGCAACAAAATCACAGATTGTAAAATCGGTTTCGTGGCCTACAGCCGAAATAACAGGCGTCGTAGCATCGTATATACGTCTTGCTAACGCCTCGCTGTTAAAGGCCCAAAGATCCTCGATGGATCCACCGCCTCTGCCTATAATAATTACGTCGCAAAGCCTACTTTTATCAAGATAATCAAGCGCCTTGATAAGGCTCTGCTCTGCTCCATCTCCCTGAACAAGAGCTGGATAAATATACAACTCGGCATTAGGAAATCTACGTCCGGTGACATTAATTATATCACGCACGGCCGCACCGGTAGGGGATGTAATAACACCGATTCTGCGAGGGATTGCCGGTATAGAAAGCTTATGCTCCTCGTCAAAAAGTCCCTCATCTGCAAGTCGTTGCTTCATCTGCTCATAGGCAAGATATAGAGCACCGATTCCGTCGGGCTGCATAGAAGAAACATATATCTGATAAGATCCGTCACGAGGATAAACTGTAACCGATCCGTGAATAATCACCTTCATACCTGATTCGGGCATGAATTTAAGAGATGCCGCTCTGGAGCGGAACATTACCGCACGAATCTGTCCATCCTGATCCTTTAAGGAAAAGTACAGATGTCCGCTTCTGTGATTAACAAAATTTGAAATCTCCCCACGCACACTGACAGATGTTAAGGTTCTGTTGTTTTCAAAAAGATTTTTTATATAATTATTTAGATCGGATACCGAGAGCACTCCAGTGTTTTCTCGATCCCTAAGCGAATTAATATCAATCACTATTTTTCTCCGATTTATATGCCCTGAGCGCAAGGGCTGCAATACCGACAGCATTATCTGCGCTCATTGCAGGCTCTGCAAAGCATACGTCATACTTTTTAGAAAGCATATCCTTAATGATACTGTTGCACATTACTCCACCGGCGCACACCACCTTAGTATTTCCATACCGTTCAATATATGCATCAAGCATCGATGATATGGATCTACCTACAAAGTCAAATACAAATGCAGCTGTAAGAGATGCGTTTTTTGTATCATTATAAAGCTTAATCGCCATATTTTCGAGTCCGGACAGATTTACAGTCATGCCGTCGGATGAAATCTTCTTTTTAGGGATTTTTTCTGTATTTTTAAGCGCCTCTGCTTCAAGTGCGGGGCCGGCGGGAAATTTCATACCAAGATACACTCCAATACGGTCTATGACCTGCCCTGCATTTAAATCTGCAGTTCCTCCAATAAGAGTAGTAGCAAAGCCGTTATCGTCCGGGCTTACTCTAACAAGCTCGGTTGTACCGCCGGAGATATGGAAGGCACCGAAATCCTGATTTAAAAGCTCGCTATATCCCGAAGAATAAACCGCTGCCATAATATGACCGCACTGGTGAGAAAATCTGTACAGATTAACACCGAGAGATGCGGCAATGCTTTCAGCACAGGCTACACCGGTCAGAAAGCACGGCATATAAGACCCTGCCTCGTTTCTCGGCTTATCACTTACGCCAACGGCAACAATTCTTCGACCGTTAATAAACGGAGCAGACTCACGCATAAGCTCAGGAATATTTACCGTATGAGCAAATACAGCATCGGACTGTCGAAGTCCACGCTCGCCCGGCTTTACGGGCAAAGGTCTTTTAAGATTTGCGATAAGCTCTCCCTCAAGGCTCATAATGGCAACCGAGGTCGTGTAATTGCTCGTATCTATACCAAGTACAATGGTATCAGTCATTTTTTGCATAATCCTTAGCAACTGCGTTAAGCACACCGTTTACAAAGGCATAGGATTTTTCGTCATCATATTTTTTAGAAATCTCAATAGCCTCGTTAATGCTAACTTTTGAGGGAATGTCATCCATAAACATAATCTCATAGCAGCCGAGTCTGAGAGTAGCCATAGAAACAGGAGAAATTCTCTCCTTCTTCCAGCCCTTAAAATGCTTTTCCATAGCTTCTTCGATTTTCAGTGAATTTTCGTAAGAGCCAAAAAATACATTTTTTACGTAATCATCAACCTCAAGGCCTCTGATAATGGTAGCCTTCTCAAAAATTTCCTCGGCAGTTTCGTCTTTCTTGCAGATGCTTTCAAAGATAAGAATAAATGCGTTTTCTCTTGCCAATTTTCTTTGCATAATAAATTCCTCGCAAAATAAAATAAAATTAATTTATTATACTATAATTTTTTAAAGATGTCAACCGATTTTTTACTTTTTTTGCATATAAAACGCATTTTTATTCATTTGATGGGGTTTTGTCAAGAAACATTTTTTATATAACTCCTTGAAAAAAATCCAGTTTTATGGTATGATATTATCGTACGAAAGAACAAAGCGGCCAAGATGCAATACTTGTTGACAGATTTTTGCATTCAACAACAAGTTGTATTTTTTGAATTTTATCAAAATAACCCGTGTTTTGCAAACAATAGTTGTCATATAATGGCATATATTGGAGCTTTGTTAGGAAAAGATTATTTGAAAGGAAGAAAAATGTTTTACTATTTAAGCGGAGAGCTTGCATACAGAGATCTTTCAACCTGCGTTATAGATTGCGGCGGCGTCGGCTATAAGCTGACCGTCAGCTATATCACATCAGAGACGATGATGTCCAAGCTTGGTAAACAGGTTAAGCTTTATACACACCTTGCAGTAAGAGAAGGAGATGTCGAATTGTTCGGCTTTGGCTCTTATGAGGAAAAGGAGTGCTTTAACAGACTTACAAGTGTAAGTGGAATTGGGCCAAAGGCTGCTATGAGTATCCTTTCTACCATGACCCCTGACAAGCTGGCTATCGCTATATGCACCGAGGACACCAAGGCTATAGCAAAATCGCCCGGAATAGGCGCTAAATCAGCAGCTAGAATCGTGCTTGAGCTTAAGGATAAAATGTCTCAGGAAATGTTCGGCACATCTAATAGTACTGGTTCTGTATCTATTTCTGCCCCGTCTTTTGTGTCGAATTCCGCACTTTCCGAGGCCTCGGAGGCTTTGTTGGTTCTTGGCTATGACAAAAATACAGTTCTGTCCGTTCTTAAAGGAATCGATCCCTCGATCTCCGATGCAGGTGAAATAATTAAGCTTGCCCTTAAAAAGTTGGCAAGATAAGACCGAAAGGATATTTATTTTATGATGGAAGAAATCAACGAATTTGATTATGAAAATCGAATTCTTTCAAATGAATATGATGCAGGCGCAGACGGCGAGGTTGAAAACTGTCTTCGCCCAAAAATTTTAAATGAATATGTCGGTCAGGAAAAGGCTAAGGAAAATCTGAGTGTTTACATAGAAAGTGCAAAGCTTCGATCAGAGGCCCTTGACCATGTTTTGCTTTACGGCCCTCCCGGTCTTGGTAAAACAACCCTTTCTTCAATTATAGCAAATGAAATGGGAGTAAATATTCGAACCACCTCTGGCCCTGCTATTGAAAAAGCCGGAGATCTTGCAGCTATTTTGACCAATCTTGCACCCGGTGATGTGCTGTTTATTGACGAGATACATCGACTTTCCAGAGTGGCTGAGGAAATTCTCTACCCCGCTATGGAGGATTACGCTATTGATATTATAATAGGTAAAGGACCCAGCGCCAGAACCATTCATATGCCTATTCCCCGCTTCACTCTTATTGGCGCAACCACACGTGCAGGTCAGCTAACCACACCTCTTCGTGACAGATTCGGAGTCCTGTTAAAGCTTGAGCTTTATACTCCCGAGGAGCTGGCTACAATCGTTAAGCGTTCGGCAAGCATTCTTGATATTTCAATTACCGAAGAGGGCGCATACAGCATAGCTTCACGCTCCAGAGGAACCCCCAGAATTGCAAACAGATTGCTTAAGCGCGTAAGAGATTTCGCTCTTGTTAAAGGAAATGGCACAATAACCTCGGATATTGCAAAATACGCCCTTGAGGCTCTTGAGATTGACGAGCTCGGCCTTGATAACATAGATAGAAGATTGCTTGAGGCAATCATTAAATATTACGCAGGTGGTCCGGTTGGACTTGACACACTGGCGGCTACCGTCGGTGAAGAAACGGTAACCATCGAGGATGTTTACGAGCCGTATCTTATGCAGATAGGCTTCCTCGCCAGAACCCCTCGCGGCAGATGCGTTACTAAGCTTGCCTACGATCATCTTGGAATTCCCTTTACCGCTGTTGGCAGTGCCCAGTTAAGCGGACAAAAAATGATTGATCTTGACAACTAATTCATACATTTTACATCCATAAAAAGGAGTGCATTTTACACTCCTTTTTCTTTTTTTATTAATACGATTTAATAATATTTAAGAATTCAAATTATTGACATAATATATCGCGTAGTGTATAATGTTAATGTAATTTACTATGAACATTTCTGCATGTTCAATATATAGCTTTGAGGTTTGTATGGCTTTAACTTACGCATTAATTATTCTTTTCTCGGCGGCTGCAATTACAGCCGGCTTATATTTTGCAAATGGCTTGCCTGTTTTTCCTAAAATCCGGAAAATAATCGCCTTAGCCATAGTACCGATATCGGTATACAGATACTTGGTTAAACACGAGGCAGTTATGTGGATAAGAGGTCTTAATATGACCCTTATTCCTGGACAAGAGATCCCCTTCGGTGACGAAATACATCTCACAATTATTTCAATATTGCTGATATGGTTCACCTGGGCTGCCTTATTAACAATAATAATGAATGAATTTTATAAAATCGATACTTTGTCGAATATTGTAAAATTCTTCTCTCTCCCTGTTCTTTTTTTAGATATTGCGCTGTTTGACATATATGCTACCGGAATTATTGGCAAGAATGCATTTACCTCCGGTGACAGCCGTCTCCCCGTTATGGTTATTGAGCTTGCCCTTGCAATCTCCATCGGACTTTCAAGTGTGCTTAGAAACAACCTTAAGCTCCCCAACCGCAATGCTGTTCGCAGAATGCTTACCGCACTTCCCTTTGCAATTCTTGCGATAATGCCTGCATACGTTCCTCAGGCTCTTATCGGTTATCTTGATCAGACTGTTAAAATTGAAAATTTAACCGAGGCACACAGAATCGTTCTTTACTTCTCGATTATTATCCCCTTCCTTATATTCCACGCACTTAAGGATAAATCGTACGAGATCAAGCGCTTTGCTATGATCTACCTCACAATGGCATTGCTCTGGACATATCTCTCTTACTGGGAGCTTCACAACTTTGCTTCCGTAAGACATTGGCCTCTTCACCTTTGTAACACAGCGATGTTCATTATTCCCCTTTGTCTCATCTTCAAGATGGACAAGCTGTACAACTTCTGCTTATTCATCAACGTTATGGGCGCATTCCTTGCGATGACAATGCCGAACACAAGCTCGACAGTCAACGCACTTGCCTTTGAGCGTGTAAATTACTGGGTTAACCATTACCCCGCATTCTTCATGCCCGTGCTTCTTATAGCACTTAAGCTGTTCAAGCGTCCGAAGTTCAAGGAGTGGCTTTATTCTCAAGTTGCCTTCTGCTGCTACTTCCTGCTTGTTCTGTTCCTTAACGCGTGGTTTGGTGACACAGACTTCTTCTTCCTCAACGGTGACTTCATCGTTGGCAAGCTTGGTCCCTGGGCCGAAGCAATTAAAAATATTTCCGCAACCGTTGAGCTCGGTGGACGTACACTTACGTTCTACCCGCTTTACCAATTCCTGTTCTTCCTTGTTTACGTTGCAATTTCTGCCGGAATGTGGTTCCTGTATGCACTCTTGTTCACCCTTTGGGACAAGGCCGAGGACAGAAGACTTAGAGAAAGAGATTTTAAGAAAATGGAAAAAGATTTCAAAGAATTCCTTGGCGACAGACCTATTGATGCTCCCATCAGCGGCGACGGATCACCCAGCCTTGTACTCAAGGAATTTTCTAAAAAATACGGTGCAAACAAGCACTATTCTGTAGATCATGCCTCCTTCAACGTTAAGGGTGGAGAGATCTTCGGCTTCCTCGGCCCTAACGGCGCAGGAAAATCTACAATTATTAAAAGCGTTGTTGGAATTCAGACAATCACCTCCGGCAGCATAGAGATCTGTGGCTACGACGTAGAGAAGCAGTCGGTACAGGCTAAGCTTAACCTCGGCTTCGTTCCCGACCACTATGCCCTTTATGAAAACCTTACCGGACGTGAATATATCAACTACATCGCAGACCTTTACAATGTCGGTCAGGCAGAGCGTAACGAGACCATTGAAAGAATGGTTAGTCGCTTCCAGCTTCAGGGTGCATTTGACAACCAGATGAAGACCTATTCTCACGGTATGAAGCAGAAGATCGCTATCATGGCGGCTCTTGTGCACAACCCCAAGGTATGGATTCTTGACGAGCCCCTTACCGGTCTTGACCCCACAAGTATTCACGAGGTTAAGGAGTGTATGAAGGAGCATGCCGCAAAGGGCAATATCGTATTCTTCTCCTCTCACATCATCGACGTTGTTGAGAAGATCTGTGACAAGATCGCCATTATCAAAAAGGGTAAGATCCGTGCTGCGGCAACCGTAGCAGAGCTTGAAGCGAGAAAGATCGACCTTGAGCAATTCTACCTTGATACTATTTATGCCGAAGAGGACGCACCTCTCGTTAGCATTAACGGTGACGACATTTTAGGCATTACCGTTCCCGCAGCAGGTGGCGCAGAGGTATGAAAAATTTAATCACCTTAGTAAAGATGCAGCTAAAGGAAAAGCTTAACCTTAAAAGCCTTGAGCTCGAGGGTATAAATCCTTTTAAGCTGCTTACCTCGGTAATATTTTCCCTACTGAAGTTTGCCGTTGTAACCGGAGCATTTGTTGTAGTACTTTTCCTGATAAACTATCTCGGTGTATTCAACTACGTTCAGAGAACTCCCACAACGTTGATGTCGGTAGCATTTGGAGTGCTGCTGATCTCATCCATTGTGTCCTGTACAGTCGGACTCACACAGGCTATGTATTTTGCAAGGGATAATGCAATTCTGCTTACACTTCCCTGTAAGCCCGTGCAGGTATTCTTGTCAAAGCTGATCATCTTCTTTGCCTTTGAGCTTAAGAGGAACTTCAACTTTATGATCCCCCTGTTCGTTGCATTCTTTATCCTTCATCAGTATTCCTTCTTTGCATACATCTGGCTTTTAGTCTGCTTTGTATTTATTTCGCTCTTTACCGTATCTCTTGCGGCGCTTTTATCAATCCCCGCAATGTGGATATCCAACATCTTCAGGCAGAACAGATATCTTCAGATCGGTACTCTTATTGTTAGCGTTACCGCGGTTGTAATTGCTTTGTTCTACGCTGTATCGCTTATTCCTAAGAACCTCGACCTTCGTGCATCCTGGCCGCTGATCACCCTTGAGATCCAGCAGCTGCTCAACGAGGTTTACCCCATAAAGTTCAAGTTCTTCTATGATATGACTGCCATGTTCCTTGGCGAGGGTCTGCTTTACGTTACCTTCCCCATTGGAATCATCGCATTGAGATTCCTTTTGCTGCTCGGTATCACAGCAGCCCTGTTCGGTCTTGTATTTCTTGTTGCCCTGCCTCTCTTCTACAAGATGGCCAGCACCCCCTTCGAGTATCTTAAGAAGGTTGTTAAGGCAAAGAAGAACAGACTCCACAGCAAGATGATTACAACATTTATTACCGAGTCGATAATTGCGATTAAAAACCCCGGTAGAATGTTCAACAACGTAGGTGTACTTGTAGCAATTCCCCTTCTCACGTTCCTGCTCAACAGACTCTTCTTTGCCATGAACACAGATGAGATGGGTGACACGCTTGTAACAACCTTCAACGTAATGATCATTATGCTGATTGCCCTTAATGCAAACAGCCCACTGGCAAGCATATATTCCAGAGACGGTCGTGCCGCATATCTTATTAAGACACAGCCCACCAAGGCATCTATACTGCTCTTCTCCAAGCTGCTGCCCGATATGATATTCTGCCTTCTGGCCCTCATTGCTACTACCTTTATTCTTGTAACATCCTCTAACATCGGTTCGATCAATGCGGTGTTCCTTATGCTCAGCATTATATTTGCGTATATTGCCCACGCGCTGTTCTGCGCAGAGCTTGATATTATGAATCCGCAGTATGAGATATATGCAACCGTGGGTGCATCCGATAGCAACCCCAATGAAACCAAGGCTACGTTATCCGCCTTCATCATTTCATTCCTCACTGCCGGTGTAACCATGCTTCTGCTTATGGACAAATCCGATGCTATCAGCTCTATCAAGATCACAGAATCCCTGTTACTTGATAGTGTATATATCAAATTCTTCTTTGTAGCCCTTGCATGTGCGATTTGCAGAGTATATACGTACTTCTCCAAAATCAAGCTTTATTATAAGGAGAAATAAATGAAAAAATCTGTTGTAATTATAATCGCCATGATATATGGCCTCTCGATCATAGCAGTAACACTGTTCGGTATAAAGAGTAAAACCTTTAACGAAATAATTTACGTGCAGCAGATTGAGATCATTGAAGAAAATGCCAGCTATAAGACGGATGGAACAAAATACATCCGAATTACCCCTGATGAAAACGGTGGCGGTCAGTACCAGCTGGTATGGAAGATCACACCGGAAAACGTTACCAACGCCGCCGTAACCTTCGACTACGATAAGCAGAAGAACTACGTGTCGGTAGATGAAAAAGGGTTGGTAACCTTTACTGCACCCGGTGCTGTAATAATCACCATCACTGCCGCTGACGGTACGTCCATAAGTGACAGCATTCAGATCATTTGTTATTAATTACAAAAAAATAAAACGTCGAAAGACAGAAATGGAGCAAAAAAAATGAAAAAAAGTTTATCTCTTGTTCTTCTTCTCATGCTTACGCTCAGCATTATTCTGACCGGTTGTATTCGTGGTCAGAAGGAGGTTTCGAACATTATTGTTCACAACCTTAAGACCGAGTACGAGCTTAACGAAGCACCCGACTTCTCGGGCGTAACCGCAACCATCGTGTATAACGATGAATCTACCAAGGAGGTTGACGGTTCCGAGCTTACGTTTGGTAACCTCGACACCTCTGTAGCCGGTAAGAAAACTCTTGAGATTTCTTATGAGGGCTATACTACCTCTGTTCAGATTACCGTAAAGGATAAGTCTATCGATACCGTAACCAGAGAGCTTGTTAGCATCTCTTATTTCTCCGGTCTTCCTTCGACAATTTACGTTGGCGCAACTCTTAACTACAGCCAGATCAAGATTATTGCCAACTATTCCGACGGTACCTCTGAGATTCTTGATTCCTCTGTTAACCACAACATTAAGATCAATGCTGATCAGGTTAATACCGCAGCCGCAGGAACATATAACCTTCACATTACCTATACCAACAAGAGCGTTGATGTTCCCGTAGTAGTTAACGAGATTATTCTTACCGGCATTGAGATCGACGGTGATACCGTTGATACCCTTATCGTAGAGGGTACTGCGTTTGATCCCACCGGTATGATGGTTTACGCACTTTACAATAACGGATCCAGACTTGCTATTAACCTTGAAGATCTTACTATTGAGCAGAATGGCAACACCGTTGTTGTTTCTTATCAGGGCAAGACCGCAACTCTCAGACTTTCCACCGAGCCCGCATCCATCACCTCTATGACCATCACGGCTACCGGCAACGAGGATAGAATAATCGTGATTGGTGACAAGATCAGCACCGCAATGGTTAAGGCTACCGCATCTTATAATAACGGTACCAGCAAGACTATTCATGCCGCTGACCTTAGCTTCGATATTCCCGCAATTACAGCTGCAGGCACATATACAATTACTGCTACCTATAACCTTGATGCAAGCATTAAGGCAACTTACGAGGTAAAGGTTCTTGGCATCACCTCTATGACCATTAACGCAACCGCAGCACTTACCAAGCACCCCATTAACACCGACTACGACACCAGCAAGCTTACTGTGCTCATCACATGTAGTGATGGCAGCATGGTTGAAAGAAGCATTGCAGACGGTGTAACAGTTGACAGCTCTGCAGTTAAGGTAGATACCGTTAACCCCGTTGTTGACAACGCAGCTGTTCCCTACTACATCACCGCATCCTACGGTGGCAGCACCTCCACTCCTCTTGGTGTAGTTGTTTATAACCCCGATGAGGACTTCATCATCATCGCCGTTGACGTTCCCGAATCGATCAGAACTCACGAGTCTAAGAAGGCACAGTTCCTTAATCCTAACCAGAACTACTTCGTTGGTGATGACAACGGCTTCAAATTCAAGCTTGTTCTTACTATTCTCAACGCATCCGGTCAGGTTGTTGACGGTAACTTCTCTTATACCTCTCACTTTGAGATCCTTCTTGACGGTGCTCCTGCTGATGCAAGCTACTATACAATCGATGCAAAGAACAACAGTGTAGACTTCTCCGATACTGCTGTTGACAAAACCTTTACTATTAAGACCAGACCTGCTAACGGTGTTTCCGGCAGAGAGGCTGAAATGACCAGAGAGCTCACCGTAACCGTTGTAGATGGTTACAACGTATATGAGGCTTGGGAGCTTAACTATCTTACCAACCGTGAAAGTGTATACCAGAGCGAGTTTGTTCCGGGTGAAAAAACACAGAAGCAGATTGTTGACGAATATCTTGCAGGTAGCAACAAGGCTCCCAGACCCGCGCACAACCTTGCAGGTATGGTTATACACAACGACCTTATCATCCAGCGCGAGGATCTTCCTGCTGAATACTTCGCAGGCGGCGAACGCAGCAACGATCTTATCGATGGTACACGTGTATTCTATCATGTGAACTACAGCCCCACAGGAGTGTTTAACTTCTACGGCAACCACTATACAATCAACTCCTTCAATGTACCTAACGTTACTGAACAGGGTACCTACGGTAACGGAGATGGCGTTTCTCAGTCTTCCCTCTTCGGCTTTGCCGGTCCTGTTGTTGTTGCAGAAGATGATCCCTACCGTCAGATGTATGAGAACTTTACAACTAACATCCATGATCTCTACCTGAGAGATAACCATCCTAACAAGGATGACGTATTCACCGCTGACCGTGACAAGCGTGGTCTTATCGGTATTAAGTCGCTCTTCCAGACTGTTAACTTCAACGATGTTAACGTTGAGGCATTCTATATCAGCCTTGCAATCGACTCTGACTTTACCGTAGTAAACCTTGACCACAGCAAGCTTTACAACTCCTGGCAGAATCATATCTATATCTTCTCCTCTAACGAGATTGCAAACCATTTCCTTGGAGAAGGATGCATTTACGTTGATCCCGCAAACGTATACACTCCCGCAACCCTTAATATAACCAATTCTAAGGTAACCAAGTGCGGTGGTCCCGTTATCATTGCACAGCAGAAGTATGCTGAGTATGCTTGTGGCTCTAAGAGTGGCGCACAGGTTAGCATTGATGCGAATACCGAAATCTGGACCTATGTTACCGGTGAGGAAGCTTGGTTCAAGTCTATGGGTGTAGACGGTACTGCAGCACAGCTTCAGGGCTTGGCAATGCTTTATAGACGTGACGTTAATCCTACCTGCAGCTTCTCTACTCAATTTGACGAAAACGGCAATACTGCTTCCGGTGTAACCTATATGAACATTATCATGGTTAACATTGCAAGTAGCACCAATCCTGCCGAGGCTATGAATGGCACAACCGATCTCGACGGTAAGCTTACTATCGGTGGAACCGCATACCTCAACATGAACGACGATAAGACCTCCCCCAGCGTTGCTGGCGGAACCGTAGGTTACGGTGACCAGAATGTTGCAAATGCCATAGGCGCATACGCTGGTAAGGCTCCTGTTCTTAACACCTATGCAGGTGGTATTTCCGTATATAACGGTACCGCTTGGCAGTCTGCTCTCACCGGCGATCCTACTATGGATGCAATGAACAAGGTTGCTCTTGGAATGGGTGATTACGCTGCCTTTTACATGAACAACATGGGCTTTGTATTCGGTTACAACTACGCAGAATAATCAATAAACACTAAAGGGACGCATCCGCGTCCCTTTTTTATAGTAAAAAAAGGTGCGACCAATCGGTCGCACCCTTGATTTTGTTTATTGAATTACTTGCAAAGCGCGGCAAGCTTATCTGCAATGTCGCACTCCTCCCACTTAACGCCAAGGTCCTCACGACCCATGTGACCGTAAGCGGCAAGCTGCTTGTAAATAGGCTTGCGAAGCTCAAACTTCTTGATAATAGCGGCGGGACGAAGATCAACGAGCTGGTTTACTGCGTCAACAATCTTCTCCTCTGCAACGGTTGCTGTGCCGAAGGTATCGATCATAACCGATACGGGCTTTGCAATACCGATAGCATATGCGATCTGAACCTCACACTTCTTTGCAAGGCCTGCCTTAACAATATTCTTGGCAACATATCTTGCTGCATAGGATGCACTACGGTCAACCTTGGTAGGGTCTTTTCCGGAGAATGCTCCGCCACCGTGGCGAGAGTAACCGCCGTAGGTATCAACGATGATCTTTCTACCGGTAAGACCTGTATCACCCTGAGGACCGCCGATTACAAAACGACCGGTGGGGTTAACGTAGATATTAACCTTGCCGTCAATAAGCTCCTTGGGAATGGTAGGAAGAATAACCTTGTCAATAATATCTTTACGAATAGTAGCAGAATCTATCTCGGCAGAATGCTGAGAGGAAACTACGATAGTATCAATGCGACTGGGAACACCGTCGATATACTCAACGGTAACCTGGGTCTTTCCATCAGGACGAAGGTAATTAAGTGTGCCGTTCTTTCTAACCTCAGTAAGGCGCTTTGCCAGCTTATGAGCAAGAGAAATGGGCAAAGGCATAAGCTCGGGAGTTTCATCACAAGCATAACCGAACATAAGACCCTGGTCACCGGCTCCGGTATCGAGCTCGTCGTACTCACCCTCCTTCGCCTCAAGGCACTTGTCAACGCCGAGAGCGATATCCTCGCTCTGCGCATGGATAGAGCTAAGCACCGCACAGGTAGTAGCATCAAAGCCATACTTTGCTCTGTCATAGCCGATCTCAGCAACGGTATCACGAACGATCTTCTGAATATCAACGCTGGCATTAGTGGTGATCTCACCCATAACGGTGATTATACCTGTGGTTGCAAAGCTCTCGCAAGCAACACGGGACATAGGGTCCTGGGCAAGCATTTCATCAAGAATAGCGTCGGATATTTTGTCACAAATTTTGTCGGGATGTCCTTCGGTAACCGACTCGGATGTAAAGAGAATCTTTTTCATATCTTTTCCTTTCATTACTTACATATCAAAAGCTCGGAAGGCGACATTCCTCCCGAGCTTTTGAGCAATACTCATCTATCGGGATTTAGCACCTTGAAAATACAGGTTGCCGGGCTTCACAGGGCCAGTCCCTCCGCCACTCTTGATAAGCTATATTTTATTTCGATAGCATTATAACACAAAATTAAACAAAAATCAACCCTTTTAATAAAAATTATATTTTCAATAAAAA
>JAGCLY010000088.1 GCA_017646745.1 Clostridia bacterium
CCCTCGTCGGGTGTATTGCCCTTGTCGGGATTCTTATCCTTACAGGATGCAAGAGTCGAAATAGATGCGATAATAAGTAAAATTGCTATAATCTTTTCATATTAACCTCCTTACTTACCCAAAACTACGATTTCGTTAAGGGCAGCTGCGCTCTCTGTCTTTACGCAGATAACAACGTGATCTGCCTTGAAGGTCTTAAGGAATTCAACTGTAAATGCACTGCCGGGGAATACGAAGCTCTGACCGTCGTTGATATACTGATCGCCACAGAACTGAGCATAATTAACTACGTTGCCGTTGCCGAAGTCGATATACTCGATCTCGTGAATAACCTTATCATAGTAAGCGCTGTTGTAAATTGCAATACCGCCGATCTCATACTCCTTATCAAACTTAAGCTCGATGAAGGAATATCCTGTGCCGAGGGAAACCTCCTTGCTTTCCTCGCCCTTAAGGTTGTAGCAATCCACGATGTAGTTATCGTTGATAGCCTTGTCATTAGTAACGTTCTTGGACCTAACCTCAGCCGAAGCAGCTACGTTCTTGTATCCGCTGATGTTCTCGGGAAGAGGCTGTACCGAGTAGGTAGGACCGTTACAGAAGGGGACGCCATTCTCGTCAAAGTGAAGGTAATCAAATGCGAAATATCGCTCCTCGTATCTTGAGTTGTTATCACGGTTCTGATGTGCGTGATAGCCGATCATGATCTGATCGCCAATATTAAAGAAGCAATGATGAGCCGTACCCGATGCAAATCCCGCCCACTGATTGAACACATTGGAGTTTGGAATGTTGGTGCCGGGATAACCGAGAAGAAGGTTGGTCCACTGACCGCCAGAAGTATAGGGCTTCTCGTAATTACCGAGAGGCGAATCGGATACCGCATAGCAAACGTTGTAGAACTTGTTCCAGCAGCCGTTTACCGAATAGGTCATATAATACTTGCCATTCGACTTGATCATATAGGGTGCCTCAACGATGGGCTTGCCGTCTCTGTACATCTCCCAGGCAAGAGGCTTCAAAATAGAGTTAGCAGAATTAAGGGCGCCGGGCATAACCAACTTAGTGTAGGTAGACCAATCTGCCTCATAGGGATTCTTCAGTTTAACTCCTACAATGTGCTGACCTTCGTTGTCGGCCACGCTGTAATACATATACATCTGTCCGTCGTCATCAACGAATACTGTAATATCAAGCACACCGAATCTTTCGTTTTTATCAAGGAATACGGGCTGTGCAAGTCCGTTAACACTGCCCTTCTGAATAGGCTGATAGGGGCCGATGGGATTATCTGCCATTACAACACTGTTACGACGGATGCCGTCCTTATCAAAGGCACTGTAATACATATAATAAATTCCGTCGAAGCAGTAAATTTCGGGAGCATAGACCTCAGCCTTTTTCGCCTCCCAGCCATCAAAGCTTGCAGGATTATATATTCCAAGATGCTTTTCGTAAGTAATAAAATCCTCGGTAGTGTAGCAGTCAACAACGTTGTTATCTCTGTCGCTGGTGCCTACTATGTAATAAACACCGTCCTCAGCAAATACCTGCGGGTCGGCCAGAGGAACGTCCTCAAGCATATTAACGTACCACATGCTCTCGTTATATGAGAGTCCCTCGCCGTCATATGTAGAGGTGTGATCAACATAGTCAACATCCTCGGTCAGCTCTGACACTACATTTTCGGGATATTCAACCACCGGCTCCTTACATCCCGTGAGGAGAGCAAGAAGAACGGTGATTATTATAAATATCGATACAATTTTACGCATAAGTAAACCTCCGATTATGTGTTTTATCATCAGATTCTGTCACCCGAGCTTTCGTCGAAGATAAGAATCTTATCCTGTTTCAATGCTAATTCAACATCGGTATGAGGCTTAATTAATACGCCTGTCGAAATTTTAGCTATAAGATTTGCACCTGCAAACTCCGAGTGAACCAGCAGCTCGCTGCCGAGAAGCTCAACGATGTTTGCATTAACCACAAATTTGTCGGTCTTGTTGCCGCTTGTCTCGGCATCAAGAACGATGTCCTCGGGTCTTATACCCACTCTGATAGGATGCTTGCCCGAAAGAGCTGCCTCGAACTTATTAAGAAGGCCTACTGCCACCTCGTAAAGATTGTTTACAAACTCAATGTCGGTGGAGTTAAGGTTAACGTTCACCTTAACGCTCTTCTTGTTGTTCTTCTTAGGCTTCTGGTAATAGAGAGTATCGTCTACGACAATCTCCTCCTTGCTGAATACCTGTGCATTATGAAGCATGCCGATATCCTCGGAGGGTATCTTCTCAAAGGAGAGAAGAGGCTCTCTGATCTTAAGCAGCCATGCTCTCACAGCCTTGGGCGACTGAGCAGCCTTGCCCTCGGAAATAAGAGTCTTAATCTGCTCTACGCAATCAACACCCTGAAGTATCTCAAGGATCTCACCAAGTGCGCCGTCCACGTCAAGCGAGGGATCTGCACCGTCATTAGCATAAAGGAGCTTGTCAAGCACCTTAAGTGCATGCATCTTCTTGAAGTCGTCGGTGGAGAGCATTCTTCGAAGCTCGGAAATCTTTGCCTCGTAGAATGCTTTATGACGTGCCTTGTACTCCTCGGAGAGAGAAACCTCGTATCCGTTAGAGAACACAAGCTTGCCGTTGTCATACTCGGCGTCAAAAATATTCATTGCAGGCGAACCGATGAAGGTTGCCACGAAGATATTCTTGGGATTGCAATAGATCTCCTGAGGTGTGCCGATCTGCTGTACCCAACCCTTGCTCATAACAACGATCTTGGTTGCCATGGTCATAGCCTCGGTCTGGTCGTGAGTTACGTAGATGGTGGTTGCGCCGATCTGCTCGTGAATTCTGACGATCTCGGAGCGCATCTGTACTCTCAGCTTAGCATCAAGGTTGGAGAGGGGCTCATCCATTAGGAAGAGCTTTGCATTTCGAACGATAGCACGGCCAAGCGCAACACGCTGCATCTGACCGACCGAAAGTTCCTTAGGTCTTCTGTCAAGATAGGGACCAAGGTCAAGGATCTCAGCAGCCTCGAATACTCTCGCTCTGATCTCCTCACGGCTCATCTTAACGTAGTGATACTGAATCTCACCGCCCTTGGTAAGACGGTACTCACCGTCAATTTCATAGCCCTTAGAGGACAGCTTTGCTCTCTCCTCCTCGCACTTCACCTTTGCGGTGTTTTTAATTTCCTCTACAGAGGAAAGCTTGGCTTTGCAAAGTATCTTTGCAGCCTCGTCACAAATTTTAAGCTTAGTTGCAACATATTCAACTACAGTTCCGAAATTCAGTGCCTTGTCCTTTGCATTCTTAATTGCATCGGTAAGTTCTCCAAGTCTGGTTTCAACAACCTCTACTGCCTGATCCCACGCCTTTATAACGGTTGCCTCCATGGGTCTTCTGTACTTACGTGCACGAAGGGGGAAAGCAATGTTATCAAATACGGTCATCTGTGGATAGAGCGCGTAATTCTGGAATACCATTGAAATGTCGCGGTCCTTACTGCTGGTATAATTGGACAGAACCTTGTCGATATACAAATAACCGCTGGTTATTTCCTCAAGGCCTGCGATCATACGCAGAGTTGTGGACTTACCGCAGCCGGAGGGACCGACGAGAACGATAAACTCCTTCTCGGAGATGTCCATATTAAAGTCGTAAACCGCCTGAACTCCGTTGGGGTAAATTTTGTTAATATCCTTAAGGGATACAAAGGCATCAATTTCACTGTTTGATATCTTGTATCCTGCATTTTTTAAGGTCTTGCCTGCTTCCTTAACAGGTACAACACAGCTACCGTCAATGGGCTTGTTTTCTGTATTAACCATCTGATCTTCTCCTTTTTATCCTTTAATTCCACTGCTGGACATACCCTCAATGATCTTATCCTGAGCAATAATGTACATTACAAGCACGGGCAGAAGGCAGATTACACCGCCTGCAAGCGCCGAGCCGATAAGGTTACTTGTCTTTGAGTTATTGATAATGTACGCCATACCAACCTGCAAAGTCCACAGATCGGTATCCTTTGCTCCGTAAAGCATCTGGGGCCAAATAAGATCGTTCCAACCGCCCATAAATCCGAACAAACCCTGAACGAAGAGAACTGTCTTGCCAAGAGGCAAAACGATCTTGTAGAAAATCTTGAAGTTGCTGTATCCGTCCATCTTGGCAGACTCAATAAGATCCTTCGGTATAGACTCGAAGAAGGTCTTGATAAGATACATTCCGTATACTCCGCCAAGGCCGGGGATAATCAGCGCCAACAGAGACCTGTTAAGTCCCATTGAATAAACCATGGATTGGTTACCTACGGCGGTGGCAGCGCCGGGAATTATCATCGACGCAACGATTGCCGCAAATAACAGATTACGGTACTTGAAATCTATGAATGTGAAGGAGTAGGCTGCAAGAGAGGCTACAAGAAGATAAAGAAGCGTTCCGCCGATAGCGCTGAAGCAGCTATTTAAGAACCATCTGCCGATCTTATAGTCCTGAACGGTGTTAGCCTGTCCAATGCCCTCGGGCAGCTTGCCTGTCAAAAGCATCTCATAGTTTTCAAGAGTGTAGCCGCTGTGAGGATAGAACAGCTCCTTTGGATAGAGCATGGTGTCCGAATATCCTCGAAGCGAGCCGAAGAACATAATTACAAAGGGAGACAGCCAAACTATACAAAACACGAGCAAAAAGACGAAGGCGGCTATCTTGGTAACGTTTACCTTCTTTTTTTCGCCAAGCTGCTTCTTTTTACGGAAGCCGATGTACTGCTCTGATGTTATCTTATTTCGTGCCATTTGTTATATGCCTCCGAAATTTTCGTGCCGGTTTTCTTCTCTCGGGTGATATACATCTGAATGCCCGAGATAATTCCTGCGAACAATGCGAACACAAGGCTCGCCGCAGCACCCAGACCGTAAAGACTGGATTTGAACTGCAGATTATTCGCTACTATATCCTGAATAAAGTACATAAGAGTTGAGGTCTTTCCGCCTGCGGGCATACTTGCAATCGCAGCGATAGAGGGTCCGCCGCCCGAAAGCACGTAGTTCTGACCGTAGAGTCCAAGATAGCCGAGAATGGTTGTGAACAGACACAAAACAAGCTGCGGCTTGATGCCCGGAATGGTTACGTTAAGAATCTTGCGCCATGATGAGCAGCCGTCAATATCAGCAGCCTCGTAAAGATGCTTCGGAACGTTTTGCAGTCCCGCACTGAGAATGATGAAGTTGCCTCCCCAGCCTCCCCATAAGCACATGAAGAAGATGGGAATCCAGGCGTATACTATCTCAATCTCCTTGCCAAACAGGTCAAATTTGAACCATGTATCGATAAACCACATAATATCGATGCCAAAGAATTCTGCCAGAAGACCGTTCTGCGACTTTGACATAAACAGCAGTGTGAAAATAGTACCTGCCGCAGTCAGGGGAACGATAGAGGGCATATAAATAAGTGCTCTGAACAGCTTGTATCCGGGGGGCTTCTGATTAACAAGAATCGCAAGACCCAGAGGCAGCAGAATTGCAATGGGAACCATTATAACCGAGAACATAATAGTATCGGTAAATGCGAGCCAAAAGCTCTTGTA